>JBIOVO010000338.1:0-7821 GCA_044867735.1 Pyrinomonadaceae bacterium | reverse complement strand
CAACTGACTTACACGAACCATCGTCATTCAACACGAGATGAGCCGCGACGCCGACAACCGCGAAACCGGACGCCGGATGAGGAACTTTCTGGTAAGCCTGGCCAAAACGTCCGCTGGGTTTCCTGATACGAATCTCGCGCAGTATCTCGCCGGGTTGGAGATCGGTTGTCATCAGATTGACGAAGAAGTTTGTGGCTTTAACTGTACGCTCGCCGTTTGGCCCAACTAAAACCACATCGGCGTCGAGCGCAAGGACTGCCGCAGGCCAATCGCCTGCCGGATCGGAGTGTGCGACGCTGCCGCCAATCGTTCCCTTGTTACGCACCTGTACGTCGCCGATGCTGGCGCCACACATCGGGAGTAGTGGGCAGATGCGCTTGAGGAGATCTGACGATTCGAGTTGATAATGCGTCGTCGTCGCGCCGATTAGAATCTGATCGCCTTCTTCACGGATGTACGCCAGCGACTTGATGCGCGCGATATCGACGAGCAACTGCGGTTGCGCCAGGCGCAGCTTCATCGCCGGAATCAGACTATGTCCGCCAGCCAAAACCTTTGTTCCATCCGGATCGCTCGCCAATAGTCCAACAGCTTCTTCGAGGCTCGCGGGCACTCTGTAATCGAAAGGTGCGGGTATCATGTTTGCTCCTCTTCAGATCGTCTCAATCAGTGGCCGTTGATGATGCGCCACACATTCTCCGGCTTCACCGGCATATCCAGATGCTTCACGCCAAACGGCGACAACGCATCGACAATCGCGCCGACAATCGCAGGTGTCGCGCCGATCGTTCCCGCCTCGCCGACTCCCTTTACGCCGAGCGGATTAACCGGCGAAGGGGTTTCGGTTCGATCGAGTTCGAAGTCCGGAATGTGATGCGCACGCGGTACGGCGTAGTCCATTAATGTGCCGCTTAGTAACTGGCCCTGCTCGTCGTAGACCACTTCCTCATACATTGCCTGGCCAATCGATTGAACGATGCCGCCGTGAACTTGTCCGTCGACCAGTAACGGGTTGATCACTTTGCCGCAATCATCAACTGCGACGTAGCGCAGGAACTTGATGTCGCCGGTATCGCGATCCACTTCGACCACCGCGATGTGCGTGCCGAACGGGAACGTGAAATTCTTTGGTTCGAAAAAGTAGGTCGCAGAAAGACCGGGCTCTGTGTCCGGCGGCAGATCCTTGGCGAGGTGTGCGGCGAGGGCAATGTCGGTCAGCGACAAACTCGATTTGCCTTCGGTTTGCGGTTCGGGCAGCGCTCCCGCAGGAGCTTCACCAACCGGGACCACGGGCTCGGAAGTTCCCGCCGCGGCTGCGGCTGCTGCTTGTAGGGAGTACTTTCCGCCTTCGAATGAAACGCGCGTCGCATCCGCTTGCAGCATGTGCGATGCAATCTTGTGCGCTTTCTCTTTTAGCTTTTGAATCGCGACGTAAACCGCCGTACCACCGACGGCAGTGGCGCGACTGCCAAAAGTTCCGATGCCGTATTGAACGATTCCTGTGTCGCCGTGAATCACTGTGACGTCATTAATACCTACTCCCAGTTCATCAGCGGCAATTTGTGCGAAGGAAGTCTCCTGTCCCTGACCGTGTGGCGATGCACCGGTCAGCACCGTCACCTTTCCGGTCGGCTCGATGCGGACTGTCGCACTCTCCCAACCGCCGGCAGGCATCGCCTGAGATGGACCAAGCGCGCAAATCTCAACGTAAGTTGAAATACCAATCCCGATCAGACGACCTTCTTCACGCGCCTTCTTCTGTTCTTCGCGAAGTTTTGCGTAACCGGCAATGTTTTGCGCTTTGTTCAACGCGGCTTCGTAATCGCCGCTGTCGTAATCGAGACCCGTGGCCGTGTGGAACGGAAACTCGTCCGGTGCAGGGAAGTTCTTACGACGAACTTCCGCGGGATCGACGCCGAGGTCAGCGGCGACCAAATCCAACGCACGCTCGACGACATAAGTCGCCTCCGGGCGCCCGGCGCCGCGATAAGCGTCGGTCGCCATCTTGTTGGTGAAGCAAGCGGTGATGTTCATCTGGATCGCCGGAATCTTGTATGCGCCAGAGAGCATCAGGCCGGTTAAGGTCGGAATCGCGGGCGTTAGCAGTTGATGATACGCGCCCATGTCGGCCAGCACGCTGTAACGTAGACCGAGAATCGTGCCGTCGTTCTTGAACGAGACTTCGATATCGCCCACCTGACCACGACCGTGAATGGTCGCCTGGATATTTTCGCGCCGGGTTTCAATCCACTTGACTGGCTTGTTGAGTTGCATCGAGATCCAACTGAGCAGGGCTTCTTCCGCGTAAACGTTCAGCTTGGATCCGAAACCACCGCCGACCTCAGGTGTAATCACGCGCAACTTGTTCTCGGGCATTCCGATCATGAGGGCGACTTGAGTGCGCATGAGGTGCGGGATCTGCGTTGACGACCACAGAGTCAGATCTTCTTCGCCCGGAAAATAGCGCGCGAGTACGCCTCTGGGCTCCATCGCGATGGGGGCGAGGCGCCGGTGAAGTATGCGTTGTTTGACGGTGCGATCAGCGGCTGCAAACGCGGCGTCGACATCGCCTTCGCCGGACGTCAACCGGTAAGCGATATTGTCGCCGAAGCCGTCGTGAATTACTGGTCCACCAGCAGCAGCTTGTTCCACATCCGTGACAACCGGAAGTTCCTCGTAGTCCACCACAACCAGATCGACGGCGTCGTACGCGGCATACCGATCGGTGGCAACGACAGCCGCGATCGGATGACCGACAAAGTAAGCCTTGGCGCCGGCGAGCACGCGATGATCGGGAACTTTCAGATCGGGCAACGCACCCGCGCAGGGAACCGGTCCGATCTTGTCGGCGACGTCCTTACCGGTGTAAACAGCGACGACGCCGGGAGCCGCTAAAGCCGCACTGGTGTCGATGCTGTTGATCTTCGCGTGCGCGTAGATCGAACGGACGAAGGCGACGTGCAACGTGCCCGGCAAGACGATGTCGTCGACGTAGTGCGCGAGGCCTTTGATCAGTCGGGGATCCTCGGTGCGTTTTACTCGTTGGCCAACGTAATTGTTTGTCATTGGGCCCCCGCCTTCTTCGCTGCGTATTGCACGGCTTCGATGATGTGCTGATAGCCAGTGCAGCGACAGAGATTGCCTTCCAGACCGTGGCAGATTTCTTCGCGCGATGGATTGGCGTTGCGATCGAGTAATTGCGCGGCCGTCACGATCATTCCGGGCGTGCAGTAGCCGCACTGTAGTCCGTGTCTTTCCCAGAAACCTTCCTGGACCGGATGCAGTTCGCCGTTCTTCGCGAGTCCCTCGATCGTCGTCACTGACGAGCCATCTGCCTGCACGGCAAACATCGTGCACGACTTCACGGCCTGTCCGTCGATCATGACGGTGCATGCGCCGCAAAGGGACGTTTCGCAACCGACGTGCGTGCCGGTTAGCTCCAGCACGTCGCGCAGGTAGTGAACGAGCAACATGCGTGGTTCGACCTCATCGGTATGAGAGACACCGTTTACGTTAAGATTGATAGCCTGCTTCATGAGCTACCTCACTTTTAGAGAGATTTTGGTTGAAAGTAAATTAACCACAGATTAACACGGATAATACTGATCGATCAGTATGATCCGTGTAAATCCGTGGTTAAGTCATTAAACCGTGGCTTTGTGAATCCGCCGCTTCAATCGATGAATCGTGCGTCTCACGACCTTGAGCTGCGCATGATCATGCGCCTCGACCGCCGCCGCTCTTTGCGTCTTCAACTGCCTGATGCGCGCCTTGATGGATGCCTTATCAACACCCACTACCTCATGGTGCTCGTGGTGAATACCCAACGCCTTCGAAATCGCTGTCAACAGGTGGTCCTTATTCATCTGCGTGTAGCCCTGCACCGCTTCGTGGTCGATGCCCTTGGCCATGTCACGCAACTCGGCAACGGTCTTGTGTTTCAGTTGTTCGTAGGTTAACTCCATTGAAAGCTCCTAGTGTTTCTCTTCACCAAATATTTGATCGAGATGATGCCGGAGATGGTCTACGTAGTCGCGGATGAAGTATTCGAGCGTGGCTGCGTCACTCGTACTGACTGCCTTGAACGCGATCTGGTCGAGGTTGTGTTTGTTTCGCGACTTTGTCAGCACCTCTGCCGGTATGACTGACGCCATGTGGTGGAGATGTAAATTATAAGAACTCCAGAGCTGGATCAGGTCGCGCCACGACTCCTCGCGATATTTCTGCGCGCTCACCCAGCCGTTCTGCTCGTAACCGGAAAAGACAAGCTCATCGCTGAACTGTGCCCGTACGAAACGCTGGTGATTATTCGCCGCGGAATCCACGAGGTGACCCAGAATCTCGATCGGCGCCCAGTCGTCTTCAGATTCCTTACTCCGACTCGCTTCGGGCGTCATCTGACTCAGGCGCGCAGTCGCATCCAGGACCGTCTCGCGAAAACCGCTCAAAAACTGGTCAAAGCTCGTCGTATGGGACATTTTGAACCCTGATAATAGCCCAACCGCGGACGTTGGGAAAACTTTCCAAAGCCGTTCTTGACTGCCGCTCCCGAAACCATTAGTTTGCAGTTTGCATTATCGAATACTTCACCGGAGACCCGTTATGAAACTCTCGTCCTCCCGAACTCCCGCTTTGCTGGTCGTCTGTCTATTCGCCCTGACGCTCCTCGTGCCGGCAGTGTCCGCACAGGATGGCGCAGGCGGTAAAGACAAAGAGCTCTATAACCAACTCAAAGCCTTTTCCCTGACTGGCGGAACCGTCCAGGTTAATAATCTCGAATTGAAGAGAGATCGGATTCAACTCACGCTCACCGGACTCGTCTATTTGAGTGCTCCGATCGACGGTCAAACGACGGGCGCAGTGTTTATCGGCGACGGAAAGTTTCGCGCCGAAACACCGCCGAGCGACTTTGAAAAGGAGAACGTGAAGCGTCTGCTGGGAGCGGACGTGATCGAGTCGGATTTCAAAACCGCCGTGTTCAGATTCACTGACGGCACGGCGACTAGTTTCGGCACAGCAACAACCGATGCTGGTCCTGAAAACGCTCGGGCGCAGAAGTTGGCCCGCGAAGCGGACGAACGCACGTTGCGCCAAACCGGGGCCAATCTACCGTCCCGGCTCGCGATCTCAATTCTCAATCTGGAGAAGCCGGGTTTCTTCTTCGCGACTTTCGATGGAGGTAAACGCGGACGCTTCTCGACCGTGCTGGATCATCAGACCCGTATCCCGGTTGCAAACTTCAACATCAATGCTGGAGAGAAGGGACTCATCTGGAACTATGACTCTCCGCTTTACTTCCTGCAAGTTTGGCTGGCGTTCTATTCACTCGAAGACTACCAGCGCGGTTCAGTAGCCTACTCTGATGCCCACGACCAGATCGATGTCAAACATTACCGGATGGACGTCGATCTGCGCCGGCACAAAGACCTGATGAAGCTTTACGCGCATATTGAAGCCGAACCCCTCATAGCCAATGTGCGAGCGGTGACTTTCACCATCGGAGAAGGCCTCGGCGAGTTTAATGACGTACGGCTGAAAAAGAACATGCGAATTAAGTTAGTTCGCAGAGGCGGCGAAGATCTTTTTGCGGTGCAGGAGGATTGGGAAGCCGGCTGTACGGTGTTCCTGCCGGCCGCGCTAAAGGCTGGAGAAAAGTTGGTGCTCGACATGACTCTCGAAGGCGAGTTTTTGAGAGATGTCGATAACATCCCGGACATCTACTATCCGCGCTCCAACCACAGTTGGTATCCACGACACGGTTATCTCGATCGAGCTACTTACGATCTGACCTATCGCCATCCCAAGCGACTTCACGTTGCAAGCATAGGCCTGCGTCTCAGTGAGGAGCCGGACGCTGAAGACAAAGAGGCGCTGGTTTCCAAATATGAAATGAAGCAGCCTGTCGCGCTCATCACTTTCGCGCTCGGACCGTTCAAGCGACACAGCGATTCGGTTAAGTGGGAAAAAGGCGGGCCGCCAACGCCCCTCGAGTTCAATTCAATGCCGGGTGACAGGGTCGCTATCAAGGAAGACTTCATTCTCGCGGAGCTCAACAACTCAGTCAGATACTTCACGATACTCTTCGGAGACTATCCGTATCCTGCCTTCAACGCCGCTTATCATCCGTTCGGTTTTGGACAGGGTTTCGCATCGTTGCTGATGATTCCGCGGGCGGATCGTGCCAGCAAGTACACCTACGTGTTCATTGCTCACGAAACAGCGCATCAGTGGTGGGGCAACATCGTTGCCTGGCGTTCGTATCGAGACCAGTGGCTCAGCGAAGGGTTCGCGGAGTATTCAGGAGTGCTTTACACCGGATTGCGAGAGAGTAAAGGTGCGAAGGATGAGCTTCTCGGACAGCTGCGCTCGTCCCTGAAAGATCCGCCGGTAACACTAACCGGCCTCGGCAAGGGCAGGCTCGTCGACGTTGGACCAATCGTTTTGGGGCACCGGTTAACGACGACTAAAACGCTTGGCGCCTATCAGGCGTTGATCTACAACAAGGGTGCACTGGTGTTGCGCATGTTGCATTTCATGTTGAGTGATCTGGGCACAGGTGACGATAAACCCTTCTTCACGATGATGACGGACTTTGTCGAACGTTATCGGGACAAGACGGCGTCGAGCGACGATTTCCGCGCGGTAGTTAACGAACACTTTGCAAGATCGCCGATTGCCAAAAAGCACGGCATGCGAAACCTTGACTGGCTGTTTATGCAGTCGGTTTATCAAACGGCGCTTCCGTCGTACGAGTTGCGTTACAAGATCGAGGACCAACCGGACGGCAAGGTTCTGGTTTCAGGAACAATCGTGCAGCAGGATGCGCCGGAAGGTTGGATCATGGTCCTGCCGGTTAAGTTCTCATTTGGTGAGAAGCAGGAGGCACAGGGAACCGTGCTGGTCGATGGTGCTTCAACCCCATTTAAGATCCGACTGCCGATGCGTCCGCGAAAGGTCGAGCTCGATCCCGACCGCTGGATCCTCTCAGGAGGAGTCTCAACCAAAGGGTTATAGGCGATCCCCTGTTTTTATCCACAGATTACGCAGATTGGTACTTGAATCTGCGTAATCTGTGGATAAGTCTTGGAACTCACTCGCCGCCATGTTCGTTTTAGCTCGCATGCGGCGAATATCCCGATTACAAATCGCCACTAAAGCAAACCGGCTGCCCCGGCCGTTGCATCCCAAATCGCGAATGAGACGCTTAGTCAAACTTTCTATCGTATCGGCCGTGACGCTGCTGTTCCTGTTTGTGACAGGCGTCGGCGGATACATTGCTGACACTGCGGTTTTCTATGCGCGGGTTGCAAAGCTCTACACACAAACACCCGAATCCAAAATCGCGATGCCGCTTGAAGATGTCTCAAGGAAGCAGGTCGCAGACACCTGGGGAGCGGCCCGCGGTGTGGGGCGAAAGCACGAAGGTCAGGATATCTTTGCGCCTCGCGGAACGCCGATTCTATCCGCGACCAACGGACTCGTTTATAAGGTTGGTGAGAACAATCTCGGCGGTCAAACCGTCTCGGTGATCGGTTCGGGCGGTCGTGTTTATTACTACGCTCATCTCGATCGTTACGCGCGCGGGATCGAAGTCGGAGATCGCGTCACCACTCGTACCGTCCTGGGTTACGTCGGCACCACTGGAAATGCGCAAGGCACACCGCCGCATCTTCACTTCGGCGTCTACACGCTTGGCGGAGCAATCAACCCACTACCTTTGCTCAGCGATCGCACCGCGCCCACAATCACGACGAACAAGCCGGCAGAGAACAAACCCAAACGGCCCTTGGTTAGCCGGCGAGCCTAAATTGTAGGGGTGGG
>JBIOVO010000337.1:0-36125 GCA_044867735.1 Pyrinomonadaceae bacterium | reverse complement strand
GGGCCAGCTCATCTAAGTGACATCTCCCTCCGCGCGCATGAGCAACTTGCGGCGAGACGCTCGGTGCTTAATTAGGCAGCGAGAGCCAATTCATTGTTATTGGCAGTTGTGTTTCCCTACGCGTTTTAACGAGCTGCATAAGGGAGCCCGGCATGCGTCGCGACGATCGTTCAGGTTCCTGTCGAAGCCTGTCGCCCCCGTCTTGCGAAGCAAAGTCATTATAAAGCGCCACTTGATACCGCGCTACCGCACCCGCTTCATATAGCCACTTTGGGCAAAAAATAGCCACTTTGGGCTATAATCACCCACGCCTAACGCCCTTCTCCCCCGCTTCTGTGGCTAGCCACGTTGTCGTCAGCACCGACTCTAAGGCACCTTATTTTGGGAGAAAATTAACCTATGGCTTCAAATCGTTCGAAATACTCGCCCCGGGCCGTGCTCAATACACCTCCTGAACAACGTAGACACCTGCTGGCACGGCTTTGGTTACCGACTGTTTTACTTCTGGCACTCGCGGCCGGCGGCTTGACCGGCATTATCGCCGCCTACGAACTGAACTATTCCCGCGCAGCCAACGAAGTAGCAGCTCTCGCAACTTATCGCCCGAGCGTCGTAACCAGGGTTTACGCAGACGATGGTGAGACAGTTATCGGTGAGTTTGCTCTCGAAAAAAGAATCCCGCTCAAGTACGAAGAGATTCCGCCAGTACTAAAGAACGCGATTCTCGCAGTTGAAGATGTTCGTTTTTACGATCACATAGGCATCGATCCGATACGCATCATGGGCGCCGCGTGGAAGAACCTAACCACCGACAAGATCGAAGGCGGCTCAACTCTTACACAACAACTCACCAAAAACCTTTTTCTTTCAAAGGAACAAACATACACACGCAAAGTAAACGAGTGGATTCTCGCACTACAGATCGAGCGCTACTACACCAAGAACCAGATCATGGAGTTGTACACCAACCACATGTTTCTGGGCGCGAATGCTTACGGCATGGAGGCGGGCTCGGAAACGTACTTCGGAAAGCACGTCAAGGATCTGACACTCGGTGAAGCTGCCTTGCTGGCCGGCATTCCCAAAGCACCAAGCGACTATTCACCAACTGCCAACCCGGCCAAGGCGAAAGAACGTCGCGATCTCGTCCTCGATCTCATGGCCAAGAATGGTTTTGTCAGTCATGCAGAAGCCGAAGCGGCCAAGACTAAACCAATTCAACTTGCAGATACTGCTTATTACCAATCGCAGCGCAAATCATCGCCGTTCGATTATCCGGTTGAGTACATTCGGCAGGAACTGGAAGACAAATACACCACTCGCGTCGCCCAGGGCGGTCTTTCTGTTTACACGACAATCAACGTCGAGGCACAGACGAAAGCTTACGAAGTCGTGCGCGCCGGTCTGAGAAACTACGACCGCACGCACAGCGGTTGGCGCTCGGCCTACACGATGATTCCGACCAGCACTAACAACGGTGAGGGTCCGGCAACCCAACCGGAGCTCTCGAGCTACAAGCACCCTGATTGGTACGGCAACGATTATGAACCAGGCCGCCACTTGATGGGGCTGATCATGAAAGTGGACCGCACACGCAACGAAGCGTCAGTCCGCTTTGGCAATTACACTGCAACTCTAACGGCCGCCGAGATGGGTTGGGGCAAACGTCAACCGAAAGACGAATTCAAGAACGGTCATCTCGCTGAGTTTGAGATCAAGGAAGTTGACGAGAAGAACCGTCGTTTGAAAGTCGAGCTATCGCAGATCCCCGCCGTCCAGGGCGCAATGATGACGCTCAATGCGAAGACTGGCGAGATCGTCACGATGGTCGGCGGTTACGATTTCTACACCAACAAATTCAACAACGCCACGCAGGCGTATCGACAGACCGGTTCCGCCTTCAAGCCATTCATCTACACCGCGGCGGTGGAATGGGGCATGACTCCTGAGACTCCGGTCAGCGGCGCCCCGATCAAGATCGGCGACTGGCAGCCACACAACTACGACGGGTCGCTTGGTTCCGGCGATCTGCCGATGAAGACGGCGCTCGCGAAGTCGATGAATATTCAGGCTGTGCACCTGTTGCAAACCGTCGGTATTCAAACGGGCGCACAGATGGTTCGTCGCTTTGGTGTCAAAGTGCCGATGTCTCCTTATCTTCCTTCAGCACTCGGCGCTACCGAAGTACCGCTCGATCAAATGGTCTCGGCCTACTCTGCGTTTCCAAACAGAGGCATTCGCGTCGAGCCGCATTTGATTCGTAAGGTTCTGGATCGCGATGGCGCGACGCTCGAGGAGTGGGAGCGAACGACGTACAAGGTGATGAACGCATACGTCGCCTTGACGATGGTTTCGATGATGCGCGGTGTGGTGACCGGCGGAACAGCTACCGCAGCCAGTTCACTGCCGATTCCGGTCGCTGGAAAAACCGGAACAGTCAACGATCACACTGACGTTTGGTTCATCGGTTACACACCAACTTACGTGACGGGCGTTTGGATGGGTTATCCGGGTAAGAAGAAGCCACTCGGCAACGACATGACAGGAGGTAAAGGCGCGCTGCCGATGTTCGTTGACTTCATGAAGACTTATCTCAAGGACAAACCCAAGGATGAGTTTCCAAAGGCGCCCGAGATGCCGGAAGACATGCGCGAACTTTTCCGGCGACGTCAGCGCGAACTAGCTGCTGAGCGTGCCGAACTCGCGGCAGAAGCAGAAGAAGCTGCAGACGAAAATGCCTTGCCGGCGGCGACAACCGAGCCAAAACTCGAACAACAGACTATGCCGCCACCGCCGAAAGCGGATGACGAGCCGGCGGCGCAACCGAAGCCTGAAAGTACAACGCCAAAAGTTGAAGCGACGCCTCCACCAGCTACACGACCACGCGAGGCAGAGGCTCCGGCGAAGAAAAAAGGAAAGAAAGGCGACGGGGAGCCGTAGCCAAAATCAGAACCGAACGCGGTAGCGTCGGGTCCAAACATACGCATCACGATGCTGGCGTGTGTCTTGACGCAACGCTACCGCGTTCGGTTCTATTGCTCGCCACAGAAGCCAATGGAATTTCCCAACCGGGACAGCTTGATTTTGAGGTTCTTGAGATTGTCCGTTAGCGAGATCTTTTGCGAAGTTGAATGCCCTTCAACTTGTTCGCCCCATTTCTTACCTTCTCTTTTGCCTTTCGCGAACACCCAGTAAGTGTCTCCGGTTACGCCCTCTAATCGAAACCGGCCATGCTCATCAGTCTTTGTCGCTGAAGGATCCGAATTCAACCGGTAACCTTCCTGATCAGTGCTTTGCTGGCAGAGCAACATGACAACCGCATTCCTTGCCGGCGTTCCATCAGGCCACACTACTTCTCCTTCAACCGTACGCACGACGTAACCAGCGGGCATACGGAATTCTATGCCCTCAACTTTCTCTCCGAACCCGACTCTCACAACCGTCGCCTCCTTGAGTTCGAAGGTTCCAGGATAGTAGTAAGCCTTCCGGTTGTTCAAAAAATCGTTGCCTACCAGCTCGACGTAAAGCACGTAATCGCCCGGCGGAGCGTTCCGTACCTCAAACAGACCATCCTTTCCCGTTGAGTGACCGAAGAGTCCCCTTTCCTTGTGGCTCATCCGGATCGAAAGGTCATTGATGGCGGTCCCTTCCGCATCGATCAAGCGTCCGCTGACTCTGCCGTCGATAAAGAGGTCGAATGAAGCGTATGAAGTTGCGCGATCCTCAACTTCGACCTCAACAAACTTTGTCTCTAAAACATAATTAGCAGGAAGGTCGATTTCAACTTTGTACTTGCCGGGCTTTAACCGTTCGACTCGGTATTCGCCGTTCTTGTCAGTGAACGCGGTGAACACCTGCCCGTTGGCATCGGTGATCCGTACACTTAAGTCGCCAAGTGGGTTAGTGCTGTTATCGTTGAGATTCGCCGATATTACGCCTGTGAGATCTCCGCCCACTCCGGGCGGTGGAAGATTCCGCAAGAACTTCAAATCTTCATCGACGCCTTCGTGAGTCATTAGGATCGTGCGTGTGCAGCCACCAGTGTAGAGGCCATACTCGCTGCGGATGGCGTAAACCAGATATCGCTGGCCGCGCTGCATTCCGTACGCGCAACTTGTGTTAAGCAAACTGGCAACATTAACGGTAAACACCGCCGCTGCCTGACCCTTGAACACCTCTTCGACGGTAAAACGGACCTCGCCAGCTTCGAGCGCGTTATTCGCTCTGCGAAACTTTTCTGTTCCGCCGATCATTCGACCGATGAACACGAGTTCCGCTCTGCCAAATTCATGGGCAGGTTCACCTACTAAACAACTACAGGCGAAGATCGTCGCAGGAGTTGAGCAAAGAAGGAATACGACGATGAGGAAGAGTTTTTTCATTGAGATGCTCCCAACTGTCTCTGGTAAACTTCCGGAATGCCTCGAATCGTTTCGTTCCTTCCGTCAGCAACCGAGATGGCTTATGCCCTTGGTCTGTCCGACTCAATTGTCGGCATTACGCACGAATGCGATTACCCGCCTGAAGTAAAGAGCAAACCGGTCGTCGTACGCAATGTCCTGCCCGTGGAAACGATGAGCCAGGGAGAGATAGACCGCGCCGTGGCAGAACGAATGCGTACGGGCCAGAGTCTATATCAGATCGACGAACAACTGTTACGCGAACTGGCGCCGGATCTTATTCTCACTCAAGACCTCTGTCAGGTGTGCGCGCCGTCCGGCAATGAAGTCTCCCAAGTTATCAAGGCGCTTCCGCAAGCTCCGCAGATTCTGTGGCTGACTCCGCAATCGCTTAACGAGATCTTCGACAACGTGCGCGAGCTCGGCGCTGCGACCAATCGTGACGCGGAAGCTGAAGCGTTGATTAATGATTGTCGCGCGCGCATCGAGCATCTGGGCCAGCGCACGAAAGCTGTTTCGCACACGCCGCGAGTGTTTTGCATGGAGTGGTTGGATCCGGTCTATGCGAGTGGCCACTGGGTGCCGGAGTTGGTAAAGATCGCGGGTGGTATTGATGAACTGGGAAAAGAACGAGGCGAGTCGGTGCGAGTGTCGTGGGATGACGTAGCGGCGTGGGCGCCGGAAGTTCTAATAATGATGCCGTGCGGTTTCAACTTGCAGCAGACGATGAAACAGGTTTGGGACGTCTTTGGACGCCAAACTTCAAAACCGTTTTTCGATCTGCCTGCCGTACGAAACAATCGCGTCTATGCAGTTGATGCAAATTCGTATTTCGCGCGGCCAGGACCGCGTGTAGTTGAAGGCGCAGAGCTGTTGGCCAAACTGATTCATCCGGAGTTATTCGATTCCGCGCCGAACGCGAACGATTTTCAACAAGTCGATGTTGCCTTGCTCAAAGGGTCGCTCGATGAAGAGAAGGACTATTACTTCGAGAACGGCTTCATGGTTTTCACGGCCAGCTATCTCCGGCGTCGCGGTTACTGCTGCGGCAGCGGCTGCCGCAATTGCCCGTATTGAGCACCCAATATAGGTCCTATCGGTCCTATAGGACCTATTTCGCAAATCTTCGACTCCCCGCTTATACTATCCCTCTGCGTAACTCCCCCGGCGGTTGCTCACCGTCGAATCAAAAATGAAAGGCCAGAATTATGCGCGACTTCATCTTTCGCGGTTTTGTGCTGCTTTGTGCTGCCACGACCATCACTGCGGTCCTCGTCAACTCCAATAACTCCAGCGCGATGACTGTAACCACGGACGCCAACCCATTGCTCGAAAAATGGGAAGGTCCTTATGGCGGTATCCCGCCATTTGACCGCGTCCAAATCTCTCTCTTCAAGCCGGCTCTCGAAGCGGCCATGGCGGAACAGCTCGAAGAGATTCAGAAGATCGCGAACGATCCCGCCGCACCCGATTTCCAGAACACCATCGTTGCACTCGAGCGCAGCGGCCGCACGCTAGGCCGGGTCGGCACAGTCTATGGCGTTTGGGGAGCAACCATGAGCGGACCGGAATATCAGGCGGTCCAACGCGAGATGGCGCCGCGCCTCGCCGCCTTTCAGGATCAAATCACCCAGAACGAAGCACTCTTCAAACGTGTCGAGACGGTTTACAACTCGCCGGCCAAAGCAAAGCTGACGCCTGAGGAACAGCGCGTAACCTGGCTTTACTACACAAACTTCGTTCGCGCCGGCGCACGCTTAAACGCAGATGCGAAGAAGCGACTCTCCCAAATAAATCAACAACTCGCCGGTCTGTATACAAAGTTCAGTCAGAACGTGCTTGCCGAAGAAACTGATCAGTTCCTCGTGCTCAAGACTGAGGACGAACTCGCGGGCCTGCCGCAATCCCTGCGCGATGCTGCTGCCGCCGCAGCCGAGACGAAGAAGCAACCGGGCACTTGGGTGATCGTGAACACTCGTTCATCCATCGATCCATTTTTGACTTACTCCGATCGTCGCGACCTGCGCGAAAAGGCGTGGCGTATGTTCGTCAATCGCGGCGACAACGGCGGCGAGCACGACAACAACGCCATCATCACGGAGATCCTCCAGCTACGCGCCGAGCGCGCCAAGCTGTTGGGCTACCCAACGCACGCACACTGGCGTCTTGAAAACGCGATGGCCAAAACGCCCGAGCGCGCCATGGAATTGATGGAAGCTGTTTGGAAACCGTCGGTCGCTCGCGTCCATGAAGAAGTTGCCGACATGCAGGCGCTCGCCGACAAAGAAGGCGCCAAGATAAAGATCGAACCGTGGGACTATCGTTACTACATGGAGAAGGTGCGAAAGGCCAAGTACGACCTCGATCAAAACGAGGTCAAGCCTTATCTGCAACTCGAGAAGTTGCGCGAAGGCATCTTCTGGGTCGCGGGTGAGCTATTCAATTTCAATTTCACGCCCGTCACGAGCGTTCCTGTGGCCCATCCGGACATCCGCGTCTGGGAAGTGACTGACAAAACTTCCAAACGCCACGTCGGTCTTTGGTATTTCGATCCGTACGCTCGCGCCGGAAAACGATCAGGCGCATGGATGAACGCCTACCGCACGCAGGAACGCGTCAATGGCGAAATCACCACCATCGTTTCCAACAATTCAAATTTCGTCAAAGGCAAACCCGGCGAACAGGTACTGATCTCATGGGACGACGCCACGACGATGTTCCACGAGTTTGGACATGCACTGCACGGCTTGAATTCCAATGTCACTTATCCTTCGGTGGCCGGCACGGCAGTCGCGCGTGACTACGTCGAGTTTCCGTCACAACTTCTAGAACACTGGCTCTCGACTCCCGAGGTGTTGCAACGTTTTGCGCTTCACTACCAGACAGGCAAACCGATACCGCAGGCGTTAGTCGATAAGATCAATCGTTCGGCGACGTTCAATCAAGGCTTTGCGACTGTCGAATATTTGTCGGCTGCTTTGATCGACATGAAGCTGCATCTCGCCGGCGATCGCAAGATCGACGCTGATGTTTTCGAGCGCGAGACTCTCGCACAGATGGGCATGCCGAAGGAGATCGTAATGCGCCATCGCACGCCACAGTTCCTTCACATCTTCTCTGGCGACTCGTATTCGGCGGGTTACTACAGTTATCTCTGGTCCGATGTGCTTACGGCAGATGCTTTCGGAGCATTCGTGGAAGGCAAGGGACCGTACGATCGCGCCGTAGCTGAGCGTTTGCGCAAGTACGTGTTTTCAGTTGGGAACACGACCGATCCGGCTGAGGGTTACCGTTCGTTCCGAGGACGCGATCCGAAGATCGATGCGCTGATGAAGAAACGAGGCTTCGCTACCAAGAGCTAGTCCGCAGAGTCCACAGATTACACAAAGAGCATCTGTGTAATCTGTGGACTGATTTTGTTTAATCTCGTCTGCCACCCAGCAAGCGGAGCAGGAAGAAGAAGAGGTTAATAAAGTCGAGGTAGAGCGAAAGCGCTCCGACGACTGCGTACGATCCCACACGACCGTCAGGCAGTGCGACCGCCATCTGTTTCATGCGCTGCGCGTCCCACGCTGTTAGTCCGGTAAAGACGATGACGCCAACCACGGAGATCACGAAGTAGAGCGCGCTGCTGGCAAAGAAGAAATTCACGACCATGGCGATGATCAATCCAATCAAACCCATGAACATGAACTGGCCAACGCCCGCGAGATTTCTCTTGGTCAGGGTGCCGTAGGCTGCCATCGCGCCAAACATTCCCGCTGTAATCATGAACGTCGAAACAATCGACGCGCCCGTGTAGGCCAGCAGAATCACGGAGGTGGTGATTCCCACGGTGGCCGAATAGAGCATGAACAGACCAGCGGCAGTCGCGGGAGCGAGCTTATCCACCCGCGCGGATAGGAAGAACACCAGTCCGAGCTGACCCAGGATCAGAATCCAGAACAGCAACCGGTTTAATATGAACGTCTCAATCAGCAACGGGGAGGATGCCGTCACCAGGGCCGTGCCCGCTGTAATCAGCAGACCGAGGAACATCCAGCCATAAACTTTTGTCAAAAAGGCGGTTACCCGACTGTCTCGGACTTCCGCCGGCATATACGAAGATTCATTCCAACTCATTTTTAACTCCTTGTCGGGCCGTCCCAACCATTTTCAATCCGCCTAATTATACAAGATAAGCATTGACACAACACTCGACATGAAGGAATTATCACTTAGGGCGCGGACTTCGCGGCCAGTAGCTCCGAGTCTCACCTTTGCGCAACTTGTGCTTTTCTCGACGACAACGATGCTTTTCGTGCTTTTTCGCCAATTTAGGAGGACCTATGCTCATCAGAAGCCTTTTAGTCGCGGTTGCAATCTTGCTGTTCGCCAGCCCAGCTTTCTCCCAGTTTGTTCAATCCAACAACAGGCTCACTGACCTCTCCGCACGCCTATCTCGCGAAGCCGGCGAATTCGCAGACCAGAATTACAACTCCTACGCAAACTCTAACCGCAACAACCGTAACGACACCGAAGCAGTGATGATCACGCAACAGTTTGGCGCGGCGTCGCGGATCTTTTATCGCATGGTGGTCGACCGTCGCCGCAATCAGGAACTGCGCGACGCGTTTGAGCTGCTCTCGCAGCTCGCACGCCTGGTCGAGCGAAATAATCTGCAACGAAACAACTGGTACAACATTCAACGCTTGATTTCGGACGTCGCGCGCGAAGTGTCTTACGACAATTCAGATGGCGGCCAGTATCCGGATAACCCGGGACGCGGTGGACGCATGACTTGGAAAGGCCGCGTTGACGATGATGTCCGGATAAGAATCCGCGGCGGCACGGCTGACGTTGAAACGCTCGGCGGCACGCCGTTCTACGATGGTCAGCCAAACTTCTCCGCGTCGCTGCCTAACCGGCGCGTAAATGTCAGGGTGAACAAAATACGCGGCCGTGGCGAGGTGTTTATCGAACAGCAACCATCGCGCGAGAATGACTTCACCGCAGTCGTGCGAATTAAGGATTCGCGTGGTGGCGCTGCGGAATACGAGTTCGAGTTGACCTGGTAACACGGATGACACGGATGAAGACACGGATCAGTTTCTTCCGGTCCGTGTTTTCGTGTTTATCTGTGGTCAATAACTATCTCGTCCACGAAGATCCACGCATCGCCACCGCTTCCGGGGTGCCACTGCGGGATCTTTCCGAAGTTGATCGCGCGCACGCGGACGTAGCGTGCTTGCTGCGGTGTGACTGACTGAACAAAGTCTTTCGTCACCACACCGCCACGCTTTTCGGGAACGTCGTTCACCATCGAGACGGCAGGACCAAACGTCCTGCCGTCCGTGGAAAGCTCAACCTCGACACGCCGCGGCATCCAGATCCACGAGCCCATATCCTGCAAGAAACCCGCACTTACTTTTGAGATCGTTTGTGTTGTTCCTAAATCCACGACTGCGATGAAGTCCGTGCCCCAATAACCCTGCCATCCGCCGCCGCTCCAATTCGCAGTGCCACGTATGCCATCGATCAAAGCGAAATCTCCGCCGCCGCTGTACTGTGAGCTGTAGGGTTTTTGCAGCGTGATGGTCCAATCGTGCGGAATGCGATGATAATTTGCAGTCACCACCTGACTGCGTCTACCGTCCGCAGCGACACCCAGTGCCTTCACGATCGTGTTAGCGTCGATGACAAACGGCGTCGTAAATCTCTGCGAGTTCGACGTTGGTTCGGAACCGTTGGTTGTGTAGTGAATGTCCACGGGCTTACCGATTCTCTCGAAACTAACTTCGACACTTCGGCGGAAAGTCCTGCTCGCCGCTTTGATGACCGGCACAGGAACGATCTCCGGGCCATCAATCCGCGCTACCGGCTCATTTCCGGGTCCAGTTCCCCACTCCGTATTCGGACGCTCGCCCATTTCAAAGATGAGTTCGCCGCCGGCCATCAGATCGCGATGCAGTAGAAACGACTTGTAGTAAGGCAGTCCGTTAAGCGTCGCCGATTGAATGTAAATATTTCGGTCTGAAACTCCACGTGCGCGCACCGTAAACGACTTTCCGTTTTCCAGATTGAACCGCAACTCTGGGAACAACGGCGTTCCGATCGCATAGACCGTCGAACCCGGAGTCACGGGATAAAAACCCGCGGCGCTCAAAACGTACCATGCGGACATCTGACCACAATCCTCATTCCCAATCAGACCATCCGGCTCTGGCTTATAAAACTCATCCATGATCTGTCGGACGCGCGACTGCGCCTTCCACGGTTGGCCCACGTAGTTGTAGAGATAAGCCATATGATGGCTCGGCTCGTTGCCGTGCGCGTACTGCCCGATCAAACCAGTGATGTCCACCTGTTCGCGACCGGTAGTGCGACTGTCAGTCGTAAATAAGTGATCGAGTTTGTCGGCAAACTTCTGGCGCCCGCCCATTAGATCGATCAGACCATTGACGTCCTGCGGCGCGAAGAACGTGTACTGCCAGGAGTTGGCCTCTGTAAAACCGAACGTCACCTCACGCGGATCGAACGGTTCGAGCCAGTTGCCGTTACTACGCGCGCGCATGAAGCCTGTTGCCGGATCGAAGACATTTTTGTACGACTGCGCCCGCGCGCTGTAACGCTTGTAGTCTTCTGTCTTGCCGAGCAGGCGTGCGACCTCCGCGATACACCAGTCGTCGTACGCATACTCAAGCACCTTCGACACCGATTCACGTTCTTCCTCCATCGCGATGAACCCCTTGTCGATGTAAGGACCAAGGCCGTGATGTCTTAACTCGGCGCTGTGCTTCATCGCAGCGAACGCTTTTTCCAGATTGAATCCATCGATGCCCTTCACGGCCGCGTCCGCGATGACGGAGACGGCGTGGTACCCGATCATCGTGTCGGTTTCATTGGCTGCCAGTTCCCAAACAGGCAGACGTCCGCCCTGGTCGTACTGAGCGAGGAACGTATTGATGAAATCGCGCGTGCGTTTCTGGTCGATGATTGTGTAGAGCGGGTGGGCGGCGCGGAATGTGTCCCACAACGAGAAAACCGTGTAGCTCGTGAAACCGATGGCTTTGTAGATCTTGAAATCTCGTCCGCGATAATGCCCGTCAACATCAGTAAAAAGATTGGGCGCGGTCATCGTGTGATAGATCGCGGTGTAGAAGTTGGTTAGCTGCGAGTCTGTTCCACCGGTAGCGGTTATCTTGCCGAGTTCCTTGTTCCATGCGGCAGCGGCGTTTGCGCGAACTTTGTCGAAGTCCCAATGGTTCAACTCGGCTTTCAGGTTTTTGAGCGCGCCCTGCTGATCGACTGAAGAGATCCCGACCTTAACCAACAGTGGTTTGCCGGAACGCATATCGAAACGAAAGATCGCTTGCCGGCCCGTGGCGGAGTTCTCGTAAGTGAACGGCTGCGAAAACTGCATGGCAAAGTAGACCACCTGATCCTTGGCCCACGCTTGAGATCTTCGCCAACCAAGAATCGCTCTGTCTTTCACACTAAAACCCGAGTTAATCAACTTGTCGCGGTGCGCCAGATCGAGAACGACTCTCGCGTCGTCAGTCTTGGGAAAAGTGTAACGATGCATACCGACGCGCGCCGTCGTGGTCAGCTCTACGAAAATGTTGTGATCGTCGAGCTTGACGGAGTAATAACCGGGCGTGGCGGTTTCGTTCTTGTGCTGGAACGGAGCAGCGTACTTGCCCGAGATCGGCCCGACGGTGGGCAACAGCAGGATGTCGCCGTAATCGGAAATACCCGTACCGCTGAGGTGCGTGTGACTAAAACCGTAGACCTTTGAGTCGGAGTAGTGGTAGCCGGAGCAGCCGTCCCAGCCGGTGAGACGCGTGTCAGGGCTGAGTTGAACCATGCCGAAGGGAACGATCGCGCCCGGGAACGTATGACCATGCCCGCCCGTGCCGATGAACGGATTGACGTAGCGTGTGAGATCGCGCTGCGCGAATGCCTGCAAATAGAATCCACAGATTACACACATTATGCAGATCAATCTGTGTAATCTGTGGACGGATTTGTTATGGCGCCACTGCAATCGCATGGACGAGTCTTTCCAACGCCTGCAAATCTCTTAAATCCAGAACCTCCACCGGCGAATGACTGTACCTTCCCGGCCAGGACAACGCGACGTGCAATACGCCGTAACGAATAAAGTCTGAACCGTCAGTTCCTCCGTTCGTCGCATTCACTTGTAACGGAATGTTCTGTACCCTGGCGATGTTGACCACTCGATCCAGTTCCGCGGGCGGCGCTACCGACGCATTATCGAGCCCGCGAATCACTGCGCCACTTCCTAACAAAGCATGCGCAAATCGCGTAGTCTCAACCGGTGAGTCAGATGAAACAAGCGTATCAACACTGTAGACTCGCTTAACGATCGATCCGTAGTGTCTGGCCATTGCCATCGCGCCTTCGAGTCCGGTCTCTTCACGCACCGCCCACGCAAGGATGACTTTTCGTTTTAGGGTAGCAGGAACGATGCGTCGGGCGGCGAGTATCAAAGCCGTCGAACCCGCTCGATCATCGAGGGCACGCGCAGTGAAACGCGTGCTGCCGAGTCGCGTGGCATGCTTAACGGCTGTCACTGATTGGCCCACCGTGACGCCGATCGCTTTCAACCCGGCGCCATCAATTCCAAACCACGCCGTTAACGCTTCCGGTTGCTTTTCAGTGGCGACACCACGCGGCACAAAAACGCCGGCCAGCGGCGGCCGGTTGTACGTAACATCAAAGTGAAGCAGCGCTGGTTGTCCTTCCCAAAGCGATGGGAAGAGTCCTCCACGCGTGCGCAACGAAACCGTTCCATCAGCGGCAATATTGGACACTTCAAACCCGACTTCATCCTGGTGCGCGATGAACATCACCGGCTCGCGATCAGGTCCAACTTCAACGATTAGGTTTCCTTCATTGTCCGTGCGTGCGATTGAACGCGCCCAGGGCGGCAGCGCAGCCTTGATCGCTTCACGAACCTTACCTTCGTGTCCGGAGACAGCCGGTATGTCAGCTAACGACCTAAGCAGGTTCGCAGTAGTTGAATAAGCGTCCACCGGGGGCGGCGCGGGTTGTTTGCTCGGCTGCAAGATCAACAATTCGGACCCACCGGCAGAAGGTTTGATACCGGCCGCTTCTGCGACCGCACCGATTAGTTTGACCGCGTCCTTTAGATCGACGCTTTCCACCAGCGTTCCCGGATAGCGCACGCGCGGCGCAAGTATGTTGACTGACGTCAGGCCAGTTGATTCAGGAAGATAAGCCGGCTTCTCGACTTTTCTTCGAACCACACCATCATTCGTCGCTTCTATGGCCTGATCGAGGATGGTGATTTCATCAACTCGGCCGAGCGTGCGCAACGCGGCTTCGAGACCGTCGTAACCAAAGCTGCGCAACGTTGTCATCAGGAAGATCGTCTCGCCGCTCTCAATTGGATGCACTGCGGCACTTCCCACCGCAGCACAACCAACACGTAAGCCCGCGAATTGACCGGCCACAAAATCGGCATAGGTGAATGGTGCTGAATCGCGAACGACTGGATCCAACATCTCGATGCCACGTCGCTGAACTTCAGTCTTTGAAGTGGCGCCAATATCCACCCAGAGATCATTTAGTGTCGTCACGGGCGCATTCGCAGCTCTGCCGCCTTGCAGGTGTGTGCTCTTAACGATCACCACGCCGGGCACAGCGCCGGTTCGCGTCAACACTTTGATCCGTTGCCCTTCGTGAAACTGGACCCAGAGTTGGTGTTGCCGTCCGGCGCCGACTTCACGCAGTCGCAGATAACCTTCGTCAGTGATCTCAGTAACAGCAAAGCCCGGACGATCGAGTGAACACGCAATTACACGGCGTGGACTTCCACTTCCCTTGCGCATTACGAGGTTACCGAGCGCATCGCGCTTCCAATCCGGCACGGCATTCAGGATCTCATCGGTGGTGAGGTACTCACGGCCCGGAGGCGCATCCAGCGCCATCCACGTTGTCAGCACACCTGCGGCAGTTGGACCATTCTGCGCCGCAACGTTAGAGGCGAAAAAGAGTGTGAATAAGATCGCGAGCGTCAGAGTCGCTTTCATGCGTAAGAAACGTTATGTCCTTTTAGAGTTTTTCCTACTCAGAAACGTGTAGGGAATGGATCGCGACGAATGATGCACCAGCGTAACGACAACTTGCAAGGTCATGAAGTCTTTTCATAATTGGATTGACACAGAACCACCGTCAGCGTAAATTGCTCCCGCTCCCCCGAAACAATTTCTCACGTATCTGTAATCTCACGATCCGAGGTGATAATGAAACGATCAAAACTGACCTCAACCCTCATCATTGCTATCGCCGCCTTTGTTGTCGTCTACGGAAGCGTCAAAGTGGGGCGAACTGGCAACTCGCGCCCAACCGAAACTCAAGGTCCAGCAGATGAACTCGAAGTTGAGCTTGTTACGCTGCGGCCGTCTGGATTTGAACCGACGGAGATAACAAGACCGCGAGGTGCGTTTGTACTCTTCGTAGATGATCGCACGCAAAAGGAAAGTTCGACCTTAAGTCTGATGCGAGTAAGCGGTGACCGCATGAAAGAGGTTAGAACAAGCAGGAAGAGATCAGAGTGGCATGATCTGATCGACTTGACGCCGGGAGACTATCTTTTAGTTGATGCAGACAATTCTCAGATGAGTTGTCGAATTACGATCTTACCGTAACCGGCCCTCGGTCTTACTTCTCACGGAGATTTTATGGTTCACAGTATAAATTCCTCTCGACGTTTTCTTTCCTCACTCAAAGTTTTTATCGTCATTTGTTTTCTGAGTTGGACTGTGGCCGGTCAGACAACCAGTGCGACCGATGGCAGCACTCCACTCGGTTTGCAGCCCGGCGCGCCTGCGGGGTCATATGCTTTGAGTGGTTTCGATAACGTTAACCTCTACAATGGCAACCTGAGTTTTCAACTGTCGCTACTTGCTGTTTCGGGCCGTGGCGGCGCACAGATGCCCGTGATGTTGCCAATCGCCGGCAAGTGGCGCATTTCAAACGTTGCCCTCCCGCAGATTGGCGGCGGAGTTATTCACCGTTATTTCCCAATACAAAGTTGGTGGGAAAACAACGAACGCAAGTACAGCCCTGGCTCAATGGCAGGAAGGCAGGCTGGATTTGATGAAATGGAGTGCCCGGACGGAACGAAAGTTTTTCCTTTCTCCATTACCCGCTTGACGTTTACCGCTCCCGACGGAACAGAGTACGAGCTCCGCGATCAGCTAACCGGCGGACAACCCGCTAACAACGGTTCATGCAACTACTTGAACCCGCCATCGCGGGGAACTGTCTTTATCACCAGCGACGGTTCCGCGGCTACGTTCGTTTCCGACACGACGATTTACGATCAACCTATCAGCCCCAATCCGGGTGAAATCTATCCTTCCGGTTATTTGTTGCTGAGAGATGGCACTCGTTATCGAGTAGACAACGGCGTAGTCTCGTGGGTACGAGATCGCAACGGCAACAAGTTAACGTTTACCTACGACAGTTTTAATCGTGTTTCCACTATTACAGATTCACTCAAACGACAAGTAACAATCAGCTATAACACCGGACCAGGCACTTCGGATCAAATTACCTACAAAGGTTTCGGTGGCGCTGCCCGGTCAATTCTGGTGAATCATGCCTCTTTGGCCAACGCGTTACGCTCTGATTACACCGGCACGAGCACCTATAAGACTCTTTTCCCGGACACTAATGGTTCAAGCACGACACATCACAATCCAGCGGTTGTTGCTTCGTTGACGTTGCCAAACGGCAAACAATACCAATTCAAGTACAACCCATATGGCGAGTTGGCCCGAGTGATACTGCCAACCGGTGGCGCAGTCGAATACGACTATGCAGGTGGAGAAGGAACCAGTTCAAATGGTGTAACTGTTGGGTGGGAAGGTTCCCTGGTGATCTATCGACGTGTTATCGAGCGACGCCAGTACCCTAACGGAGGCACAGGCTCATCATACGCGAGTCGCAGCACGTACAGTCTGGCGCAGTCCGGCGGCTCGAATGCGAGTCATGTCACCGTAGACCAATTGAACAACACCGGCACATTGCTTACGCGGAGCAAACACTACTTTCATGGGCAGCCATGGTTGTCCTTCATGCTCTCGCCGGTCGATTACCCTGGATGGAAAGAGGGCAAGGAATACCAAACCGAGCACTTTGCTGCCAACGGCACGACGGTCCTTACGCGAGTAGTCAACACCTTCCAGCAACGTGCAGCCGTGAGTTGGTGGTCCGGGAGTGCTGACCTTGCTCCACCAAATGATGTGCGTTTAAGTCAGACCACGAACACGCTCGTGGATACGAATCAAGTCTCGAAACAGACATTCAGTTACGACGATACAGTTCCATTTAATAATCGATCGGATGTTTACGAGCATGCTTTCGGCACCGGCACAGCCGGCGCTCTGATCCGGCGAACGCACACCGACTACCTCAAGACCAACCCCGTTAACAGCATTGATTACACGACTACTACGATTCACATCCGGAGTTTGCCCACACAGGTGCAGGTTTTTGACGCCTCGGGTGTGGAGAAGTCGCGCAGCACGTTCGAGCACGACAATTACGCCAACGATGGTAATCACGCGCCACTCGTTGCGCGTTCGAACATATCCGGCTTGGACGCTGCGTTTACAACGTCATATGGAACTCGTGGAAATCTAACTCGCGCGACAGGCTGGATTCTCTCCTCGAGCACCCAGCTCAATACTTATAGTCAATACGATGTGGCGGGTAACGTGGTGAAACTCATCGATGCCCGCGGTTATGCGACAGTGCTTGAGTTTGCGGATCGCTTCGGAGCGCCCGACGGCGAAGCTCAGGGCAACACTGCTCCATCTGAGTTGGGCGGACAGACGAGTTATGCGTTTGGCACAAAAGTAACGAACGCTGCCGGTCACATTTCATATGCACAGTTTGATTATGACCTCGGCAGAGTCGTGAACGCACAAGATCCGAATGGAATCGTGGCAAGTGGCGCGTATAACGACAGTCTTGATCGACCCACGCTGATCAAGCGGGCCATCGGCTTGGGAGCTGAGAACCAAACCACCTTCGAGTATGACGACACGAACCGTATCGTTACTACAAAGAGCGATCGCGACACCAATGGTGATAACGGGCTCATTGAGAAGGTTGTCTACGACGGATTTGGTCGCAACCGCGAGACCAGGCAATATGAGAGTGGGTCGAACTACATTCTCACCGAGCAGCAATACGATGCGCTGGGCCGGGCTGAAAAGGTATCGAATCCGTATCGTCCTTACTTATCGGAAGCTGCTGTTTGGACCACTACTGCTTTTGATTCTCTTAGTCGTGCTATCTCAGTGACCACCCCGGACAGCGCCGTTGTAACTACCTCGTACAGTGGTAACGCCGTTACCGTGACCGATCAGGCGGGCAAACTACGTCGTAGCGTCACAGACGCTCTTGGACGCCTCATACGTCTTGACGAGGCAGATTCGAGCAATAATCTGGATTCAGGTGGAAGTCCAGTTCAGCCTACCCATTACGGTTATGACGTACTCGACAATCTGACGGGCATAACTCAGGGTGTGCAGACGAGAACGTTTGTCTACGACTCATTGAAGCGTTTGACGTCAGCAACCAATCCCGAGAGTGGAACGGTCACTTACGGTTACGATCCCAACGGAAATTTGACGTCCAAGGCCGATGCGCGGTCCATCACCACCACGATGGCTTACGACGCGATCAATCGAATCACGTCGAAGAGCTACAACGACACTCCGCAGACACCAACGATCAACTACTTCTACGACGCACAAACACTCCCTGGTGGTGCTCCGACTTTTGATCGCGGCTTCTCCACCGGACGTCTTGTCGCCGTCAATTATGGAAGTGGCAGTTCTGCTGGAACGTACCGCGGTTATGATCAGATGGGCCGAGTAGTCAGACAGTACCAGCGCACCGATTCGGTGAACTACCTGGTCGAAGCAACCTACTACGCGAACAGCTCGCTCAACACCCAAACCTATCCAGCGGTTCCCGGCGCCGGCGATCGCCGCGTCGTGAGTCATACAAATGACGCAGCCGGACGCTTGAGCGCTCTCAGCAGCGCGCCCACGAGTTATGGACCCGGCGCAAGTGTTTCCAGTATCGCCTACACGGCACACAATGCGTTGAAGTCTGAGACGTATGGCAATTCGTTAGTTCACGGAATCGACTACAACAATCGTCTCCAAGCCACGCAAATCAAGCTGGGCACTGCGGGCAATCCGACCTCAGTGGTCTCACTGGGCTATGGATACGGCACAACCAACAACAACGGGAACGTCCTGACTCACACCTACAGTGGCGGTGGTCTAAATTACACCCAGAACTTTGGATACGATTCCCTCAATCGATTGACGACTTCAAATGAGAACAGTGGCAGTGCGTGGTCTCAGACAAACGGCTACGACCGTTATGGTAATCGTTGGATCGCTCTCGGAGGCGGCAGTCAGAGTCTTTACTTTAATACGTCAAACAATCGCATCACCGGCAGCAGCTACGACTCAGCAGGTAATCTGCTGAATGACGGCTCGCACACGTACACGTACGACGCTGAGAACAAGATCGCGAAAGTCGACAACCTGGTTGCTTATACATACGACGGTGAAGGACAGCGTGTGCGCAAGCTACTGGGCGAGAACTTACGTTTTGTCTACGGCATTGGTAGTGAGATCATCGCCGAGTTCAGCGGATCAACCGGTGCTTTGCAGAAGGAATATATCTACGGCGCAACTGGTCTTCTGGCAACAATCGAGCCCACCGCGGTGAATTCCAACGGCACCCGCTACACTACACCCGACCACCTCGGCTCCGCTCGCGTGCTTACGAATTCTTCGGCAACCGTGATCAGCCGCCACGACTACATGCCATTCGGCGAGGAACTTGGTTCGGGAGTCGGCGGAAGAACAACCGGCATGGGCTTCCCCGGAACCCATGACAGTCTCAGGCAAAAGTTCACCCGTAAGGAACGAGACACTGAGACTGGCCTTGATTACTTCGGAGCAAGATACTACGCGAACACCCAGGGTCGGTTTACCAGCGCGGACCCATTGATGGCGAGCGGAGTCGCGGTAGAGCCGCAGTCGTGGAACAGGTACTCATACGTCTCAAACAATCCGCTGAGATATACAGATGATGATGGCCTTCTTAAGCGAGACAAAACGGGAAACCTAAGGTTTGACGTTGACATCGCCCTAACACAGAGCAGAGGCTACCGGATGACCCCAGAAGATCCTCAGGCGCGAAATCGCAGCTACAATGGAGTGTGGGGGTACCTCTACACAGACAAGGGTAGGAGAATTGAAGCATTTCGCAGCAACGATTCGGATCCAGGTGCTGATTGCAACTGCCACGGACTTAGCCTTGGTGATGGAAAGTTCTTCATTGACAATAGTCAAGTTCAGATCATACTCGACGATGAGTATCATCCGATCAACGAACCCCAGGTTGGAGATATCGCGGTTTACACTGAGCCAGGTAAGGGCATCGTGCATACAGCAACGGTCGTTGGCTTCGATGATCAAGGAAAGGTAGTGTTAGTCGCTGGACTCGGGGGAGTCTCGATAAGATCGAGAGTTACGACTGCAGAAGGTCAGTGGCCCGCACCCAATACGACAGTCAGGTTCTATCGGAGTAACAATCCGGGCACTACCGAACAACGAGAAGCGCGCGCAGCAGCTGTACGCCGTTTCGACAAGAACTATCAACGCGGAATGAGAGACGTAGGTAGGAGAATCGAAAGATCAATCGGCAAGCCACCTCCGATACCTAAACTGAAGAAGCCCAACAAACTTGGGATATCAAATTAGGTGAAACTGACACAAGCTTCTGGAGAAATGTATGGCAAAACGAATCGTCTTCTTTTTCCTGATACTAATTCTTGGAATGCCAAACCCGAGTAATGTTGGATTTGTTAAGGGACAGATAGCGTATGACCGTGTAGTACAGAACGTAGACAAAGTCAGGGCATCCAAACCTAAAAAGCCCGGGTATTCGACCTCGCGATCTGATGTGAAAAGAAATGATTTCAATCAGGAAAAGAGCGCGATTAGGTTCGAACTGAGTCCGCATTTTCTCTCCGAAGCGGGTGGGTCTTACAAAGAAGGTGGGCCGATATCTCTCCGCTGTACCTTCGTAAACATCAGCGCCCATCCTCAGGATATCGTTCTAAGCGACCACAATGATTATTCAGGCACACTTCCGTTTCCCGTTGGCCTCGTCGCGCGGGTTTGGGACTCATCCGGCGAGTTGATTACGGAGAACGAAATCTCAAAAGAAGGTTGGTGGTCTTCGTATTACGGGTCCTCCGGAGTTTTCTTCGAGAAACCGGGTGATAGGATTCGTTTGGCGCCCAAAGACAAAGTCATAAGAATTGTTCCCTTAGATATGGTCTTGCGAGGCTGTAAAGCGCTTCCTGATGGCTTAAAGGCGGGTCGATACTCAGTTCAGTTATCAATCAACAATATGCTTTCTAACAAGATTGAGCTTATCATCCGAGCTCAATAAATTGATGACCAGTTGATGAGGTCATCTGCTACACCCATCTGGCGATTTCCCAATTTGCAGTACGAAAATTTGATGCTATACTCCATCGCCTCCGTCCCAGACACTCGTCCTAATTAGAACGGTTTAACTCCTATTTTTGGTTCTGGTGTGCGATCACGCGTCGCCCAAGCGTAATCGCATCTCCGTAGCTCATACATTCTTTCGAACCTCCCGTGCGTGCACTCTATGTGTGTCGAGTCATTTCGGATTCATCGCGAATCATTCGTTGTCGGTCCCGCTCGATTTCTCGCCGTTGCGGGCGGCTCCACACCCCCACCAACCTTACTTACTAACTGGAGGAAAAGAGTATGAAGAAAGTTTTCGCGTTCCTTATTCTGGCAGGCCTCGGCGTGGCTGTACTTTTGTCGTCCCCGCCGCAAACTCAGAGTAAGAACGACAAGCTCCGCAAGAACGCCAACAAGATTGAGAACAGCTACATCGTCGTGCTCGACGATGCTGTGGTCGGTGAGAAAGGCCGCCTCTCAATCGCCCCCTATATCGCTTCCGAGCTGGCAGGAACGCATAAAGGACAACTCAAACACGTCTACCAAAACGCGCTCAACGGCTTTGCCGTCGAGATGTCTGCGGAGGATGCGGAACGTCTGAGCCAGGACTTCAGAGTCAAGTACGTCGAGGAAGACGGCGTCGTCACGCTTGATGCAACTCAATCCAATCCCCCCTGGGGTCTCGATCGCATTGACCAGCGTAATCGGCCGCTCAATGCTGTCTATACCTTCAACTGGACGGGCGCCGGCGTTCGCGTATATGTGATCGATACCGGCATTCGCACCGCCCATACGCAGTTTGGCGGACGTGCTTCGAACGTCTTCGACGCGTTTGGTGGCAACGGCCAGGATTGCAACGGTCACGGAACTCACGTTGCCGGCACGGTCGGTGGTTCGACCTTCGGCGTCGCAAAGAGTTCGTTGCCGCGCGGCGTGCGCGTGCTTAACTGCTCGGGTTCGGGTTCGAACTCAGGCGTGATTGCAGGCGTGGATTGGGTAAGAGTCAATCACGTCGCACCCGCAGTTGCGAACATGAGTCTCGGCGGTGGAGCTTCGAGCGCGCTCGACACCGCTGTTAACAACCTCCACAACGCTGGAGTCACCATCGCCGTTGCCGCCGGTAACAGCAATGCCAACGCCTGCAACTCGTCACCAGCTCGTGCAGCCAACGCGATCACGGTTGGTTCAACGACAACCACCGATGCACGCTCTTCATTCTCAAACTTCGGCACCTGTTTGGATCTCTTCGCGCCAGGTTCGGGAATCCTGTCGGCGTGGTTTACTTCAAACACTGCGACCGCAACGCTGAGTGGAACCTCGATGGCTTCACCGCACGTTGCCGGCGTAGCGGCCCTTTACAAACAAGCCAACCCATCGGCTTCATCGACAACGATTCGCAACGCGATCGTCAACAACGCAACTACGAACGTGGTCACGAATCCCGGAACGGGCTCGCCCAACCGGTTGCTGTACTCACTGTTCTTCTGAAGTTAATAGCCAAAGGCTAAACGCGGGTGACGCCGATCTTGTTTGATCAGTGTCATCCGCGTTAATTTGTGGCTATACTAAGGGCCTCGTCTTTCGATAACTGCAATCTAGCCAGTGAGGTGACTCCCCATGAAACGCTTCGGAAAACTCCAGCGAAGTGCGTCGTTGCTTTGCACGATTGCTTTGTTAGCGGCGATTCCTTTCGGCGCGGCGCAAGCGCAACAACCCGCGGCCGCGAAACGCCCGCTAAATCATCAGGACTACGACTCGTGGCGTTCGATTCTCGCGACGCAAGTCTCTCGGGATGGCAAGTTTGTGGCCTATGCGTACGTTCCGCAGGACGGCGACGGCGAGATCGTCGTGCGTAACATCGCCACAGGCGTCGATTTGAAAGCATCACGCGGGTATCGTCCGCCGGTGCCGCCACCGGATGATCCGGGTGCAAACATCGCGGAGTTCCAGGCGGAACAGGCGCGTCTACTGCGACCTGTTTTCACCGCTGACACTCGCTTCGTTGTGTTCGGCATTGAGCCGACCAAAGCGGAGTTGAATAAAGCGAAGAAGGAAAAGAAGAAGCCGGAAGACATGCCTAAGAATGGTCTCGGTATCATGGACCTGTCGAACGGTACGGTCACGCGCGTCGAGAAAGTTAAAAACTTCCGCGTCCCTGAGGATAACGGCGGTTTCATCGCGTACCTGCACGAGGCTAAACCCGAGGAGAAACCGCCAGCAGGCAGCGGCACGGAGACGGGAGCAGGAGCACCAGCAGGAGCAGGCGCTCCAGCGACGCGTACTGAGCCGAGTGCAGGCGCGCAAGGGGCGCGACCAGAACCGAGCGCGGTAGCGCCGGGTCGACCACCGGCCTCTCGCGGTCGTCGCAAGGAATACGGCACCGACCTCGTCCTGCGCAACACTTCAACCGGCACCGAACGCAAGTTCAGCGACGTGCTGGATTTCACCATCAGCAAAGACGCCAGGACACTCGTCTTCACAACCTCGGCAAAGAAAGAAGAAACCAACGGCGTTTACGCAGTGACGACCGATAACGATAGTGCGCCAGCCGCCTTGCTCAGCGGTAAAGGCAAATACCAACGTCTTACCTGGGACGAGGAAAACACGCAGTTAGCCTTCACGAGCGACAAAGATGACGCCGATGCTAAGCAACCGAAGTTTCGCGTCTACCACTGGGATCGCAAAGCTCCGCAAGCCACCGAGATCGTCTCCGTAACGTCGCCCGGTTTTCGCAAGGAAATGGTCGTCAGCGAACGCGCGAATCTGAGCTTCTCGCTCGACGGCAGCCGTCTCTTCCTCGGATCCGCTCCGCCACCCGACCCGGAAAAAAATCCTGACGAAGAGATCCCCGCCGACGAAAAAGTTCTCGTCGATCTATGGCACTGGAAAGACGACTACGTGCAAACGATTCAGAAGGTACGCGCGGAGCAGGATCGAAACCGATCGTATCGCGCCGTTTACGATCTTCAGGCGAAGAAATTCGTGCAACTCGCCGACGAGTCGATGGAAAACATCTCGCCATCAAACGACGGCAGCTACGCGATCGGATCTGACAACCGAAAATACCGCGCCATGTCTGACTACGATCCGGGCTTTACCGATTTCTACCTGATCAATACCTCTGATGGCTCGCGCAAATCAGTCGCGAACAAACAACGCGGCAACGTCTCGCTCTCGCCAAACGCAAAATACGCAATCTATTTCGACGGCAAGGACTGGAACTCTTACTCTGTCGCAGACGGGACGATCGCTAACCTGACGAAAAACATCGCGGTCCGTTTCTACAACGAAGAGAACGATACACCTTCGACGCCGGGCTCGTACGGCATCGCCGGTTGGACCAAAGACGATGCCGACGTGCTGATTTACGATCGCTACGACATCTGGCAAGTCTCACCTGACGGCGCACGCGCGAAGAACCTTACGGACGGCGCCGGTCGAAAGAGCCTGACGACGTTGCGTTATGTTCGCCTGGATCCAAAGGAACGTTCGATCGACGCGGACAAACCGATGTTGCTTTCGGCAGTCAGCCAGGAGACGCGCGACTCCGGTTTCTATCGCGACAAGGTAAACGGCGATGCGCCGCCGCAAAAACTCCTGATGGCCGCGAAGGACTTCAACAATCCGACCAAAGCCAGAGACGCCGATGTTCTGATCATGACGGCATCACGCTTCGATCAGTTTCCAGACGTGTGGGTGACGAACGGCACCTTCCGCGAGTTGAAGCGGGTCAGCAATGGCGATGCGCAACGCGCCGCGTACACCTGGGGAACCGGTGAGCTAATGAGTTTCCGAAACGTAGACGGCGTGCCGCTGAAAGGTTTGTTACTCAAACCGGACAACTTCGATCCGAAGAAGAAGTACCCGATGATCGTCTACATTTACGAACGACTCTCGCAGGGCTTGCACGCGTTTCGTAGTCCCGGTCCGGGCACTTCGATCAATCCGACCTATTACGTCAGCAATGGTTATCTCGTTTACATGCCCGACATCGTTTACACGATCGGCTATCCGGGCCACAGCGCGCTTAAGTGCGTGCTGCCGGGAATTCAGGCCGTGGTGGATAGGGGTTTCGTAAACGAAGACGCGATCGGAATTCAGGGACATAGTTGGGGCGGTTATCAGATCGCCTACATGGTGACTCAGACCAACCGTTTCAAAGCGGCGGCGCCCGGCGCGCTCGTGGCCAACATGACGAGTGCTTACAGCGGCATTCGCTGGGGCTCCGGATTGCCGCGGCAGTTTCAATACGAACGTTCGCAATCGCGAATCGGCGGCAGTTTGTGGGATTACCCGTTACGCTTCCTCGACAACTCCCCGATCTTCCGCGCGGATCGAGTCGAGACGCCGTTGCTGATGCTGCACAATGATGAAGACGATGCGGTGCCGTGGTATCAGGGCATCGAGTACTTTCTCGCGTTGCGACGGCTCGGTAAAGAAGCCTACATGTTCAACTACAACGGCGAGAAACACGGACTACGAAAACGGATCAATCAGAAGGACTACACGCGACGGTTGCAGGAGTTTTTCGATCACTTCCTGAAAGGAGCGCCGGCTGCCGAGTGGATGGAGAGAGGCATTCCTTACCTTCAACGTGAGAAAGAGAAAGAGAAGTATCGCGTTTCCGAGGACCAACCTTAACCGGCTTTGCACAAAAAGTCAGGTTTAGCCTGCGAAGCAGGCGTGTGCGTAAAGCCTGGGGCGTGAGCCCCAGGAAACAAGATTAAATAAGAATCGGAGCCCGCGCAGCGGGTGAAAGCTGCCCAAATCGTTGCGCTGTCGCCCGTTGTCACGGGCTGTTGCGTGCTGGTTGAACGATCCTGGGGCTTACGCCCCAGGCTTTATGCTTTCGCCTGCTACGCAGGCTAAAAGGACTATCGACGACTTTTTTGTGCAAAGCCACCTTAACCACAGATTCCGCAGATTACACGGAGGGATTTAATCTGTGTAATCTGTGGATAAGATTTTCGCGGCGACTGCGACTGAGCCGAAGTTGCCTACCGTCTTCGAGCACGACAATGTAGTCGCCATTGAAGTGCGGATGCATCTCCTTGATCCGATCGAGATTCACGATCGTCGAGCGATGAATCCGAACAAACTTCGCGGGATCGAGTTTGCTCTCCAAATCGTGTAACTTCTCGCGCAGGAGATGCGCCTTGCGACCGACGTGCAACTTCGCATAATTACCGTCTGCCTCGATAAAATCTATATCCTTCACCTTCAACAACACCACGCGTCCTGAAACCTTGATCATCAGCCTGGTCAAATGATTCTGCTGCTGTAACGAGCTTTGCCGCTGGTTTTCGCGTTCTTCGAGCAACGCTAGAAGCCGTTTGCTCAACCTGTTGATCTCACGCGCTTCGATCTGATCCTTTGCTCGTCGCAGTGCGTGGGCGAATCGCTCGTCGTCAAATGGTTTTAGCAGGTAGTCGAGCGCATGAACGTCGAAAGCCTTGAGCGCATATTGATCAAACGCGGTCACAAAGATGATCGCCTGGATGCGCTCCGGACCGACGCGCTCGAGCACGTCGAAGCCATCGAGCTCAGGCATCTGGATGTCGAGAAAGATCAGATCAGGCGACAGCGAATTGATAGCTTTGACTGCCTCACGGCCATCACGACACTCTTCCAGAATCTCGATCTGCGGATCCCTTTCGAGGAGCAAACGAATGTTCCGACGCGCCAAAGGCTCGTCATCAACGATCAATGTCCTTATCCTGCTCCGTTCTACTGCTCCTGCCTCCTCTCGATTCTGAAGGGGATCACGATCTCCACCTCAACTCCTCCGCCAACTCGATTCCGAATATCAAACTGATGGTTGTCGTCATAGAGTTGTTGCAAGCGCGCGGCTGTGTTAGCCAAGCCAATTCCGGCGCTGCCGTTCAATTGCCAGTTGAACGGCAAACCAGCGCCGTTGTCGTAGACCATCAAGCGCAAACGATCGTCTTCTACGCTCGAATTAATCCCGATCATGCCCGGGGCAGCACTGCGCGCAAATCCATGCCGCACGGCATTCTCCGCGAGCGGTTGCAGGATGAGGTTCGGCACCATTGCTTTCGTCGTCTCCGGATCAATGTTGAGTTCGATCTGAAGACGATCGGAAAACCTCATCTCCTGAATACTCAAATAGAGCTTAATGAAGTTCACTTCCTGCCTCAATTCAACTTCCTGCTGCGCGGAATGATCGAGTGTGTGCCGTAGCAGATCGCTGAGTCCGACCAACATGCTGACAGCAGCCTTGTTCCTGTTGTCACGAACGAGACCTACGATGCCGTTGAGAGTGTTGAATAAAAAGTGCGGGTGCAATTGCATGCGCAGCGAATCAAGTTGCGCTTGCGCGAGTTGCGCTTCGAGGCGGCTGGTCAGGACCTCTCGCTCGCGATATTTGCGATAGTAGTCGAATGCATAACAGATGCCGACCACCGCGCCGTAGATCAGCACATCAGAACGGAATGAACCCTGCACGCGGCCGAGGAAACCAGGCCAGAACGCTTCCGAACTACGGCCCATGCTGTCGAAGGGATTGATGGCCAGAGTGACTGCCGTCGCGGCGGCACTGTGAGTCAAGGACACCAACAAGAAAGCGGGCAGGTGAATGAGGAGACTGCGCTTCCAGTTGCCGTCAATCAGCGAGAACCTGCGCGCGAGCCAGACTATCACGGGCGTTAACGGCGCCCACGCCAGCCACATCAGAATGCCCCACGAGAAGATGCGCCACGGCGAGTGGCCCATCGATTCGGCTTCCGTTTCGATGTAGATCGTGCCGGCGTAGATGACGCCGAGCAGCGCCCACACCGCAAAGATCGCCCACCACCTCATGTGAAACAATCTGTGTAATCTGTGGATAAATACTTCAAACAATCCAGCCCTTACTTTGGTATTCCATGTACGTGGCTGTTCGCTGGGCCACTGCGCGGCCAAAGTATCGCTCGACGACGCGAAGCGCGAGATCGATTCCCGAAGTCAAACCTCCAGCAGTGGAGATCTTGCCCTCTTCAACAAAGCGCAAGCCGCGTTTGAGTTTCACGTTGGGAAACTGCTGCGCAAACTGTTCGAAGAAGTCGTGATGCGTAGTGGCCGACTTGCCCGTCAGTAGGCCGGCCGAACCGAGTTGAAAAGCGCCCGTGCAAACGGACATCACGAGGTCCGCCGAAGCAGCAACTTTGCGCAAGTAGGCGTAATGCGCCTGCGATCCTCTCTGCGCCGGCACGACGACGACCTTCGGTTGCGGCGCGGATTGGAAGGTGAAGTCCGGCACGATCTTCATGCCGCCCGATCCCCTCACGGGTTCAGTCGTCTCCGCGACCGTAAACAACTCAAACGGCATCTGCTCGTCGTGGTTTGCGCCGCGTTCCATCACCATCACGTCCTGAAAGACCTCCCACGGGCCCGCGAAATCGATCACGGTTGCGCCTTCCGAGATGGTGAATGCGACCGGGATTTTTCCCTTCGCCGGTGGCGTAAGTTTGTTGTCGTCTATTGCGGGTAGCGACAAGAATGAGCCCGGTAATGACGCGGTGGCGGCGACCAGTCCGAAGCCGGCAGTTTGGTTGATGAATTGTCTTCTTTTCATGTTTCCTCCGACCAAAGGGAAAGTGTGGACATTCTAAATAACTATCGTCTACGTGAGGTATTCCTTTGCCGTGGGCTGATGGGAGAACCACGTGAATCGTGGTTTTTGAGGGATGAATTGATCCGTATAGATCCGTGTAATCCGTGGTTAATATTTCGGGACGCGCGGATCGACGTCCTCCGACCACGCGGTAATCCCGCCTTTCAAGTTGATCAGTTTGCCCTGAAAGCCTGCACGCTTGAGTGCCTGAATCGCTTTCGCGCTACGCACGCCGCCCTTGCAGTGCACGACGGTTTCGAGCTCCGGATCGATCTCGTTCATCCGGCTGACAACATGTCCCAGCGGGATCAACTTTGTTCCCGGAATGCGCGCGATCTCAAACTCGTGCGGCTCGCGCACGTCGATGATCTGGGTCGGTTCACCACGCAAGCGCCGCGCGTTCAGTTCAACAGCCGACATCTCCTCGAGTTTCGTATCTGGCTGCGGCGCCTGGTGCGCGGCCATGCCGCAGAACTCCTCGTAGTCGATCAGTTCCTTAACGGTTGGATTTTCACCACACACCGGACACTTCGGATCCTTACGCAACTTGAACTCGCGAAACTTCATGGTCCAGGCGTCGAAAAGTAACAGACGATTGATCAGCAGATCCTCCGCGCCGAGAATGATCTTGATCGTCTCGTTCGCCTGAATCGCGCCGACAATGCCGGGCAGGACGCCGAGCACACCACCCTCAGCACACGAAGGAACGAGTCCGGGCGGAGGCGGCTCCGGATAAAGGCAGCGATAACACGCTCCCCTCTCGGCCCAGAACACACTTGCCTGCCCTTCAAACCTGAATATCGAACCGTAGACGTTCGGTTTCCGGCTCAACACGCACGCATCGTTGACGAGGTAACGAGTGGGAAAGTTGTCGGTGCCATCGACGATGATGTCGTAGTTGCGAAAGAGCCGCAGCGCGTTGTGACTGGTAAGGCGTGCTTCGTGAGTCTCGATCTCGATGTGCGGATTTATGTCGCGCAGGCGATCGCGCGCTGACTCAATCTTGCGGCGGCCGAGATCTTTTGTGCCGTGAATGATCTGCCGCTGCAAGTTCGACTCTTCAACTACGTCGAAGTCGACGATACCGATTCGTCCGACGCCGGCCGCGGCCAGGTACATTCCCACGGGCGCGCCGAGCCCTCCAGTGCCGATCATCAGCACGCTCGCGGCTTTCAGTCGTCGCTGACCCTGCATCCCGACTTCCGGCATGATCAAGTGACGGCTGTAACGCATGATCTCTTCGTTGGAGAGCTCGGGGAGTGCGTGGCCCACTTCCGACTCGATCACCGCACCGCCGGCGATTGACGGAACGATCATGATCGTGTCGCCGTCTTTGACGGGCGTGTTTGGTCCACTCTGGTGCCGAATGTCTTCGTCGTTGAGATAAACGTTGACGAAGTTGCGCAACACGTTCTGATCGTTGAAGAGATGCCGCCGCAGCGCCGAATGCGCGGACGTGAGCAGATCAAGAGCCTCACCCGCAGTCCTGGCTTCCACGACGATCTGCGACTGCCCGCCGGCAAACTGTCTCAACGGCGCCGGAATTGTAATTGTTACTGGCATAACTAACCTCGTGCTTTGATCTTGGTACTTTGTACTTAGTTCTTCTTTGCGTCTTCCCTGGCGCCTTTGCGCCTTTGCGTGAGAACTTCTTCTAACTAACCCTCAATTCCTCTTGCGAGAATTTTGACCGATCCGCTTCCTGCTCCCACGAAAACAAGTCTCCTGCCTTTTCCCTACTGGTCGAAACAATGATGTACGAATACGTCGGCCACGCATGCTCCAGATCGTATTGCGACGGCATCGCCGGCGAATCAGGATGCGAATGATAAAACCCAACTACCTCAAGTCGCTTCCCCCTCGCATATCTCTCACCACGCATCAACTCCTCCGGCTGAATCAAAAACCGGTTTCGCTTCGCGCCTTCTTCGCGCGCGTTCGAGATCGGATAAGCCTCGCTCACGACTTTGCCGCCGGCTTCGTAGCGCCCCAGCAGCAATCCACAACACTCGTATGGATAATCACGAACACCGTGCTCGCAGATTTCTCTTAACTGTTCCGAACCAATCGTGATCATAACGCCTGATCGATGTCCGCAATGATGTCGTTGATGCTTTCGATACCGACGGAAATGCGCACCAGCCCATCAACGATACCCAACTCATTTCTGCGCGCCGGCGTCATGTCGCGATGTGAAGCCGTCGCCGGATGGAGCACGCTCGTAAACACATCGCCTAAACTTGTCGAACGCACACATAGCTTCAGTGCATCCATGAACCTGAACGCCGCTTCCTGCGTGTTATCTCGAAGCTCGATCGAAACGAGCGCTCCGATGTCGGGATAATGAACTCGAGCAATCTTCTCGTGACTGCGAAGACGTTCGGCGAGGTGACGCGCGTTATCACACTGCCGATCCATCCTGACGGCGAGAGTTTTCAACCCGCGCAGAATCTCGTGCGCTTCCCAAACGCCAAGTACACCGCCCACAAGCTTCATCACACTGACCAGCGCAGCGCGGTCAAACTCGTCGCGCGAGATCACGAGTCCACCCATCGCATCTGCGTGTCCACCTAAATATTTGGTGGCGCTATGGACAACCATGTCCGCGCCGAGTTTCAGAGGCTGACAGAGATAGGGCGATGCAAAGGTGTTATCGACGATCAGACGCGCGCTGTTCTCACGCGCGATCTCAACGCACGTCTTGATGTCACAAACTTTGAGCAACGGATTTGAGATCGTCTCCACGATCATGATCTGAGGACGAACTTCACGCGCGGTTTCGCGCACGCGCGTCAGGTCCCTGTAGTCGATGTTGATTGTTTTAACGCCGAAAGCAGTGAAGACAGTGTTCAGCAAACTGGTCGTTGCGCCGTAGAGATCCTGCGAAGCGAGTACTGTCGAGCCGGATCTGAGATCGCAGGCGAGCAGCGCCGCATGAATCGCGGCCATGCCGGTGGCGTAAGCACAGGCAACTGCGCCTTCTTCGACTTCACGTATAGCTTCTTCGAGTGCAGCGGTGGTTGGATTACCGTAGCGCGTATAGATGAAGTCTTGTTTCTCGCCGGAAAAGACCTGATCGATCTCCTGCATCGTGTCGTAAGTAAACGTCGCGCTGGCGTAAATCGGAGTCGAGACAGCCTTGCCTTCGGGCAATGGGCCTCGTTCGCCACTGTGGACGAATTTTGTTGCGATGTCGCGCTTGGGTTCGTCAGTCATGGAGAAACAGAAAATCTTTCCCCGCAAAGGCGCAAAGGCGCAAAGGAAAACCCTTGCAACTCTTCTTTGCGTCTTTGCGCCTTTGCGGGGAAAACCTCTTTAGTCGTTCAGATATCTCTCCCCACCGTCGCACAAGACGGTCACGATTAGTGCCGGCTCAGGCGTCGAAGCCGCGACCTGCCAGGCCGCAAAAACGTTGGCTCCGGAGCTCGGCCCGACCAGCAGTCCTTCTTCACGTGCTAATTTACCCGTCATTAATAACGCATCTTCGGTAGCAACTTCCAGCGTTTGCGACACCAGCCGCTCGTCGAAGATGCCGGGCGTCAACGCCGTGGCCATGTGTTTCAAGCCTTCCAGCCCGTGCAAAGGCGATTCAGGCTGCACTGCAACCGCCCGCAGATTCGGATTCAATTCTCGCAGACGCCGCACCACACCGACAAAAGTGCCGGACGTTCCGAGACCCGTTACGAAGTGCGTCACCCGGCCCTCGGTCTGCGCCCAGATTTCATTCGCGGTGGTTTCATAATGGGCCAACCAGTTGGCCTCGTTGTTGTACTGATCCGGATAAAAGTACTTCTCCGGGTCGCTCGAAAATATCTCGCGAGCAACTCGCTGCGCGCCGTCAGTCAAAAGCATCGGATCAGTCTCGACTATCTCGACGCCGTAACCTCTCAGGATCTGCTTTCGCTGCTTACCCGCATTCTTCGGCAGACAAACCTTGACCCTATAACCGCGCGAAGCCCCGATCATCGCATAAGCGATACCGGTGTTTCCGCTCGTCGCATCCAGAATGGTCATGCCCGGCTTCAACCTCCCGCTTCTTTCGCCTTCGAGAATCATAGAAAGCGCGGCGCGATCCTTTACCGAACCGCCGGGATTGAGGTGTTCGGCCTTGGCAAAAATTTGCACTACATCCGGTAAATCGCGGTCGAATAATCGCAACCGTAGCAGTGGCGTGTTGCCGATGTTTGCTTCGACACTACCCGGTCTGACCTCTACATCAAATGCTTCCAGGACATCGCTGTACATAATTGATTCCAAATAAAAACGGCCGCTACCTTTCAAAGGTGCGACCGGTGCTACCGTGAAATTCTGTTGCGAGCTAACTGCTCAACCCGCCTACACACGGCGTCTCGGTCGCGCTGCAATAGCAGCAATAACAACAGAGACAACATGCGCAAGCCTTCAACATGAGGGACAGACTATACCACACAACCAGACAGATAGGTTAATCTGTGGCCATGAACTGGCCATCATTACCGCTCGAAGAATGGAAGGATACGTGTGCCACGCTGCACATGTGGACACAGATTGTCGGCAAGGTCCGTCTTGCCCAAACGCCGCTGGTTAATCACTGGTGGAACGTGCCGCTCTACGTCTCGGCGCGCGGCTTGACCACCACTTCGATGCCGCACGGTGAACGATTCTTTGAAATGGAGTTTGACTTCATCGATCACGAACTGAAGATCACGTGCAGCGACGGCGCCACAACCAGTGTGGCGTTGCAGCCGAAGTCTGTCGCGACGTTTTATCGGGAAACGATGGCCGCTCTGGATCGGCTCGCATTGCCGGTGAAGATCTGGAAGATGCCGGTTGAGATTCCGGATCCGATACCGTTCGATCAGGACGAACAACACGCTTCTTACGATCCTGAGTATGTGAACCGGTGTTGGGAGGTTCTGCGTTCGTCAGAGCGCGTGATGCAGGAGTTCCGGTCGCGTTTCATCGGCAAGTGCAGCCCGGTGCATTTCTTCTGGGGGAGTTTCGATCTGGCGGTGACGAGGTTTTCAGGAAGACCGGCTCCGGCGCGGCCGGACGCGGATCCGATCACGCGTGAGGCGTATTCTCACGAAGTGATCAGTCACGGGTGGTGGCCGGGACAAGGACCACTCGGTAAGCCCGCGTACTACTCCTACACGGCGCCCGCGCCAGAGGGACTAGCCTCGGCGAAACTCCGACCCGCGCAGGCTCTCTGGAGTAATGATCTGTCAGAGTATCTGTTGTTGTACGACGACGTCCGCAACGCGCCGGATCCGGAGGCAGCTCTGATGGATTTCCTTCAAAGCACTTACGAAGCAGGTGCGGATCTTGCTAAGTGGGATCGGGGGAGCCTGGAGCGCTAAATAAAGCTTTCGCACGCAAAGACGCAAAGGCGCAAAGTTAAGACCTGCCGAAGCCGGAGGTCAGAACTTTGCGCCTTTGCGCCTTTGCGTGCGAAATCCTAATTTGATCTTTAGAACTTAAACCGCACACCCAACTGGATCTGCCGTTCCCCTAAGAACGTCCGTGGTCCACCGAACGGCGTAGACGCCGCGGGATTCGTCAACACCAACGCCGCCGAACTAGCGATCCCGTAGCGACCAGTATTCACCGTCGCGATATTCGATCGATTGAACAAGTTGAACGCCTCAGCCAGAAAACTAAAACTGTAATTCTCACCAAACCTGAACGTCTTCATCACTCGAGTATCGAAGACATAAAGACTCGGCGTCGTGAAACCATTACGTTCCGTTCCCGGCACCCGATCGGTACTCGGATTACCATCGCGATTCGCGTCGCCTGCGATCAGCGCCGAATACGCAAACCCTGACTGCAGCGTGATGATTCCCGAGAAGGTCCAATTGCTCAGCAGGTGCCGCACGAACGCGTTGTCCTGTTGCACCGTGCCAATCTCGTAAACCGGGCTGAACACAAAGCGGTGCCGGATATCGAGGTCGCTTCGTCCCCAGTCAGCATTGATATCGAGATTGTTTTGCAGTCCCTTCGCATCGTCGGCGCCGACGACCACCATCGTCTGATCCGGTCGATTGTCTTTCGTGTCAGACAACGTGTAAGCAGCGATGAACTGGAACCCGCGCGTGAAGCGCCGCTTCAATTCCATCGCGAGTGCGTTGTAACGCGAGTCGGCAGTGCTTTCAAACAAACTGATCCTAGCAAAACCCGGTATCGGCCGCGCCGCCGGATGACGCAAGACCGTAAACGTCTGTCCCGCCGGATCGGTGACCGTCGTCGGTACGGGCGCGCCGAGATTTATGTCGCGGGTGCGGCCAATGTGCACGCCGCGGAAGTAAAGATAACTGACTGACAGGCTCGTATTCGCAACCAGCTCGCGCTCGACGCCGAGACGTCCCTGCTGGATGTAAGGCTGCGCATAGTCTTCGGCAAACAGGTAAAGACTCGGATTGACACCGCCTGCTCCCGGTGGCGCACTGAATGTGTTTGGATAGATCGGGCACGGGTTTGGATTGAGTGTGCAATTCAAACTCACACCCGTAACCTGGATTCCGTTTTGTGAATGCGCGGTGCCGAGCATGATCGCCGGCGTACGCCCGAAGAAGATTCCGTAACCGCCACGCAGCACGGTCTTCTCGTCGAAGGCATAACTAAAACCAACACGTGGCGCGAAGTTGTTGTTGTCGCGGATGGGCGTGGTCGTGTTCAATCCTCGTGCGGCCAGAGCAGCGCTCGGATTGTTGACTGTCGGATCGGCGAGATCCTGCAAGTCGTACCGGAGGCCGAGATTCAACGTGAGCTTCGGCGTCACGCGCCAGTCGTCCTGAATAAAGAATCCATACTCGTTCAGGTCAGGATGCGTCTCCGCGCCCGTTGTTCCCGCACCGGCAAAGTTCTGCGTGAAAGATGCGGGCGTGTTCGAGGCAAACAAGGCGTAAGAGTTGAAGGTGAACTGTCCGCTGAACAGACCCGGGAAGAAGTTGAACACGCGATCGAAGTTCAGATCGGCGCCAAACTTGAAACTGTGATCGCCGTGCGAATAGCTCATGACGTCGATGAGTTGCACGCGCTTGATCGTGGTTTCGCGTGGACTGAAATTGTTTCGTCCCAGTTGCAGGAAACCGCCGCCCGTTTGAATACGAGCTTCCGTCTCATCGCTATTCGCTTCACCTGGCTCGCGGTCGCGGCCGAACTGAAAACGAAAGTCGTTGATCAAAGTTGGAGATAACGTCGAGATAAGCGATCCGGAAAAAGTCGTGGTTTTCGCCACGCTGTTCCCCGAGTGTTCCTCAACACTGAGCGGACCACCGTTTTCGTTGTTGTTACCGGTGAAGTTCTGCTGATTAAAACGAAGCACCAGTTGGTTCGCGTCGTTGAGTCTGATGTCCGTCTTCGCCATGTACACATCCTGATCGCGTCCGATCTGATAAGTCTGCATCTTCGGTGCGAGCAGGTTCTGAATGCTCGGCGGTTGCGCGAAGAAGTTTGGCGCATCAACGACGTTGGGAATGTTCGAGCGCTGTCCGTCGTAAGCGAAGAAAAAGAAAGCGCGGTCGCGTTTGATTGGGCCACCAATGGTCGCGCCAAACT
>JBIOVO010000336.1:0-20665 GCA_044867735.1 Pyrinomonadaceae bacterium | reverse complement strand
CCTGACTCCGGTTGCAACGCAGCCCATCAATCCAGGTGCGGCGCAGGGAATTCACATCGACGCCGATTCGCGCGGTCGCGGTCGCGGCTACGAATATGAAGTGTTACATCAACCTTCGTTTTCGCTCGCGGTGCTTAAGCTTCAGGCTGAACAATCAATCCAGGCCGAATCGGGCGCGATGGTCTCGATGTCAGCTAACGTAGAACTTCAATCACAGATGAAAGGTGGGTTCCTCGGCGCGATCAAACGAGCTGCGGGTGGAGAGTCAGCATTCATCTCGACGTTCACAGCGCGTGGCGGACCCGGTGAGGTCACACTTGCTCCCGGCGCACCCGGCGACGTCGCCGCGATTGAGCTAAGCGGACAGCCGTTCTTTGTGCAGTCGAGCTCTTATCTGGCGGGCGACGCGAGTTTGACGGTCGACACGAAGTGGGGTGGAGCGAAATCCTTTTTCTCAGGTGAAGGATTGTTCGTGTTGATGGTCCAGGGGCAGGGATTGCTGTTGGTTTCATCGTTCGGCGCCATTCACCGCAAGCGACTTCAACCCGGCGAGCGTTACGTTGTGGACACGGGGCACCTGGTCGCGTGGGAAGGCACTACGCAGTACACGCTGCGCAAAGCGGCGTCCGGATTCTTCCGCAGCATGATGAGCGGTGAGGGAATCGTGGCTGAGTTCACCGGGCCTGGTGAACTACTGATACAGACGCGCAATCTCGCAGCGCTAGCGGGCTTGTTGAAGCCTTTCTTCCCGAGCCAGGGCGGCGGTGGCGGCGGGCTCAATTTGAATTTAGGCGGATCGTGAACAACAACTCTGTAAGCATCCTCGGCGTGCCGCTTGGCTATGGCGCGAGCATGGCTGGAGTCGATATTGGTCCGGCTGCGCTGCGCGTGGCCCGTCTGCATCAACGTATCGCACGCCTCGGATACACGGTTCACGATCTCGGTGACTTGCGCCTCGAACGTCCGCAGTCGTTTCCTGAAGAAGGTGAAAAGCTTAAGTACGTTCGTGAGATCAGTAATGCGTGCGAGCAGCTTGCGGCGGAAGTTGAAAAGATCCTGGAAGCGGATGAACTGCCGTTAGTGCTCGGCGGCGATCACTCAATCGCGATTGGATCATTCGCCGGTGTCGCTTCTTACTACAAGAAGAAGCAACAAACAGTCGGCCTGATCTGGTTCGACGCGCACGCAGACATGAACACGCCAGACTCAACTCCTTCCGGCAACATTCACGGCATGCCGCTGGCCGCATTGTTTGGTTACGGCACGCCGGAACTCACCAACGTCGCGGGCTTCGCTCCCAAACTCGATCCCCGATTGTGTGCGCACGTCGGTGCGCGCGACATCGATCCGGGCGAAAAAGAATTGATTACCAAATTAGGTGTCAGGTTCTTTACGATGAGAGAGGTCGACGAGCGCGGGATGAGCGCGTGCATGGACGACGCAATCGCGATCGCATCTGGTGGCACGGGCGGTTATGCGGTGACGTTCGACGTTGATGCATTAGACCCAGGCGACGCGCCCGGATCCGGCACGTTGGTCCGCGGTGGACTAACGTATCGCGAAGCGCATCTGGCGATGGAGAAGATCGCCGAAGCCGGCGGGATGCGCTCACTCGAAATAGTCGAGATCAACACCGCGCTCGACGTTAATAACAAAACTGCTGAACTGGGTGTGGAACTGATCCTCTCGGCGTTAGGTAAAACGATTCTTTAAGGAGTTGGAGTGGCAAAGAAGCTTCGGGTCGGAGTGATCTTTGGTGGACGGTCGGGTGAACACGAGGTCTCGATTCGCTCCGCGCGAGCCATCGTTGAAGCGATCGATAGGCGCAAGTTCGACGTAGTCCCGATTGCAATCACCAAGGAAGGGAAGTGGCTGCCGCCGGCTCGGTCCGCACAACTTCTCCCTGCTGCCGTCCACGGTTTACTTCCACCGAAGACGCATTCGGCTACTGCCGACGTCGCACTCCTCGGCGATCCTTCACACAAAGGTCTCATCTCGCTTGAAGGTAATTCGCAGGAGAAGCTCGACGTAGTCTTTCCGGCTTTGCATGGACCATTTGGTGAAGACGGAACTCTTCAAGGATTACTTGAGATGGCGGACGTGCCTTACGTTGGCTGCGGCGTGCTCGCATCCTCTTGCGGAATGGACAAGGTGACGATGAAGTCGCTGTTTGTGCAGGCAGGTTTGCCAATCTGCAAACATGTCTGGTTTCTGCGGTCTCAGTGGCGAAGTAATCCAGCTAAAGTAATACGTAAGGTTATATCGAATATCGGATTTCCTTGCTTTGTGAAGCCTGCCAACCTGGGTTCGTCGGTTGGGGTATCGCGCGCGACGGACAAGAAGTCGCTTGCGAATGCGATCGATCTCGCCGCGGAGTACGACCGAAAGATTATTGTTGAAGAAGAACTGGTGGCGCGTGAGATTGAGTGCGCGGTTTTGGGCAACGATGAACCGAAGGCAAGTTTGCCGGGTGAGTATGTGGTTTACGACGAGGCGGCGCGGTTTCTCGATTACACTGAGAAGTATTCGAACACAGGCAACGTGAGTTTCGTGGTGCCGGCGCCTTTGTCGAAGTCAATGACGACGAAGATTCAGCGGATGGCGATACAGGCGTTCCAGTCGGTTGATGGCGCGGGGTTGGCGAGAGTCGATTTCTTTTTACCGCGCAACGGCGGAGACCTGGTGATTAATGAATTGAATACGATGCCGGGGCTCACTGAGGTGTCAGGTTATCCGAAGATGTGGGAAGCTTCGGGATTGCCGTTTCCTAGACTCCTCGAGGTCTTGATCGAACTTGCTTTCGAGAGGCATCGAGATAAATCGATCACCAAAACAAGCCGATAGAGTTTTTTAACCACAAAGACACAAAGACATTAAGTTGTTTATGAATTAGATAACTTTGTGTCTTGGTGTCTTTGTGGTTAAAAACGTCTACTTCTTGGGCGCCCGGTAGCCCTTGCGAGTTCTCACCGCCAACTCTTCGCGCGCAACCTTAACTTCAAGCGCCCGCCATTTACCATCACGTTTTTGATTCGCAGGCCGGTAAGCAATCGTGTACTGCTGGCCCAACTCGCTCGCAATCCCTGTGAACGCGTCGCGAAGTTCCGGTCCACCGGGAGTTGAGATGAATCTTCCTCCGGTCTTCTCAGCAAAGGCTTTCAACGACGCCGCACTCTGGCGTTTCATATATCCAGGTGTCTCCAACGCGGACATATCGACTGCGAAGATCGTGGCTCCAATCGCGAGCGCACTCTCCACCGCCTTATCGCTTGACGCTTTACTGAAAGTATCAACTCCATCCGACAACACCACGATCGCTTTGCGATTCTCCTGCCGGTCAGTAAGCCTCTTCGCCGCCTCGACGATCGCGTCGTTAAGCGTAGTCATCCCTTTCGCGCGAATCGCGTAGGCCAGCGGCGCCAGATCTCTGCCACCGGAAAACTCCTGCACGCGTTCAATCTTCGAATCGAACCGGTAAACCGCGGCAACATCCTCCGGACGCAGTCCATCCAGAAACCTGATCGCCGCCGATCTAGCCAAAGAGAACCGCGCTTCCATACTTCCCGAACTATCCAACAACACCACCGCTGCATAGGGTGCTTCCTGAAGTGAGAAGCTCGAGATCATGTTTGGCGGAACTTCGACTCCATCTTCAAAGATCTTGAAGTCAGACTTTTTCAACCCCTTGACGTACTGACCTGCTTTATCGGTGACACTGACATTGATCACGACGAGATCGGTGTTGACGCGGACCACATCATCGTCCTGCGCTGCTCCCGCGAAAGCGCTCAGGCAAATGATCGCAAAAAGGAAGGGAAGAGATTTGAGAATTACACGCATGCTAAGGACGCCGATCAAATCCGCGCAGCAACTTGATCAGCTCAAGTAAAACGTTAGCATTTCCAATCACTGTCGCAGACACGACTTGTCGGGGAGTATTGATAACGTTCTTCGACAAAGACTCAGAAGCCGCCGCCACCTGCTTCGCCGCCGTAGAAATATCAGCCGGACGGTCGACGATCTCTACTTCTTCATCTTCACCGCCGGCTTCACCACGCACTTTCTTGGTCAACTTCTCGAGGCGTTCGATCTTTTTAAGCGAAACCCTGTCCAGGCTGCTCTTTCCCTGTAATCCTTCAAGGAGTTCTTTTCCGATCTGGCTGATCTCACGTGCTCGTTCGAGGTTTTCCTTGTGATCTTTCTCGGCGAGTTTGATCTCACGCTTCGCGCGTATCTCTTCCTCGAAAGTAGTCAGCGGTCGGTCTTCGTTAGGACGAGCCTGCCCATCCACGGGACCGGGCGGCGGTGGAGGAAGCGGTGTCGAAGAAGGTCTTTGCGCGAGAATAACGTCAGACGAAAACAGGAAGGGGCAAACGACAAGAACCAACTTGAGGGTTCGAAGAACTTTGATTGCTACTGCGGTCATTCCGTTTCTAGAGTTCACTTTAACAATCGGCACGCCGACCCCTAAACAAAAACTTCAAAAGTTTTAGGTGGGAGACTACGGCAACCGTCCCGGGTTGTCAGGTGAGTTGATAAACTCGCCTGGCTTTCCTGCACGCTTCACAATTATCGTCCGCGGCTCGAGGCGCTCGGGTGTTCGCTTCTTACCTTGTGAGGAGTTGTATGCAATCAAAGTTGACTGCGGATCTGCTTTCACACCAGCGAGACGAATCGACGCATAGTCCTGGGCCGGAACTTTGAGAGAATAAGAGCCTTCCTGTTCAGGTTGAAGCGGAGTCGGTGTCACCGGAAGCAATGTCTCTTCGATGCCGCTATCTTTGCGCCTGCGCAACTCGATCACGACGTTAACGCCCGTTAATTCCTGCTTGGAGATATTCTTTACGACACCGCCGATGGTGGTCATGCCCTTTGATAGTGAAGGTTCATCAATCACGACATGGGCCAGCGGTGGTCCCTTTGGGCCAGTTTCAACTACTGGTGGCGGCGTATTGTTCGCGATAACTTCCTGAGCGTGGTACTTGCGAAAGTACGCATAGCCGGTGAGGAGAATTGCTGTGACAGCTACCGCGCAAACCACTGCGAGCAGTTTTCGCTTGCTCGACTCGCGCTCGCGAGCGATTACTTCTTCCTGGTGAAAAGGATCGTTAATCATAAAATCAGTTAAAAGTAATTCCTTAGTTGGGTATGGTTCTTCCTGGCGCCGGAGTTCCCGTGACAGCCAGCACCAGAGCTTCAAGAAACTGATCTTCGGCAAGCCCAATGCTTCGCAAGGTGGTCCACTCAGCTCCGGTCACACCATCAGAGCGTCCTTCAACCTTTGCATTAACTGATACGTTCGCCGCCGTACCATCGATCGGTTGCACTTCAACCGTTAACGTATACCGACCGCGCGTCCATCCTCTTGCCGCCGAAGTGGCCACCTCTGCGTAACGGCTGAGATCTGCTTGCGCTACCACCGCGCCTTTCGTAAATGTGTAAGGCTGACTGACGATGATGCCGTCAGAGAGTCTGGATGCATTCTCATCGACGACCAGCTTTCGATCTCGCATCAGTTCCTGCACGGCATTCACTATTGTGTCGCGTCGTCCGGCTAACCGAAACGGATTAGGCAACGGAGGCGCTTCCGGAGTGCGACCGCTCCCAAAATCCATTCCTCGACCGGCGCCGACATCCGTCTTCGTGCCGTTGTTTGCCGGCGTGCGATCAGTACCGCTGTCTCTTACCCGCTCGTTTTGCTTGTCGACGCCCTTTGCAGCCTGAGCTAATGCGGGGAGCGAACAAGTAATCAATAACGTCAGACCTATCAATATGCGCAACATGACGACACCTTTTGCCCTTCACACCATCATGAAACTTCAAGGAGACTCGTAAGCTGAGAATAGATTAACGGTCAGTCAAAGACAAGCAATAGTAGGACTCTGCAATCGAGGAATCTGTTGCCTCAATCCAGCCACGAATTTCCACGAATGAGACGAATAGAAGAATTCGTGTGATTCGTGAAAATTCGTGGCTAGAGTTCACTCCCGTTGCTTGCGCGCTTCCTCCGCGTCGCGCTCGCGTTCCCATTTGCGTAACGCCTGCACACCTGTCTCGAACTCTGCGCCGTTGGTGTAGAAGTTGTGTGCGCCGTCATCGCGATCGGGATTGCGCACATAGTAGAGATACTCAGACGTAGCCGGATTCAAAGCTGCTTTCAGCGAACTCTCACCCGGCGATGCGACTGGCCCAGGAGGAAGTCCGGCATAGATTCGCGTGTTGTATGGCGATCTCCGTTCGATATCACTCCGGTAAACCTTGCCGTCGTTGCGCCATTTGCCTTCGAGTTTCGAGCCGTAGATCACGCTTGAATCGACGGCGAGGGGAATGCTCTTTCTTAAACGGTTGTAGATGACTGACGCGACCAGGGGTCGTTCATCGGCGAGCTTGGCCTCGGTTTCGATGATCGACGCCGTGGTGACGATCTCTCGTGGAGAGAAGCTGAGACTTCGCGCTCGCTCAGACCAATCCGGTTTCCAGACGTCGCGAAAACGCTTCACCATGATTTCGATGAATTGCTCGGGACGCGTCTCGGGTGAAAACTCGTACGTGTCAGGAAAGAGATAACCTTCGAGATTCGTCGCCACGGGATCGAGGTCTTTGATCAGGTTCACGTTATTCATTAACTCTAATGCCTCAGCATCGCTCGTGAGTCCGAATTCCGGAACGTTCGCCATCGCCCGCGCGATGTCCCAACGTGTCCAGCCTTCGATGATGGTCAACTTGTTCAGGCGTCGCTCGCCCTGTTGGAGCTTAGCCAAAACGCCAAGTGGCGAGATTGGTGACGGGAAATCGTATTCGCCTGCTTTTAAGGTGGCGCCTGCTCCAGTGCTCTTCAAGTAAAGCTTCAAGGGCCACTCGTGTTTGATTACTCCTTCGGCGGCCAGCTTCTTAATGATGGCTGAAGGGGATGTGCCTTTGGGAATCTCGATGTACTGTCCGGTTTTCGCATGGGCGACCGGCTTGTGAAGGTCCGAATACGTCCAAGCCCCAAAACCTCCTGCCGCCAGTATCACAACCACGATTATCAAAATTATTAGCCGCTTCATTCCTGAGTCGTCTGATCTCCAGTTTCTGATATTTGTACTAGAACTCTTTGCTGCTTCGGATCGAGAAAATCGCGCAGGATAACTGCCGCCGCCTCGCTATCGATCAGGGCTGCAATATCGGCAGCCTTCTTACCCTCGACTCGCAAATTCCCGGTAGCCTCAAACGACGTCAGGCGCTCGTCCTGAAGATAGACCGGCAAATCGATCGAGCGGGCCAGATTTGTCGCCAATCGACGAGCCTCGTGCGCTACATCGCCGAGAGTGCCGTCCAATCTTAACGGCAAACCAACAACTATCGTTTTGGCGTCAAAGCGTTCGACCAAAAGACGAATGTCCTGAAGCAGTTTTTTCCAGTTCGAACGCTTAAGCGGTGGGAGACGTTTGGTTGTCACCAACCTTTCATCAGAGATCGCGGCTCCGACAATCTTTTGGCCGAGATCCAAGGCAAGGACGGGCCCGATAATACTAAATTGCTCTGCGGTTTTGTTCACTTTTGATTAAATGGCAGCTTGAAAGCAAAGCTTGCACGCCGTAAATGCCGCCTGTATCATACGTTTCGTTCGCAATCAGTGCGATATTGTGGTCCGGGCTCTAACGTAATCCATGAGGTAGGTAAATGTCATTTCGTAGCAAGTTCATCCTGATTCTGCTGTCTGCAACACTTACGATCTACACCGTTGTCGGTGGCTGGATTTCCACTCGTGCGCAACAGCCTGCAAACGATCCGAATGCGCAGTTGCGTATTTTTGAGAGTGTGCTACAGCACATTCAGAACGATTATGTAGACGAGCCGAACATGGAGAAGGTTCGGGCCGGCGCACTGCGCGGTCTGGCCTACGGACTCGATCCATATTCAACCTATCTCACGCCCGAACAGGTTCGCGAGTACAACGCCGGGAACAAGGATAACGTAGCCGGCATCGGCGCTGAACTCTCGCAGGTCGCGTCTTATCTTTATGTCGTTGCGCCGATGAAGGGGTCGCCCGCGGATCTGGCAGGTATCAAGGCCGGCGATATCATCGAGTACATCGACAATAAAGCTACCCGCGATATCTCGCTTTACGACGCCAAACAACTGCTCAACGGCGGTGCGGGAACTGAAGTTAAACTTCGCGTTCTCAGAGCCAATTCGAGCCCGCTCACTTTGAACGTCAAGCGAGGCACCTCGCGAGCCGCTGCCGCCGAGTCACGCATGGAAGCCGGTCGCGTCGGCATTTTGAGAATCAACAGTTTTGCAGATGGCGAAGCGACTGAAGCCCGCACTCGTTTGCAGGATCTCATTAAACAGGGGGCACAGAAGATCGTGCTCGACCTTCGCGACACCGCTGGTGGTTCATTGAACGAAGCGGTGGCAGTGGCCAACCTGTTCATTAAAGACGGAGTGATCGCGCAGACGGTCGGACGAGAAGGGAAGGCGTTGAAGACGTTCAGCGCCGATGCGAAAGCGACCGTGTTCTCCGGACCTGTGGTGGCGTTGATTGACACCGGTACGGCCGGGGCGGCCGAGGTTGTGGCTTCGGCATTGATCGAACGCAATCGCGGCCAGGTCGTTGGTGAGAAGAGCTTTGGCGCAGGAACTGAGCAGCAACTCTTCTCGCTTCGTGGTGGCGATGGTCTCTTGCTGACGACGGTGAAGTGGGCGAACGCCAGTGGCAAGCCTTTCCTCGGTGAAGATCGAGCGCGTTCTGGTGTTGCGCCGAATGTCGAAGTCAAAGGACAGGAAGTCACCGAAGCCGTCGATCCGGACGAGCTGACAGGCAACGACGACGACGAGATCAAACAACCCGAAGCTGGAAATGAGAAGCGCGAAACGACACCGGCTCCGGCGGTGAAACCACCGGCAGAGGATCTCCAACTCAAGAAGGCGCTCGAGATGCTGAAAGACAAACCAGCGCAGCGCGCCGCTTAACGAACAGGTTTTCAACCACAAAGACACCAAGACACAAAGTTTATTAATAGGCTTTGTGTCTTGGTGTTTTTGTGGTTAATAACCGTCCTCGACTCACGCCCTGTTCGAGATAGTGCGGATATCGAATAGTACAAACCATATCGGGTACACTCCTTCCTCTCCTTCCGATCAGATTCGTTGGCATTAGCTTGCGAATTTCTTGCAACTCACTTTTTCGCCCCCTTAATTGCTAGAATTACGGGCAGTTTCCGACCAAACTCAAATCACCCGACATTGTAGGAATAGCTCTTGCAGCTTATGCGGCAGCTTGGGAAGTACTGGATCTTTTGCAAGGAGAAAGCAGAGCGATGATGATGACAAACAAATTACTCCCGGTCGCCTTGATTGCGGCCCTCATTGGCGGGTCAGTCGGCGCACTGGTAATGCACAAGAGTCAACCGGCAACGGCTGAAACGAGCACGACAGCAGCGCAGGACACGGCCAGGAACGCTGTGCCGGCCGATCAGACGTCATCCGATAACGAAATGGTTCCGGCGGGATTCGACACCGCAGGCGAGCAAACAGCCTACAAGACGGGCTTTGCTGATGGCTTCGCGGCCGCCACACAGGCTGAAGTGAGAACGGCTCCAGCAGCGACGCAACGCACGAATTCGCGAGTCGTCTATCGCAACTCAGGTAGTCGAGCTTCGTCACAGCGCGTTTATTACGACTATCAGCCGAAGAAACGCAGCTTCTGGGACAAGCACCGCGATAAGCTGACCGTGGCGATTGGTACCGGTGCAGGCGCCGCAGTTGGTGGGTTGATCGGTGGCAAGAAGGGCGCTGCGATTGGTGCTCTGTCAGGCGCCGGCGGCTCAGCCTTGTGGACATACAAGCTGCGCAACCGAGATCGCAACTACTAACGGAACCTTCGTCGGAGGTCTGGAGTAGTGAGCAAAGCTAAACTTGCTATCGCTCTTAGTACTCTCAGTGTTGTAGCGACGATTGCATGGGCGATTCCTGGTAAAGGGATCGCCCATCAACGTGTGCAACGGACTGAGGCGTCGAGAGTCATATCCACCACGATTGCGCCGATTCGTCTGCGTGACGAACAGGATCGCGGCCTGCTGGCCACGGGATGGATCAACGGAAAAGGTCCGTTTGTATTTGCGATCGATACAGGCGCGGGCGTTTCGCTTATCAGCCGCAACGTCGCCGCGCAGGCGAAGTTGGGTGTTACACGATCGCGCCGCCCGCTCGTAGGCGGACTCAGCACGGCGCCGATTTCTTCCACTGAAGAGACCACGGTTGCCGGTATCGCGCTCGGCAAGCCTGACAACCGCATTCCGGGAAGTTTCAATGCGGCGGTAGTAGCCAACCTGCCGGGCTCGATCGATGGAGTTCTCGATCCGACGAACGTGTTTGAACCGTTCGGGTACTCGGTTGATCTGCCTAACAAACAGTTGTGGGTCTTCGATTCGAGCGGGCCACGACTGAGGCTGACGGATGTTCCTCCCGATGGAGCGGTGGTGCGTTGGGTGCGCGAGCCGGGAAGTCATCGACCGTTCGTGAAGTTCGAGGATGGGCGGCTGGCGCTGCTGGATACGGGATCGAGTTTTGGACTAGCGCTGAATAGCGGGAAGTACGTCGGCAACGCCCGCGCGCATACGACTCATGATCTTGGCGGGGGACGAGTGCAGTCGTACCGGGTTGAACCGCAGAAAGTGAGTATTGGGTCGTTGGTGCTCAATGGTGTTCCGACTGACGTATTGACGGGAGTCGCGCCAGGCACGCCGATCATACTCGGGAGAAGGGCGCTGTTTCCTTTTAGAATTACTTTTGATCCTGCGGCACGGTTAATCTCGTTTGAGCCTACCGAGCGGGAATAAGAATTACTCGCGCAAAGACGCAAAGGCGCAAAGTTAAGACCCTCCGGGAAGCCGCAGGTCCTAACTTTGCGTCTTTGCGTCTTTGCGCGAGAAAGTTTTAAAGCGGTATATTCCCGTGCTTCCTGGGAGGATTTGAATCTCTCTTATTCTCTAACAACGCGAGCGCACGAATGAGCTTCGGACGCGTCTCCGCCGGCTCGATTACTTCATCCACAAACCCTCTCTCCGCCGCCACGTACGGATTCGCAAACTTATCCTGAAGCTCCACGATCCTGCTGTTCCGTGCTGCTTCCTTGTCCTGTGCATCATTCAGTTCACGCCGGTAGAGAATCCCGACCGCGCCTTCCGCACCCATGACCGCGATCTCCGCCGTCGGCCACGCGAAGTTCACGTCGGTGCGAATATGCTTCGACGCCATCACGCAGTAAGCCCCGCCGTACGCCTTGCGCGTGATCACCGTAACCTTCGGCACGGTCGCTTCAGCAAAGGCATACAGCAGCTTCGCACCGTGCGTGATGATGCCACCATGCTCCTGCGAAACCCCCGGCAAGAACCCCGGCACGTCTTCAAACGTCACCAGCGGAATGTTGAAGCAATCGCAGAAACGCACGAACCGCGCGCCTTTGACTGACGCCGCGATATCTAAAACGCCCGCCAGGAATGCCGGTTGATTTGCGACGATCCCAACCGAACGTCCTCCGAGACGCGCAAAACCGACGCAGATATTCGGCGCAAACATCTGCTGCACTTCGAAGAAGTAGCCATCGTCGACGACATAGTTGATGACGTCGCGAATGTCGTATGGCTGGTTGGAAGCCTCAGGCACGATGTCATTGAGCCTCGCCTCGACACGATCCACCGGGTCGTTAACCTCAACTCGAGGCGCATCCTCGAGATTGTTTGACGGAATAAAAGAGAAGAGCTCCCGCACGATCCTGAGCGCATGTTCGTCTGAGTCTGCCGCGAAATGCGCAACGCCGGAAACGCTGTTATGCGTTACCGCTCCACCGAGTTCTTCCTTCGTGACTTCTTCATGTGTGACGGTCTTGATCACGTCAGGTCCGGTGATGAACACGTAGGACGTGTCTTTGACCATGACGTTGAAATCGGTGATCGCCGGACTATAAACAGCGCCGCCGGCGCATGGTCCCATGATGCAGCTAATCTGCGGCACAACTCCGCTGGCGAGCGTGTTGCGCAGGAAGATGTCTGCATAACCGCCGAGGCTGACTACGCCTTCTTGAATGCGTGCGCCACCGGAATCGTTCAAGCCGATGATGGGCGCCCCAACCTTCATCGCCAGATCCATGACCTTGCAGATCTTTTCCGCGTGCGTCTCGGAAAGGGAACCACCAAAGACAGTAAAATCCTGCGCAAACACAAAAACGTTTCGTCCGTCGATCAAGCCGTGACCGGTGATCACGCCATCACCCGGATAGAGTTGTTTCTCGAGTCCGAAATCCTTCGAGCGGTGCACAACCAGCTTGTCAAACTCTTCAAACGATCCCTCATCAAGCAAAAACTCGATCCGCTCGCGCGCGGTCATCTTTCCGGCTTCGTGCTGCTTTTCCACGCGTGCAGCACCACCGCCCTGCTCGGCCTGCGCGCTTCGCTCGCGGAGGACTTCAAGCTTCGACTTCGAGTGTTTCGGTTGTTGTTTTGAGGCCATGTTATTCGTTGAAAGGGAACGATCTTGACTCGATCAGATCAGTCAGTTCTGCCAGAGCACGTCGCGCTTTCGTTTGCACTTCCTCCGGATATGCGAAGCATCTGGCATTCGCTTCGAAGTCGTCCATATCGAGAATCTGATAAGTGAGGTCAGGGGCGACCAGCACGTCAATATCGAGATCGATGTAACTTAGCTCGCATCCGTCAAAATCGGGCGGCTCGTTGACGTTGCAATAGTAGCTTTCCAACCGGCCCGCCGGATCGCTGAACCGAAAAATGTTATACCAGCGATCCAGCCAATAGTATTCGGTGCTTACGGTTCCCGCTGCAATCGTGCCGAGCAAATCGTGCCGGATCTCGTCAGCGAAAACCGCATCGAGAACCAGGAGCGAGCCCTCGCGCCGCGCGATGCGTGCCGGCCAGCGGCGATGTTCGCGGCCATCGTACTTGCGCACGCTGACAACGATTTCGTTAACCGCCTGGCTACTTTCTTCCACTCTTCGCCCAGTCAGCCAAAAACTGTGCTTGCCCTTTGTCAGTCAAAGGATGATTGAACAACTGATCGATCACCTTGAAAGGCATCGTCGCGATGTCTGCGCCCATGCGCGCCGCTTCGATCACGTGGATCGGATGCCGCAAACTCGCCGCCAGCACTTCAGTCTTCCACGGATAATTCTCATAGACCTCGATGATGTTCTGAAGCAGCAACAAACCGTTCTCACCGATGTCGTCCAAACGACCGAGGAACGGACTGATGAACGATGCGCCGGCCTTCGCGGCGAGGATTGCCTGCGCGGGCGAGAAACACAACGTCACGTTTACCTTGATCCCTTCATCCGATAAACGGCGCGTAGCTTTCAAACCGTCACGCGTAAGTGGACACTTGATGACCACGTTCGGAGCAATCTTCGAATATTCCTTGCCCTCACGAATCATTCCGTCCAGGTCCTGGCTGGTCACTTCCGCCGAGACTGGTCCCTGAACGATCTCGCAGATGGCGGCGATGTGCTTTTTGAAGTCCACGTCGCCTTCCTTCGCAATCAGCGAAGGGTTCGTCGTGACGCCATCAGCCAGGCCCAGCGCTGCTCCTTCACGTATCTCGTTGAGATTTGCGGTATCAAGAAAACATTTCATAACAACACTCCTAATGTATCAGCGATCGGCGCTCGGATCCTGGACTCGACTCCGTAGCACACCGATTCCAGTTACTTCCACTTCAACCGTATCACCGTGCTTCATGCGCGAAACGCCCGCGGGCGTGCCCGTCGCGATTAGGTCACCGGGATACAGTGTCATGATCTCAGAGATGTAACTTATAAGAAAGGAGACAGGGAAGGCCATGTCAGCCGTGTTACCTTTTTGTTTTACTTCACCGTTAAGCCGTGTCTCAACCGCGACGTTGTTCGGGTCGATCTCAGTCTCAATCCAGGGCCCGACCGGACAAAACGTGTCGAACGATTTTCCGCGCGTGAATTGAACGTCCTTACGCTGAAGATCGCGTGCAGTCACGTCGTTTACGCACGTGTAACCAAAAACGCAGCTCAGCGGATCGTCGCTGCTCGAGAGTTTACTTGCGGTGCGGCCGATCACGACACCAAGCTCGCCCTCGTGCTCAACCTGCTGCGAAGCACGCGGCAATTCGATCGCTTCGCCCGGCGCAATCACCGCCGAGGGCGCTTTCAAGAACAAGAGCGGCTCGTCGGGCATTTTGTTGCCCAGCTCGGCTGCATGTTCGCGATAGTTTCTGCCAACACAAACGACTTTTGAAGGCGCAACCGGAGCCAGCAGTTTCACGTCAGCTAACGGTAACGCTCCTCCTTCACCGGAACCAGCAATATTCTCAAAGCGGTAGTCAGCAGGCAGCGGAAAGACATTCGATCCTACGAGCACCGCGTAACGAGGTGTGGCTAGACTCTCATGTGAAATGCGACAGATCTTCATTGCTGTTTATGGCGCCTTCTCCGATCCGACTTCAGACGGTGGACTGACGTTTCCTGTTTTGTCCACCGCGGTGACGTAGTAGTAATAAGTCTTGCCAGACTCGACTCGATCATCCTGAAATGTGGTGCGCGTTAAGAGCGTTTGATTCAGCCTGGTCCAACTCTGTTTCGGAAGATCCGGATCGGTCGAACGGTAAAGGTTGTAACCAGCGATATCGGATTCCTTGTTTGCAGCGAAAAAGATCGCGAGCCGCGCTGACGCCGGTTCAGGCGCAGCGATACTCGGCCTCTCAGGCGCAGCCGGCGGAAAGACATCTCGCGGCGACACTGAAATGGTGTTGGAGTTCAAACTCTCCACCTGCGCGCCTCCAGTGCCGAGTGAAACCGCACGCACGGTGTACCGGTAATCCGTACCAAACTGGAAAGTCTTGTCAGCATACTCCGTTCCCGAAATCAGTGCCGAATTGATCGGTTGATGACCTAACTCAGTTTCCGATTCATCAGTCCGATACAGGTTGTATCCCAACAGATTGACTGGCGTTGAGCCGTCGATATTCGCTGGCGGCGGCTGCCAGGTGAGCTTGATCGATTCTTCTGCAATGACGGGTTGCGCGGAGAGCGCGGGCGCCTGCGCTATGCGTACAGCAGGTTCGATGCTCAGAAAGTTTGAGAAGGCCGCGCGTTGTCCGGATGCGTTGACGTAACGGAGCGCGTAACGAAGTCGCGTCGGTTGTCCGGCGAGTTCGAGAGTGTCCCGGTAGGTTAGCGTGTCGCCGGCGGTCTGAATCTGTTCGAAGGTAACGGAGCCAACCAGCGTCGCGCGGTTTGAGAACTCTTCTTCGGTGAGCGCGAGCGGCGCACCGGGTTTTTCCGCGAGCCGGTATACGTCAATGCGGCGAATGCTTTGCACGCTGCTGTCAGGTGCGTTTCGCCTTGGCGCGGGCCAACTGAGGACCACCTCGTTTCCTTGCTGCGCGCCAGAGAGAAGTTCCGTTCGTTGCTGAACGCGCTCGATGGGCGGCAGTGGCGGTCTTCGTTTACCGCAACCTACAACAAACAGAAGACCAATCAACACACAAAGACACCAAATGTTTTTCAGCGGGACGATTTCTTTGTGTCTAGGTGACTTTGTGATTAAAGGTTGCGTCACAGAATGTATCGACTGAGGTCCTGGTCCTTTACGGTTTCAGAGAGCATTCCCGATACATATTTCGCGTCGATGTGCTGGTGTTTCGGATCGAGATCCGGGCCTTCAAAGCTGATCTCCTCCAGCAGTTTTTCCATGATCGTTTGCAGACGACGCGCACCGATGTCTTCCGTCTGCTGATTAACCTGGGCCGCAAAGTTGGCAATCGAATCGATCGCGTCGGCACTGAACTCGATCGTTACGCCTTCGGTCTCCATCATCGCCTGGTATTGCTTGATGAGCGCATTGCGTGGTTCCGTCAGGATCCGTTTGAAGTCTTCGATGGTGAGTGATTCGAGTTCGACGCGGATCGGAAAGCGGCCCTGCAACTCCGGAATCAGGTCGGAAGGTTTGGAAACATGGAAGGCGCCGGCCGCGATAAAGAGGATATGGTCCGTGCGGACCATTCCGTAGCGGCTGTTGACTGTCGTTCCTTCTACGATCGGAAGAATGTCGCGCTGCACGCCCTCACGAGAGACATCCGGACCATGTCCCGACTCTCTGCCGGCGATCTTGTCGATCTCGTCGAGAAAAATGATGCCGGAGTTTTCCACTCGCTCGATCGCCGCGCGCGCAACCTGGTCCATATCGATGAGGCGTTCTTCTTCTTCCTGCATCAGATATTCCATCGCTTCATCGACGCGCAGCTTGCGCCGCTTCGTACGGCCCTGAAAGAGATTGCCCAACATGTCTTTCATGTTGATGCCCATCTCCTCGACACCCTGCGGTCCGGCCAGTTCGATCACCGGAAAGTTCTTTTCTCTGACTTCGAGTTCGACCAAACGATTGTCGAGCTTGCCGCTGCGAAGTTGAGTTCTCAACTTCTCGCGCGTCTTTTGAAACTGTTCGTCGCGCGCTGGTGCGTCAAGTTCGGTCGATTGTTCCTCACTGGTATCGGCGTCAAAATCATAAAAACTTGAAGAAGATCGCGGAGGAGGCAGGAGCAGATCGAGAATTCGTTCCTCGACGTTCAGCTCCGCCTTTTCAGCAATCTCTTCACTCTTCTCCTGTCTCGTCATCTCGACAGAGATTTCAGTGAGGTCGCGAATCATGCTTTCCACATCGCGACCGACGTAACCGACTTCAGTAAACTTCGACGCCTCGACCTTCAGAAAAGGCGAGTTGGACATGCGTGCGAGACGACGAGCAATCTCCGTTTTACCAACACCGGTTGAGCCGATCATGATGATGTTCTTCGGCATCACGTCGACTGCCATTTCAGGCGCCAACTTTTGCCGTCGCACCCGATTTCGTAAAGCGATTGCTACCGCGCGTTTTGCATTACGCTGACCGACGACGTGCTTGTCGAGTTCAGTAACGATTTGACGAGGCGACATTTCGTCGAGCCGTGCTTCCTCATCAACCTCTCCAGCCAGATAAATAACCATTCGTGTTGCCTAACTACCTTAAAGTTCCTCTACGACGATGTTTTGATTCGAGTAAATGCAGATTTCGCCGGCGATCCGCAGCGCTTCCACGGCGATCTCTCGCGCCGACATGTCAGTGTTCTTGATCAACGCACGCGCCGCGGCGAGGGCGTAAGAGCCACCTGAGCCGATTGCGAGCACACCTTCGTCAGGCGCAATGACGTCGCCGTTTCCGGACAAGAGAAACGAAGACTTCTTATCAGCGACGACCAGCAACGCCTCGAGATGACGCAACATCTTGTCAGTGCGCCACTCTTTGCTGAGTTCAATCGAGGCGCGTTCGAGATTGCCGTGATATTGCTCGAGCTTTCCTTCGAACCGCGTCAGCAGCGCAAACGCATCGCCAGTTGCGCCTGCAAAGCCGGCCAGAATTTGATCGTTGTAAAGACGCCGCACCTTTTTGGCGCTGGCTTTCATGACGGTTTCACCGAGCGTTACCTGCCCATCTCCCGCGAGCGCAACGTGAGTGTCTTTCCTTACAAGCAGGACAGTAGTGCTCCGCACCCTATTTTTTTCGTTCTGCATTCTCTTTGAATGAGACTATAGGAACTGGTTTCAATGTAAGTCAAGGACGCCTTCCAACGAGTATTTGAGGTAAAACCATTTCTCACGCAAAGGCGCAAAGACGCAAAGGAATGACGCAAAGAAAAGACCTTTTGGGAAGCCGAAGGTCAGAACTTTGCGTCTTTGCGCCTTTGCGTGAGAAATCTTCTTTTGCTGTAACAGCACCATTACTCCAATACCTTCCAGCGCCGATCAACGCAAAGCATTACGACATGAGTTATTATAGGTTTCCGCGAAAAGCGAAACGCCGCGGCAAAGCAAATCATGCAAAAGCGACCCCGCATCGGCATCCCGATGCGCATTGAACACACAACCGATCGATTCTATCTTTCGCGCTTCTACAGCGAGGCAGTCGAAGCTGCCGGCGGCGCTCCGGTGCACATCAGCCTGATTCCAAAGTCAGATTACATTGACTCCGTCGTCGAAGGATTGGACGGCATTCTGCTACCTGGCAGCGACTCGGACGTCGATCCGCTGCGGTACGGCCAACAGCCTCATCCGCAACTCGGCTCCGTCCACACGATCAAAGACGATACTGACCTGCTCGTCATTGCAGCGGCCGAGCGAAGGCAACTTCCGCTATTCGCAATCTGTTTCGGTATGCAGGTCCTGAACGTTTCTCGAGGCGGCACTCTGATTCAGGACATTCGCTCCCTGGTGCCAGACGCGATCAAGCACGAGCAGGGCGCGCCGCGTGATCGGCCTTCGCATCGTGTGAGGATGCTGGAAGCCTGCAGGTTGGCGAAGATCGGCGCGACCATTGACGCCATCGTCAACAGTCATCACCACCAGGCAATCGAATCGGTCGGCGCAAACCTGATTGCAACTGCATGGAGCACCGACGGCGTGATCGAGGCGCTTGAGGATCCGCGGACTGATCGGTTTGTGATTGCCGTGCAATGGCATCCGGAACTTGGCTGGGAACATGATGAACTTTCTCAACGATTGTTCAAGTGGTTTGTGAAGGAAGCGGCGGCGGTCCGGCAGTTGGACCAGGAGGCGCTTTCCACGATAAGCAACTGAACGTCGGGTGGCCACTGAGCGCCACCCCTACAAGAACACGACGTGACTCAGTTGTAGGGGTGGCCCTCCGTGGCCACCCGATCGAAGTTCGGAAGGGAACTGTAAGACTCGTGCAAGACGGTAAGTTGGGTTTGGCAGATCGAGTTGCGCTCGTTACCGGAGGCTCTCGCGGTATCGGGAAAGCCGTCGTCGCACTGCTCGCTTCATGCGGAACACACGTAGTGATCAACTATGTTCAGGATGAAGCCAGCGCCGCTGCCACTGCCCACATGGCGCAGAGTCATGGCGTTAAAGCTTTAGCCGTTCGCGCGGATGTTTCGCAGCTCGAAGAAGCTGAACGGCTGCTCAAAGAAACGATCGCGCATTTCGGCCGCATCGATTTTCTGATCTGCAACGCCGGACTCTGGGAAGGCGGGCCCGTCGATTCGATCTCGGAAGAACTCTGGGATCGTACGATGGACATTAACCTCAAAGGCACATGGTCAGTCTGTCGTGCTGCTGTCCCACACATGAAAGAACAGAAGTTCGGGCGCATCGTGATCGTGAGTTCGACAGCCGGGCAGAGAGGTGAGGCTAATGTCTCGAACTATGCGGCATCAAAAGGCGGTCAGATCTCTTTCACCAAGTCTCTCGGACCCGAACTGGCAAGCTTTGGTATTAACGTAAACTGCGTCGCGCCGGGTTGGGTGGCGACGGAGATGACGGCGGACGTGATTGCAGACAAACCGAAACTCGAGTCGATCGTTAAAAGAATACCTTTAGGTCGCATGGCCACGCCGGAGGAGATCGCTGGTCCGATAGTTTTTCTTTGCAGCGAGTGGGCGGCACACATCACGGGTGAAGTGCTGAACGTAAATGGCGGTTCGGTTCTTTGCGGCTAGGAGATTTCAAGTATGACATTAACTCTCGAAAGAGAACGCGAACCAGTGCATATGAAGAAGCCGGTACAGAACGTAAAACTCGGACTTGAGACGTTACTTGAAGAATGTAGTGATTCGCTGATTCGCGATGAGCGAGTCGGACTGATCTGCAATCAGGCCTCGGTCGATCATTCGTATCAACACGCGGCAGATCTGCTGCACAGCCATCCGGACATCAACCTGCGCGCGCTCTTCGGTCCGCAGCATGGGATTCGTGGCGACGTGCAGGACAACATGATCGAGACCGAGCACGGCGTCGATCGCAAGACGGGCCTTCCGGTTCATTCGCTTTACAGCGAGACCAGAGAGCCAACCGAGGCGATGCTTCAGGATGTCGATACGTTAGTGTTCGACATGCAGGACGTTGGTTGCCGGATCTATACGTTTGTTTACACGCTGGCTAATTGCATGCGTGTGGCAAAACGTCTCCACAAGAGAATAGTTGTTTGCGACCGCCCTAATCCGATCAATGGTCTTCAGCTAGCGGGGAACATTCTCGAACCTGAATATGCATCATTCGTTGGTCAGTTTCCGATGCCAACTCGTCATGGCATGACTGTGGGCGAACTCGCACAAATGTTTAATGAACACTTTAAGATCGAATGTGATCTTGAGATCGTCGCGATGAAAGGATGGCGTCGTGAGCTTTGGCTTGACGAGACTGATGCACCGTGGGTGTTGCCGTCGCCAAATATGCCGACGCTGGATTCAGCGACAGTCTTTCCAGGCACAGTGCATTTCGAAGGAACACAGGTTTCAGAAGGAAGAGGAACCACGAGACCGTTCGAACTCATCGGAGCGCCTTACATCGATCCCGATGCATACGCTGACAAACTGAACGCGCTGCGACTCCCGGGAGTGTTTTTCAGAAGCTGTGTATTTCAACCAACTTTTCAAAAGCATGCGGGCGTTAGTTGTGGCGGTGTGCAGATTCACGTGCTCGATCGCGACGTGTTTGAGCCATGGCTGGCGGGCATTGCGATGGCGAAGTTTGCGCACGACATGTACAGAGATCATTTCCGTTGGAAGGTTCCGCCGTACGAGTACGTCCACGACAAGAACCCGTTCGACGTGATCAGCGGGACGGCGAAGATCCGTGAAGCGTTTGAAA
>JBIOVO010000335.1:0-15677 GCA_044867735.1 Pyrinomonadaceae bacterium | reverse complement strand
CGCCCTTTGCGCCTTTGCGTGAGAAAACCCTCTTTGGGCCTCCCCGAAGTCTTTACTCCGGATTCGCCGGCTTGCGCGTCGTCCGCGGGAGCGGAGCAACGTTTGGACCGATGTGCATGTTGGTCTTGATCGTGTAATCCGACGGCACTTCGAACAGTGTCTTTGCCGGCTCAATGCGATTGATGTTTGTCAGCTTGTAAGTCGTCTCGCCTGTGCGCGGATCGCTGTGCCGCGTCATCACCACCAACTGGAGCTCAGGTGAATACCAACGCTCACTCACAATCTCGATCGGACGCTCGTTGCCAATTTCACCGGCCGGAATCGTGACCGTTGTACGTGTTCCTTCAGCCTCGACTCCTTCGATGATCTGCTTTCCGAGATCCTGCTTGACTTCATTCGCATTTGGTCCGGGCTTGGTCCTGAACACGTAAGCGGATGCCGCGCTCTCCGCTATCTGCGCTCCGCGCGTACCTGCGATCGGAGCTGCTCCGAGTGGCGGGGACATCATGATGCTGCCGCCGGCCGGTGGTGCGCCCCCCGGCGCCGCCATCCTGAACTCAAAGCGCTGACCGTCTGCGCCAGGCGCGCCCGGCTTGCCGGTAAATGTAAAACTAAACGAACCACTCTTGTGCGCCGTGCGCGTGCGCGAATCGAGTGAGTAAGTAACACCGGCTACGGGATCGTTGATAAAGATCATTTGCAACGGTTCTTCACTGGCGCCGATAACGCCCAGGCCTTTCAACGTCTGTTCGCGGCGCGTGCGCCCTTCACTGTCGCGATAGACGGTGCTCGTCATCTTGTTGACGATGCGATTACCGTCGCTCAAGGTCTGAATGCTCTCAGTGATCGACTCGGCTGAGTACGGCGCGCCCTTCACCACCTTGCCACCAAAACTCTCCGAAGCGATAAAAACAAAATCAGCTCCCGGAGGCGGCGGCGCGCCTTCAGGCCCCTGAAGCAAACGCGTGTGCCTCACGATTAGGTGCTCTTCGCTCACTGGTTGCTGCGCGAACGCCGCGATCGCAACTGTAAACACCACCACGAGTGCGCCAAAAATCCCGAATACTCTTTTCATCTTCCCTTCCCTTTCAGCGATTAAGATCCATCGCAATCGCGCTCGGCTCTGTAGTTATTGAACAAAACGTATGGCATGGGCCAAACCATCGACCCCTAATAAAATGTCCGCCTTAACCTTTTCGTTGTAACGATCCATGTTTACCTGCAAACCAAAATTCGCGAGCGCCGACCGGCGCAGTTCAACGCGAATGATCTGTCCACCATCCTGAAGACTTGCCGGATTCATGTAACCGAGAGGCATGAAGTCAGTCGCAATCTCGTTGACATGATTTGCAGCCACAGCCGTCGCAGGTCGACGATTCGAGCGTCGCTTCGGTTGATAATGGACCACTTTTGGTTCCGGTTCATCAACCCTCGAATCGCGCGCCACAACGGAATCGTTATTCGCCGGCTTGCGCGGCGTTTCCTGCACCTTGGGCGCTTCGACCTCCGCGACTTTCGGATTCTTATCGTCAGTAGTTCGCGAACGCAGGGCGACGACTGCGATCGCAATCAATAGAATTGCTGCCACTGCCGATAACCAGTAACGAGCATTAACCTGTCTCCGCGGCGCGGCTGCTGAACGGTTGCGAAACTCCGCGAGCACTTTCGCTTCGATTGCGGGCGGCGCTCCCAGCCCATCCATTTCGCGAGCCAGCGACTTCAACCCGCTGGTCAACATCTCTTCGTCTCGCAGGCGCATCGCACACTCTTCACAAGCATCGCTGTGCGCCAGTGCTTCGCCACGTTGTTCGGCGGCCATCATCTGTCCCCGCGCCAACTCGCTCACTACACTTTCGAATCTTTGACAGTTCATGCGAAACACCTCGCTGACTTCACAGTCGCTGAACCCGTTTCTTCAACCTCGATCGCCGGACGAAGTTTGGTCAGCAACAACGCGCGCGCCCGGTGGAGTCGTGATCGTACGGTGCCGATCGCGCAACCTAGAATCTCCGCAGTCTCCCCGTAACTGATGTCCTGGAGTTCACACAACACCACCACTTCGCGATACTTCGACGGCAAACTCAAAACAGCTTTCCGTACTGACTCGATCGTCTCGGCGCGCGTCAAATCCTCGAGCGGACACAAGTCAGTCGCCGGTTGCAGCAACGACACGTCGTCATCAGAGTCATCACTGAGCGGCGCGAGCAAGTGTTCAACCCGCAAACGACGCAGCACGTGGTTTCGTGCCACGCCGAGCAGAAAGGCGCTCAACGAACCTCGCGCCGGGTCAAACACACGACCTTCGCGCATCAGAAACAGAAAAACTTCCTGGGTGACGTCCTCGGCGATCGTCTTCGACCCGCTCATCTGCAGGGCAAATCGGTAGATTCCGCCCTGCCGGCGATGATAGAGCTGCGCCAGGGCTTCTTCGCTCCCAGCCAGCATCGCCCGCAACAGTTCGGTATCGTTGAGATCGCTTTGAAGGTTCATCTTGCCCAATTGAGCCCGCCGGTCATTGGTATTCGCTCACGAACCCTCGAAAGTTCCAGAACTTTGGTCAGTGGCCAGCTTTCGTCTCCGTAACTCAACCCATTCTGGGAAAATCGCCGGATTTTGAAGCCAAACCGTCAGCCACTGCACGTACTCCTGCGCCAGTTTGTGCCCGTTTTTGGCCATTAATTCCAGTTCGCTCTTCAGTTCGCGCACCGTTTGCCGGACTGATTCAAGCTGTTCGTTCTCAAATTCTCCTCGCGCCAGCCTTTCGACAAAAGCAAGGGACTCGAGACTAAGCACTTCCGGCTTGAACGGCTGTTGCTGTTCCCGCCAGCGCCCGTCTGCTTCGAGAATCTGTGGATGCTCCAGTTGAACACCATGATCCGCCAGGGTGCGAGCGATTGACGCTGGACTGATCACCATATCTGCGCCAAAATGTGCGGCGATCGCTTCTTGAATCCTGGCAAGGTCGGAGGCTCCGGCTGAATGCTTGCCAGTGCGTTCCCAACACTCAATGATTAGTTGCTCCCTGGTCATTTATCAAAACGCCACGCTCGAATCCGCCATGACGCCCAAACTCCTACTACTTCGCCTGATGTTAGTTTGTCTGTTCGTAGCTTTACCCGTCGCCGCTCATCAGAACTTCACGATTCAAAAGATCGAGTTTGAGGGTCTGAATCGCCTTTCTGTCGACGAGGTCCTTGCGAGCACTGGATTGAAAACCGGCGATCGCTTCGCGCTCTCAGCAGTCGATGCCGCCGCCCAGAAGCTCATGAACACCGGCAACTTCAACCGAGTCGCGTACAAGACACGCGCTGCTAACCAGCAGATGACCATAACGTTTGTGGTCGAAGAGGCCAACGTCAGCAGCTCGCGCGTAGTCTTCGACAACTTTATCTGGTTCGACGAGCCAGCGCTAATCGCCGCGGTGAAACGCGACCTGCCATCGTTTTCCGGCACGGCGCCTGACAGCGGCGACACGGTCGACAAGATAATCAAAGCGCTCCAGAGGTTCTTGCACGAAAACAAGATTGAGGCGACCGTCACGCACATGGTTTCGCAGGAAGCGCCGGGAAGTCCGATCCAGGAGCACGTCTTCTCGGTGAATGGAGTGCTGATGCCGATCTGTTCCATGCACTTCCCGGGCGCCAAAAACGTCCCGGAGTCGAAGTTGATCGCAGGCGCAAAGGATTTGAAGGGAAACGAATACTCGCGCACGTTCGTCAGCTTGTTTGCGGTCAACAACCTCGTCTCGATTTATCGCGAAGTGGGCCAGTTGAAAGCGACTTTCGCTCCTCCTTCGGCAAAGCCTGAAGCGACGGCCAACTGCAAGAGTGGCGTTGAGCTAACGATTCCGGTCGACGAAGGATACGTCTACACGTGGAACAAGGCCGACTGGAGCGGGAACAATGCGTTAGCGGCCAACGAGCTAAACGCGATGCTGCCAGTGCACGCGGGACGACCTGTCAATGGTGTGAAGCTTGACTACGCTCAGCGGGAGATCGAGAAGGCATATGGAAGAAAGGGATTCCTGCTCGCTCAGGTGAAGAGTCAGCCTGAATTTGACGATCAGGCGCAGAGCGTTATCTACAAGATGAACGTGGTCGAGGGGCCGCAGTTCCGCATGGGCCGCTTTATCGTGAGTGGATTTTCAGAATCGGAGATAAAGGAAATACAAAGTCGGTGGGAACTGAAGCCGGGAGATATTTATGACGACGGCTACTCGGAGGAGTTCACCAAGGAGCGAATGGGCGAAGTTCTCAGAAACACGTTCATGCAACGACAAGCGCAAGGCAAACCGGCTCCGACGCTCAAATGGGGGAGCAAGGTTGATCGAAAGGCACTCACTGTAGACGTCACACTCGAATTGACTAACTAGATCCTCAGACGGTGCAAGCAGAGCAACAAAAGAATTCCTTGCGGGATCTCGCTAACGTACAAAAGTTTCTCGAGCGAGTGAGAGCAGAGTTTGCAGCGAAACCATTCCGGCCTCACGGCGCATTCACCCGTGGTCACTCGCAAACGCTCGCGGCTTACGCGTGGCCGCGCCGTTATCGTTTTAGCGGTGCGCCGCAAGACGAGGAGCGGATGTTTGAGATCGATCGCGACGTAAAGGTGCTCGCCAACTGTCGCTGGCAAAGCGAGCGAGAAAAACATGCGACCATCGTGATTTGGCACGGCATGGAAGGTTCAATCACTTCCATCTACATGATTGCAACTGCCGACAAGGCCTTTCGCGCGGGCCTCAACGTCGTACGAGTGAACTTTCGCAACTGCGGCGGTACCGAACATCTGACACCGACGCTTTACCACGGCGGCTTGAGCGACGATCTCGGAGTAGTCGTCAAGCAATTGATTGAGAACGATCGTTTGCAGCGACTTTACCTGCTGGGCTTCTCGCTCGGCGGAAACATGGTTCTGAAACTAGCGGGAGAGTGTGGCGAGAAACTTCCACCGGAAGTGATCGCAGTTTGCGCGCTTTCGCCGTCGGTAGATCTTCACGCGAGTTCTGTAGAGATTCATCGCCGGGCAAACTGGATCTATCACTGGAGATTTATTGAAAGCCTGAAGACAAGAATCCGTCTCAAGCACAAACTCTATCCTCAACTTTACGATCTCACACGGCTGCCGCAAATTCGGACGGTTCGCGAGTTTGACGAAGAGTTCGTTGCGCGTGCGAATGGATTCGCTGATGCGGATGACTACTACCATCGCGCGAGTTCGATCCGCGTCGCCACCGGGATTCGCCTTCCAACTCTCATCATCCATGCGGAGGACGATCCCTTCATCCCGTTTGCGCCGCTCCGCGATCCTGCATTTTCCAACAACCCTTACATCCTCCTTATCGCTACGCCTCAAGGAGGTCACGTCGCCTTCATCTCTCGCGGAACGCCGGGCGAGGATCGCTTCTGGGCAGAGAATCGCGCGATCGACTTCTTTCGGCTGGCCGAAGGAGAGTGAAAAATCTAATTAGGGTTTTCTCGCGCAAAGGCGCAAAGTCGCAAAGTTATGACCTACGGCTGCCAGAGGTCATAACTTTGCGTCTTTGCGCCTTTACGCGAGTAAGATTTACTTCTGTATCTTCTTGATCAGACGAAGCGCGTGGTTGCGGGCGATCAGCGGGATATGTTCGTCGGTGCTCATTTCCTGAAGCAGTTTGAGCAACTGCTTCGGATCGGAAAGCGCATCTCGCTTCAGTAACGATTCCATCGCTTCCATCAGCTTCGGCGCATTGAGTGGTTGGTTCTCACGCGCGATCGAAATGTCGAAAATCAGGATCGCCTGATCCGCCGCCTTGCGATACTCGTTGATGAGCGTCGAAGCATCCGTGTTGTTTGTCCAGTTGAACTCCGCCACGCGTTTGCGTTCGCCTTGCTGCATCCCGATCTTCATCGTGCCGAGATGAGGAAACTGCTTGTCTGCCTGATAGTCAGTAGTTGAGTCGAGAAACTGGAGTCCTCGCCACGCCGACTTGATCCGTTCCAGAGCGGAGGGTGAAAGATTGAGCGGCTCGACCACCGGCGTGTCTTCATTCAACCGTTGAAAAGTGACGGACCCGCGTCCGTTGTCATCGTGCTCAATCACGATGTGTCCGACGATAAACTTCGGCTGCGAAAACTCATACGTGTATTTGACACCGGTGTCTTTGCTCGCCTCGGGAACAACCGCTGCGGCGGCAGACTGCTGCGGACGCGTATTATGCTTCGCGCCACTCTGATCCTGCGCGTAAATGGAAATCGCCGCGCTCAAAATCAACAGCGCGGCGGGGAGCCCTTGCAACAATGATTTTCGCCTATTCACTCAAACTTTACCGACACCAGCTTCGAGACACCTACCTCCTCCATCGTGACACCGTAGAGGGCGCGGGCCATCTCCATCGTCCTCTTGTTGTGCGTAATAACGATGAACTGCGTGTCCGCAGACATCTGGACGACCTTATCAGTAAAGCGTCCCACGTTCGCTTCGTCAAGTGGCGCGTCGACCTCATCCAGTAAACAGAACGGCGCGGGCCGGTAATGGAAGATTCCGAGCACCAGCGCGAGGGCCGCCATCGCCTTCTCACCGCCCGACAGGAGCAGCACGTTCTGCAAACGTTTGCCCGGCGGTTGTGCCACTACATCGATGCCCGATTCGAGCACGTCGTCAGCATCGATCAGGCTCATCTCGCCGCGTCCGCCGCCAAACAACTCCTGGAACAGGGCGCTGAAGTTCTTGTTGATCTGTTCGAACGCGTGGCGGAAGCGCTCGCGCGAGCGACGTTTGATCTCGCGCAGGGCTTCTTCGGTAGCCGAGATACCCTCGATGATGTCCTGACGCTGAACCGTCAGGAAGAGTAGACGCTGCTCGGCTTCGGCCAGCTCTTCGAGCGCCATCATGTTCACGCCGCCAAAGCCTTCGAGACGCGTCCGCAGCTCTTCGACGCGTGTGTGGCTGGCCTCGAGATCGAACTCTTCCGGGAATGTTAACTCGCGGGCGAGTTCATCCAACGCCTGGCCCAACTCGGTCTGGCAGTTCTCGTGAACGAAAGTCTGACGCGCCTGGGCTTCGGCTCGTTGCACTTCGAGCGCGCCGCGAGAGTCGCGCACCTCGCCGGCGCGCCGATTGAGATCTGACAATTCTGACGAAAACTCGTCCGCCTGTACGCGCGCCGTTTGCAGCCTGTTTGAAAGGTCCGCGATCTGCTCTTCTTCACGCGCGCGATCGCTCTCGACCGAGCTGGCAGCGAGTTCAAGATCGGCGATGGAGAGTTTCAGCTCTTCGCTACGACCGGCCATCTCCGCCATGTCCATCCGGTAGCGATCGACGCGTGCGCCGAAGTCAGTCAGCTCGCCTTCGATGCGACGCAGTTCGGCGGTGGTGGCACGACGTCGTTCCGTCGCGGCTGCCGCGGTGGCGCGTTGTCCGGCCAGCGACTCGCTCTCGATCTCCGCTTCACGTCTTAAATCGGTCAAACGCGCGGAAGCGTTGATGACGCTGTCGGCCGCAGTTTCTCTTGCGGCTTCGGCGGTTTCCGCTTCGAGCAGTGTTTGCGCGCGGCGGCTCTCAACTTCCAGCCGCTCCTGATCCACGCGAGCGGAATCCTGACCAACGACTCGCATGTGACGCTCGGCTCGTTCGACTTCCTGCTCCAAACTCGTCGTCGTATGCTCGCGTGCCAGCGCATCGCGCTCTTCGCGGCCAATCGCCTCATTTAAAATCACGACGGCGTCTTCCAGCTCGACCAGTCGCCCACGCGCTTCATTAGCAGTTTTGGAAGCAGTGTCAACTTCTCTTCCAAGAACCTCCGCGCGCGTCTCCAGCTCTCGCAACTCACGCTTGAAGGCGAGCAGTCCGGCGCCTTCTTCCAAATCGCGCGCATCACCGGCATTGACGAACTGGCCGCTGGCGATCCAGTCGCCATTTAACGTCACGTACATCTCGCCGGTAGCGATCGACTTGGCCATCGCTTCGTCGAGACTCGCCGCGAGTCGCGCGTTCATTTTTTGCGGCAACGTGCGTTTCAGGACGGTTACGAGTTGCTGTGGCGCGCCGAGCAGATCACAAATGCGAAGGTCTTCGCGAAATCCTTCGACCAAACTGAACGACAGCGACGATCTTTCTTCGAGCCTGCAAGCGAGCGCAGTAACTGTGTTTACCTCGTCGCTCCCGCCGTGCAAACCGGCGACGAGAAAACTCGCGCGGCCACCGTTGTTCTCGCGCAGCCATTGAGCCGCGCGAACCGCATCGTCAGGCGTCGGCACCACGATCGACTGCAACGACGACCCAAGCACACCCTCAACCGCCCGTTCCCACTTCGCATCGACGTTTAGCGCATCGGCGAGCGTGCCGATGAAGTGAAATTCACGCGGTGATTCGCTGGGCGCAAAGATGAGCTGGACGGCCGGAGAGTAATAAGCACGCCGCTGATCCAGCTCCTTCAGACTCTCGAGTCGATGGCTGGCGCGCGAATGCTCGTCACGCACGCGTGTGAGTTCGGCTTCTGTGTCGCTAACCGCCTCATGACCTCGCACGACAGCGTCAACTGCTGTCTCGCGTTCTGCCTGGAGTTTTGCGACACGTGCGCGAGAGTCGCCGAGTTCACGCGAAAACCTTTCGGCCTCGAGTTTTCTTTCCGCATGTTGACTGGCGGCACGATCTCCCTCACGCGCAAGGCCTTCAGCCTGCTGGAACAAGCGCTCCAAAGTAGTCTCGAGTTGTCGCGCAATCTCACGGACTCTTTCGGCGATCGCCGTTTGCGAAAGTAATTCTGAGCGAGCACTCTCGATTTCGATCTCGGCCGCGTTCGCCGCGGAGAGCTTTTCTGCGTACGACTCTTCCGCCGTCCGCAATTGCAGCGCGCTAAGGTCAGCCTCCTCGCGCAGTTTCGCATCCTCGTGTTGCAAGCGACCGCATTCAGCCTCGATCAAGACGAGTCGCGCCGTCAGCGCTTCGATCTCGGCCGCAACTTCGCCCTTGCGCTTTTCGATCTCACTCAACTGCTCCTGCTGATAGACGCACTCACGCGCCTGTCGATCTCTTCGCAGCACCGCTTCGGCGGCAGCGGCGCGAGCAGTCGACAACTCGTCTTCCAGGTTTCGCGCTTCCTGAGTGGCGGAGCGTGCCGCCTCTTCGCGTTTGGTCAGATCTTCAGCAATGCCGAGCTCAAGCTCAGTGACTTCGGCAAGCTTCGTCTTTGTATCCTCGAGCACCAACGCCAGCTTGCGATCCTCGGCGACATAAACGTGGCGCAACAACTCGCGCAACTCTTCGCGCAGCACACCGTAACGGCGCGCTTTCGCTGCCTGCCGTCGCAGACTGTTTACCTGACGATCGATTTCGGAAACGATGTCGGAGATGCGGGAAAGATTGGATCGTGCGGAGTCGAGCCGCGCTTCAGTGGCTCGCTGGCGAACGCGAAACTTCGTGATGCCCGCCGCCTCTTCGATGATGGTGCGGCGATCCATCGGCTTCGCGGAGAGAATCTGTCCGATTCGGCCTTGTTCGATGATTGCGTAGTGACCACCAGCCAGACCGGTTCCGGAAAAGAGATCCTGAATATCTCTCAGCCGGCAGATCTTGTCGTTCAGCAGATACTCGCTCTCGCCGGATCGATAAAGTCTTCTCGTCACTGAAACCGCTTCGCCCGGCGCAAACTCCAACGCAAGATTACGACGGCGCCAATGCCTCTTGTGACTTGTTTTTTGAACGGCGACAGGTTCCGCCACCGGTGCGTCCGGCGCCTGAGTCTCGCTGGCAGCTTCGATCGGAGCGGTTTCCTCAGAGGTCTCGGTTGGCGCTGCGGCTTCTTGTGGAAGAATGTCGTCGATATTTACAAGACGATCGTCTATCCGTTCGAGCGTTGAATCGATGTCTTCGATGTCCGGCTCCGACTCGACTCCCTCATCACGGACGAGATGCATGACGACTTCAGCCATCCCGCTCGCCGGCCGGTTCCGCGAACCCTGAAAGATGACGTCTTTCATCTCGCCGCCGCGCAGGTGCTTCACCCGTTGCTCGCCCAAAACCCAGGCGATGGCGTCGGCGACGTTGCTTTTGCCGCAGCCGTTAGGACCGACGATGGCAGTGATTCCGTCTCCAGTGAAGACTATTTCGGTGTAGTCGGCGAAGGATTTGAAACCAGTGATTTCGAGGCGCTGGAGTTTGAACATTCTGAGTTGAGCACTATAAATGTGAGCTGCTTAGAATGTCAACAAGAACTTGAGCTCCGGGTTCGTTAATTGAAGTGAAGAGAAAACTTAAGCAGCCTTGGTGTCTACCTTGGCAGGTCGATGGGCGGTTTGCGTTCGTACAGAATCAGATTGACGCCCGGCCTCAACTCAAACGTCCCATCGGGCTCTTTCGACCGCACCTGCTGGTAGACTGCCCCGAAACCGGCTTCGATTTGAGGCTGCTGGTCAGACCTCGCAATGATAATCGGCTCAGTGGAGGCCGACATCTGGCCGAAATAGCCGACACGAGTGTAATTGCGAAAATACCAGGGCAATGGCCAGTAGTCAGGACTGACAATCGTTATGCCGGTTTGCAGACCCGACTGCTCCTTCGCGATGCGATCGACCTCGTTCACCAGTTCGGTCATGCCTCGCTTCGTGTGTGCATAAACGTAAACATACTGCGGCTTATCGTTGTCGTAATTGACGAAATTCAGATCGATAGATTGATAAGTCAAAACGCTGATTGCGATTAGCAGAATTACCGAAACCAACCTCACTTGTCCCTGGTCAAGTTCGTAGATCGCCTGCAACGCATAACCGGCAATGATGGCCAGAGGCACCACGAAGTTGAGCAGTAGCCAGGGCGTCTTGTAGGGAATCAACGAGTACGCCGCAATCAAACCAAACGCCCACAGAGCTGAAAAAAGAGCGACGAACGATTTGGGTCTCAGGACAGCGATCACAGCGCCAAGCGCCCCGAGAAAAAGCAGGGAGCTTTCCTGCTTGTACAGCCAGTCGATGTACTGCTTTGCCGGATGGACGTGCGCTTGTTGACCGGTCTTCGTCCAAATCGCAAAGGTTTGCAGTGAATCGTAAATGCCTTTGGTATTGGTGAGAAACGAAGAATAAAAAAGAAGATAGACGCCAAGGAAAACGATCAGTGAAATCATGATCGTTCCGATCACCGTACTGGTGCCGCCCATCTGCTTGACCAGAGCCCGGAGTCCTCCGGGCGCGAAGGATCTCGTGCCGGGAATGTTGCCAAACGTCGAGCGATAGAGCCAAACGTAAACCAGTCCCACGATTAGAGCAATTATCAGCACTCCGATCGAGATCATCGCTGTCTCTTTCGTGGCGAGTAGCAGCGCCGCCGAGGTGGCTCCGGGTATCAGGTGCGAGGGATTACGATTCTCATAAAACCAAACTGCGCTAACGACGATTGCGAGCGTGAAGAAAACAAACAACGTCTCGTGAATGAAATAGCGCGAAAGGTAAACTGCGCCTGGTGACACGGCCAACATCAAACCTGCGGCAAGTGTGCCCACGCTGCCGAGTTGCCGCCGCAGCAAAAACACGAGCCCGATGGTGCCGAGTCCGAAGATTACGGGTATGAGACGGATAGTGAACGTTGTCAGACCATAGTTGTCGCGAGCGGCGGATCCGAACAACAGCTTCGTGATCCAGGGAATGATCGCTGAGAAGTAATAGAGAGTTGGGCCATGATAGTTTTCCGGGTCGTAGCGGTAAGCGCCCTCTCGTACGAGCCGCACCAGAAAATTACCGTTCACTCCTTCGTCGTGATGCAGTGGTACAAGACCCAGATCGTACAAGCGCAGCACCGCGGCAACGACAAAGATCACACCAACGCCGATCCACCACACGTGATCGGGAAAGTTGTCGGCGTGGGCGACCTCGGCCTGAGCTGCACTCCTGCCGGTCGCTTGTGCTTGCCTGTTCTTTTTACTGCCTGATTTTGTAGAGGCTGTACCCACCTACTTCTCCAACCTTTTCAAAACGACTGAAAAACCTCTCGTTGTGAGGGGTCACGATTTCCTCGTGTGGTCCAATCACTGCATATTCGATGTTGTACCGTCTAATTAGCTGATCCGCGTCTGACGAACCGAGATAGATGCGCTTTATCTCCGCTTCACGTTGCACAAACTCGAGTCCGTGAGTCCAGATGTGTCCCGGGTAACCCATCAACGAACGGCGCCCGGTAAGAAACACCGGCGTGTTGTGCACCGGTGCGTGAATGATCATCGCTCGCGGCGGTGTTTGCTGTTTTACGAGTTCGGCAAACTTTACGCCCGCAGCGTCAAACACCTGATACGGATGCCGGGGAAACGTGATGCTAAGGACGTCGAGCGTGCCCGCCAGTGTGACACAAATAAAAAGCAAAACCGCAATCGTTCGTCGAATCGGTCCCTGGCGCCACAGTCTCGCTAACAACAGCGCCACGATCGGAGCCGACGCCAACCACCAATAATAGAGTACTTTGATGTTGTCCCAGATCCACGGGGCCATCTTGATCAAATTGGGAATGATGAAGCAGAGCGTGAACGGCAAGTAGAAAAGCAATTGTCGTTTACTGACGAGATAACCATCGAAGCGCATCAGCACCGCTGTTAATAGAATCGGAATGAACAGTCCGGTGTTCTTGAACCAGAACCAGACTGGATTGTCCTTTCCATGGTCCCATCCGACTTCCCACGCGAAGAAGCTGCTGGCGTCCACTGCGCTGTGCATCGTGGACCAGAGCATTTGCGGAACGGCAATGACCAAGGCGACGGCAAAGAAAGCAATCCATTCACGCCAGCGAATTTGCAGTAGTGCGAGACAGCCGGCCATCGCCATTACGACTACAAAACTGTGCGCATGGACGAGGGGTAACAAACCGGCGGCAACGCCAGCCGCTATCATGCGACGTGTGGCGAGCGGGAAACGCGTTTGCGCTTCTTCGTGCCATAAACTCTTTGATTTATCCCGCGAGCGTGCGGCCTGTTTCCCATGAGTCGCTGTTTGCGGCGCACGAGTCTTATCGGTCGCAATCCACCATTGTGTGAAAGCGATCGTCGCAAGCGGTAGTCCCATTAGAAAGCCACGTTGCGGCACCAGCAGCGTGGAAATTGCGTTACCCCAGCGCCAGGTTGTTTCCGGAATCACGGTGAACGAAGGAGGCAGATCCGAGAGTACGCCAAAGAGTCCACCTTCGTTCTGACCCGCCTTCTCGAGTAACAGTACCCAGCCCATGCCGCCATTCAACAACACGACCAACGGTGTGATCACGGCGGCGAGTTTGTCGCGCAGCATCACCAAAGCCCAGCGATGGACCAGGCCGACGAAAGAAACGCCGAGAATAAAGTTCTCGATGAACATCGACTGCACGAGGTCGGCGCCGCATTTCACGAAAACAGCGGAAACAAAGTCGGATAGAAATGGATAAGTGAAGCGGACTCCGGCGTACGTCGGATCTTCAGGCGGGAAGTTGTTACCAAACGCGAAACTCGTAATGACGCTGATGTGGAATGGCAGATCGCCGAAGTTGTTCAGCAGTCCGGTGCTGATTCCCGCTTGATCCTCGATAACCGCACGACCAAATACCCTCCAGAGGATCACGATCACGACTGCGTAGAAGAGCACGTAACCAATCGAAGCCAGATCGGGTCGAGTTAAAAGCCGGCGGGTGCTGTTTGAGACTGCTTCGAGGTCGTGTTTAAGACGGTTCAGATACCTGGCCTCGGCGAGCAGTCCGAGCGGACTGCAAACGATCGCGGCGCTGATCAGAATAGAAACCCCGTTGAGGCCGGCGAATGAGGCGACTACGAAACTAACCAGGCCCAAAGCCGCAAGCCCGAGAGCGCCGCCCGCGCACAGCCTCGCGCCGAACGATGCGTTTTCATCGTAAAGGTAGGTCGCAACGGTGCCGCTAAAAGTGACTAATAGAGCAAGTACTAAAGACGCAATCATGCAATCCGAATTGAGAGTGCTGGCCGTGTTTGGGTAATCAAGTCAGTTTTGGATTATACCGGGATCGAAATCATTACTCACGCAAAGGCGCAAAGTTAAGACCTGCGGCAACCAGAGGTCTTAACTTTGCGCCTTTGCGCCTTTGCGTGAGTAATCCTAATCGGTTAGTTTTCAGCAACGAGGCAAATCAATGTTAAGAGCTGGAATTGTCGGACTGCCCAACGTGGGCAAGTCAACCTTATTTAATGCGCTTACGGCACAGTCATCTGCACTGGCTGCAAATTATCCGTTCGCGACCATCGAACCAAATGTGGGTGTGGTTTTGGTGCCTGACGAGCGACTCGAACCGCTCGCCCGTTTAGTTAAAACTGAAAAGATCGTACCGGCAACTGTTGAGTTCCTGGATATCGCGGGCCTGGTGCGCGGCGCGTCAAAAGGTGAAGGACTCGGCAACCAGTTTCTGGCAAACATTCGAGAGACGGATACGGTCGTCCAGGTAGTGCGTTGCTTTGAAGACGAGAGCGTGATTCACGTCGAGGGGCGCATTGATCCGTTGCGCGACATTGAGACCATTCAGATCGAACTGGCCTTGTCCGATCTCGCCACGGTTGAGCGCCGGCGTGAAAAGGCGCAGAAGAATTTGAAGAGTGGCGACAAGGTTGCGCGTCAAGAGTTGGAAGTGCTCGACAAGTTGCAGCCAGCGCTCGAAGAAGGTCGATCGGCGCGCACCGTTTCACTCACAGACGACGAACGCGTCGTAGCGCGCAACTTTTTTCTGCTGACAACGAAGCCAACGATTTATGCCGCGAATGTTGAAGAAGCTGCACTCGCGAATCTCGAAAACAACGCGATGGTAAGGGCGGTGCGCGACGTTGCGGAAAAAGAATCGGCGGAGTGTGTAGTCATCTGCGCACAACTCGAAGCTGACCTGGTCGCGCTGCCTCCTGAAGAACGTTTGGATTATCTGAAGAGTTTGAACGTGGCCACCAGCGGAGTGGACCAACTGATCAAGAGCGCCTATCACTTGCTCGGCTTGATGTCGTTTCTAACTGCAGGTGAGAAAGAAGTCCGCGCCTGGACGATTCCGCAAGGCACTCGCGCCCAAACCGCCGCGGGCACGATCCACTCCGACATCGAACGCGGTTTTATCCGCGCCGAGATCGTCAGCTACGACGAGCTCATGCAAGCCGGCTCCTACGCTGCCGCCCGTGAAAAAGGATTGTTACGACTTGAAGGAAAGGACTACATCATGCAAGAGGGTGACGTGGTCCACTTCCGATTCAATGTTTAAGATTTGACGTTCTAGGACTTTCCGTTTCGACCTTTGCGAAATCTGTTTAGGAACGCACGTAGGGCTTCTTCCGTTTTCGCTTGTCCAGCAGCCAAACCTTTTAGTATCTCATCGTGTTCAGCCTGCCCGGCCGATAAACGTTCTAGTATCTCATCGTGGTTTGCTTGCCCGGTCGCCAAATCTCTTACCGTTCCCTGCAAATCGATCATCTGCTCAGTAGCCTTCATTTGTGAGTGAATCAGGATATTGATCGTCTCATCCTGCTCGCGGGATTGCTTGCGAGCACGCAATCCCGCCTTGACTATGAGCTTTGCCACACGTTCCAGTCTATCTAGTCGTTGTTCTGGCGTCATATAACATCTTCCTTCAGGTGAGGTGAAAAATCTCGGGCATGATCACATGAGTCATGCAATTCGTCAAACTAGAGGTACAAAAAGGCACATAAAGCACAAAGGAAACCCTTTTGTATTTTGTGCTTTATGTGCCTTTTTGTG
>JBIOVO010000334.1:0-11743 GCA_044867735.1 Pyrinomonadaceae bacterium | reverse complement strand
GGCCGCCCGGAGGGTCAGAACTTTGCGTCTTTGCGCCTTTGCGCGAGTAATCTTTCAATGGTTGCGATCACTTCCGGAAGATTGTCGCCGAGAACCTCAACTTGAATCGCTGCGAGTTGGTAAACCGGCCGGCGCCGTTCGTACAGCGCGAGCGCCTGCTCTCTCGTTCTCCCGAGCGGACGATCTTCGGCTGAGGCTTGAATCCTGGCCCAGCAAACTTCAAATGGCGTGTCCAGCAATACACTTTCGCAACCGTACTCGCTGATTATTTGGCGATTTGTCTCCTCGATCCATGCGCCACCGCCCAGGGCGATGATGGCCGCCGCCCCGCCCCGTAATAAGTCGCGAAGCACCGCCGACTCAATCGAGCGAAAGTAAGGTTCGCCGTGTTCTGCGATTAGTCGCGCCGGAGACTTTCGTTCTCGTTCGGTGATTACTGTATCGAGATCGACCATTGTGACGTTAAGGTGTCGTGCCAATTCGCGCGCAACTCTGCTCTTGCCGCTCCCCATAAATCCCGTGATCACGATTGGCTTCTGCATTTTCATCTCGTCACTACCGATTCGAGGAGTTGAAAGAACTCCGGAAACGAGATGGCGACACAATCCGCGCCGTCTATTTCAGTTTCTCCGTCAGCGACGAGTGCTGCGACGGAGAAGGCCATTGCGATTCGATGATCGCCGAAGGAGTCGATCGTTGCGCCGCGCAGCTTTGTCGGTCCTGATACCTGGAGACCATCTTCAAACTCTTCGACTTCGGCGCCCATCGCACGCAGGTTCGCGGCTGTTGCTGCGAGCCGGTCACTCTCTTTCAGTCTCAACTCGCCCGCGTCGCGGATGCGAATGCCGCCGGAGATCTGCGAACCGACTACTGACAACAGCGGGAGTTCATCGATTAACGATGGAATCATCGCCTTGTTCAAGGTGCGTTCGTCTTCGCTCGCGATCTTCGAAATACCTCCACGGACGTTGATCGTTCCGCGCGGTTCATTTCGTTCTGTCTGTAAATCCGTAGTTGAAATCGCCGCGCCCCATGAACTCAACACAGAAAGAAACGCCGCGCGCGTGGGATTTAGTCCCACGTCTTCGATCGTCACGTTGGATTCATTCAGCAGCATGGCGGCGGCGACGAAGTACGCGGCTGAAGAAACGTCGCCGGGAATTGTGATTCTGCCGCCCGTAAGACGTGCCGGACCATCGAGCGCCACGGCGTGATCGCTGCTTGTTGTGACCGGCACGCCAAAACCGCTGAAGAGACGTTCAGTGTGATCGCGGGAAGTGGATGTTTCGATCACCGTCGTGCGACCCTCGGCGTTGAGTCCGGCAAACAGAATCGCCGACTTTACTTGGGCGCTCGCGATCGGAAGTTTGTAAGTGATTGGAGCCAGGTTGGACGAGCCACGAACTCTCAAAGGAGCTTTACCATCGGTCGCCTGAATCTTCGCGCCCATCAACTCGAGCGGCTCGATGATTCGTCGCATCGGTCTCGAACTCAACGACTCGTCGCCGATCAGTTCTGCTTCGAGATCGTGTCCCGCGAGTACGCCGGTCAGAATGCGCAACGTTGAACCGCTGTTGCCGCAGTCCAGTGGTTTACCCGGTGTGGCGAGCTTTTGGTCGCCCGCAAACAATAAATCTCCATTCTTTTCTTCGATTGCGACTCCGAGTTCGCGCAGGCAGGTAATGGTTGACGCACAATCACGTGCTGTCGAAAAGTTTGAGATCTGCGAACTTCCTGAGGAGAGTGCGGCAATCAGGGCCGCGCGGTGGGAGATCGACTTGTCTCCCGGCATCTGTAGTCGACCGCTAAGAAAATGTGCTGGCGCTATTCTCATTGTTCTAAGATTCTGTCCCTTTAGGGGACATTCAAGTCGTAATCGTGCTATAAACATGCCATTCCCGCTGACGCTCCATTCCCTCCAGTCGGGTCTTTCCCCCAACACAATCTGGATGTAAGGCGATTTAGCCTAAATGTGGGACGCTGTGTCAGCATTACTTTATCCGACAGTCCTGGTGGCGGAAGACTCGACTGACACCCGCATTATGCTAAAGCGGGCCTTTGAATTAAAAGGGTACCGTGTTTTCGAGGCTGAAGACGGCGAGCAAGCGCTGGAAATCGCCAAGCGTTATCGTCCCAGTTTGATAATTATCGATCTCAACATGCCGGTGCTCGATGGTCTCGAAACAGTAAGAAACTTCCGCAAGTTGGAAGGAAACGGAGATCAGATCCCAATCGTCGCCATCACCGCGTACGACGTTTACGGGATGGAAGAAGCCGCTCTTGAAACTGGCTGCAACACCTATCTAAGCAAACCGCTCGATCTCGGCGAGCTCGACCGCACGCTGAAGAACCTGGGTTTTATTGTTTGATTAAGGCGGCAGAAAAAAGAACACTCGCGCAAAGGCGCAAAGTTCGGACCCTCTGGGCGGCCGAAGGTCTGGACTTCGCGTCTTTGCGCCTTTGCGCGAGTAATGCTTTTACATTCTTTAGCGCCGCACAGCCTATTCTTGACACGCACATATCCAGCGTGTTACACCCTCGAACTCCTGATAAGTGTCTGATGGTATTAGAAAGCAGCCAGAGTCCTCGCGCAGTGGCTTTCGGAGAGGTCATGCACAAGACTTGTGACCGTAGAGACGACCGAGCTAAGTTTGCCCAGCCGAATTGATACGGTTGCGACCGCGGCCGCCGCGGTTGCTGAGTTCGTTGGCCGTTCAGGCATCAGTGATGACGCTGCGTTTGGAATCGACATGGCCGTGCGCGAGGCTGTGACGAATGCAGTGCTCCATGGCAATCGTCAGGATGAAGGCAAGGTCGTAGAAATCATTTTGAAAAGCTCGCCTGACGCTGTTGAAATCAGCGTGCACGATCAGGGGTCAGGATTCAACCCGGAAAACGTCCCAGATCCAACAGCCCAAGAGAACATCTTAAAGGCCTCTGGCCGTGGCATTTTTTTCATGCGCACTTTTATGGACGAAGTTGATTGGTTGATAAGACCGGGCGGTGGCACAACAGTGCGCATGGTGAAGCGACGTTAATCGCAATTGCATAAAGGAGATTTCTTACAATGGCTGAGTTGAATATCAACGAGCGTCAAGCCGGAGATGTAACCGTCCTTGACATGAGCGGCAAGATAACAATCGGTGAGGGAAGCGTGGCCCTGCGCTCTGCCGTCCGGCGACTGCTTGAGGAAGGCAAGAAGCGAATTCTCTTGAATCTTGCCCAGGTTAGCTACATCGATTCGAGCGGTATAGGCGAACTGGTTTCCAGCTATACGGCAATCGGTAAAGACGGTGGACAGCTCAAACTCCTCAATCTCACGCAGAAACTTCAAGATCTGTTGACTATTACAAAGCTTCTGACGGTCTTTGACGTTTATGAAAGTGAAGCAGAGGCCCTCAACAGCTTCAAGTAAAAGCGCCGAAGGTGGTTAGGGAAGCTGAACGGAGAAAGCAATGGCTGAGCTCGGTCTGAAAGAACGACAGGCAGGAGACGTCACCATTCTTGACTTGAGTGGTGAGGTTCGAATCGGCGAGGGCAGTATTGCCTTGCGTGACGCCATCAGAGGATTGGCTGATAAAGGCCAGAAGAAGATTCTTCTCAATCTTGCGGGAGTGAAGTACATGGACTCGAGTGGTGTCGGCGAGTTGATTGCCAATTACACCACGGTCACCCGCGACGGCGGTCAACTCAAGCTGCTGAACCTGACGGATCGAATTCAGAATCTGCTGGTGATAACAAAACTGCTGACCGTCTTCGACTCTTACGAGGACGAGGCGTCAGCATTGCAGGGCTTTAAGTAAACATTGCCAAATGCCGATTGCCAATTGCCGATTTACCATTTTCCTAATTGGCAATTGGAAATTGGCAATCGGCAATTTTAAGGATGCTTCGTAAGACATTTCGCCGTCTGCTTGCGATCGATGATCCACCCGAGCGGACGGCGCTTGCTTTTGCAATCGGCGTTTTTATCGCCTTCTCACCGTTCCTCGGTCTTCACACCATCATGGCGACCGTGGTCGCTTTCCTGTTTCGTTTCAACAAAATCGCGATCTATACCGGGACTTTTATCAACAACCCCTTTTTCACGTTCGTGCCGATCATCATCGCTTCCTACGCCGTCGGCGCTTTCATTCTGGGCCGGCCGCTGAGCATTCCCGACGAAGGCGTGGAACTCTTAACAAATCCCCGAATTTTCTCAGGTGACTATTACCGGCTTTTGTTCATCCAAAGCTGGAACATCGTTTGGCCCTTTTCGGTTGGGGCGATGGCTCTCTCCGTGGTTTGTTCGCTATTGGCTTATCCGCTAACATTGCAGATGCTGCGCGCATACCGGCGTCGCAAGCATCAGCCACAGATAAATTCAGATACTACCGATCAAGATCAGCATTTATGAAGCAATGTTTACTCATCATTCTGGCGACAATGCTTTGCTCAGGCGTTGTTTTGTCGCAAAACCCGGCTCCGAGCCCCACGCCTCAGCCGAAAGCGCCGCCGGTGCAACAACGGCCCGGTGCGGCGTTCGAAATTTCTGAATACGGCGTCGATTTCCAGGCCGATCAACGTTTGATCGTGGTCATGGCCGCACTCGATGCGGCCGGCCTCGATCTGTCGCAGCCGGGACGCCCAGTGTCAGTTTTTCGCGCCAAACTGCGGAAGGATCTGACGGCTCTCGATCCTGATTTACGCGAGCGAATGCGCAATTTTTATGAGCGCAACAAACTTCCGGCGCCTGCAACTCCCGCGGAGCAGGCCGCGCGTTATGTGTCGCTCGCACTTTCGCTTGGTGCAGCGCCAACTTTCGACCCGCCGCAGCGCTCAGAAGATCTGCCCGCTGGGCTGCTCGAAGTTCTTGATTTTGCGCCGCTGGTGCAGGAGTTCTATCGCCGTTCAGGAATCGACGAACACATGGTCGAGTATGTTCGCGCCTATCAGAGTGAAGGCGATCGCCTCCGTGCTCCGACCGCGGAAATGGTGCGGGCGCTGCTGACCTATCTGCACACCCGGCCGATCACGTCGTCCACGGAACGAGTGGAAGTCAAAAACCCGAAAAAGGACAGTAAAGAGAAGACCTACAGTTTCCGGCAGAAGGATCGGCGCTTTTTGATCATTCCGGATCTGCTGGCGCCGCGCGGCGCGATCAACTTCCGCGTGATCGGCGACGACTATTACGCAGTTGTCCCGGAAGGTACAGATCCGACTTCGTCCGAACTACGCCGCGCTTATCTGCAATACGTGATCGATGCGCTGGTACTTCGTTTCAACAAAGACATCGCCACACGGCGTGAGCAAGTGAAGCAACTTTTGAACGAGCGGCAAAAAGCCGGTACGCAGACGAGTCCGGACGTATTCCTGAGTGTGACTCGATCGCTTGTGACTGCCGCCGACGCGCGCTTTGACGAAGCGAGAAGACTTGAACTCCTTTCGCGCGATGCGCGTGCTCGACTCGCCGCCGCAAAGACTGACGCTGACCGCGCGGCGATCGGAAAATCAGCGCAAGCAGAAATGAAAGCGATCCAGGATGAGACGGTGGCGCGCCTTGCAGAAGAGTACGAGAAAGGCGCGGTGCTTTCGTTTTATTTTGCGGATCAGTTGAAAGGCATAGAGGACGCGGGATTCGATCTAGCCAACTTTTTCCCCGACATGATTGCGTCGTTTGATCCCGCACGCGAGGGTAAACGGCCAACGGAATATGCCGAGACCGTGCAGCGCGCCCTCGCGGCGCGCGAAGCACGAACAGCGGCGCGTCGATCGCAGGCGGAAGTTGTTGAAACCGGCAATGCGCGCGAGTCGGCACTCGTCCGGGATCTGGCGTCGATTGAAGACACGTTACGAAACAAGGATTACAACGAAGCTGAAACACGTTTGAGGCAGATGCTCCAGGAGTATCCGCGTGAGCCGCGTGTGTTCTTTGCGTTGGGCCGGACCGCGAGCCTGGCGGCGATGGATGCAACGGACGAGCAGGTGCAGGCGGAAAGATTGAACCGCGCGCTGGGCCACTATCGCCTGGCCGTGGCGGCTTCCTCGCCGGAAACGGACAAGGCCCTCATGTCGCGCGCGCATGAATCAATGGGCCGCATCAACGCGTTTCTAGAAAACACGGAAGAGGCGGCGAAACAGTTTGACGAGGCGATCAAGCTCGGCGACGTGCGAGGCGGAGCTTACAAGGAAGCTGTAGAAGGCAAGAAGAAGTTAGGCCAACCTTAGAAATAGGTCCTATATGTCCTATAGGACCTATTCTTTCCTATTCAAGCGCTTTCGCTGCGTTGATTCTTCCACCAGTCACGGTCTTTCCCTTCAACGCAACAATCGGATCCGACGCGGCCAGAATCCGTTTTCTCAACTCATCAACCGAGATACGAGGATTCTCGGCGACGATCAACGCCGCAACACCCGACACGACCGGCGTCGCCATCGACGTTCCTGATTTCTCTTCGTAGGAGTTGTCCAACCACGTACTCAGAATGTCCACGCCGGGCGCCGCAACCGCAACGCTCTTCGCACCAAAGTTTGAGAACGTCGCCAGTTGATCCTTCCGATCGAGTGCGGCCACGCTAACCACATTCGGCACGTCGTAGCTCGACGGATAATGCGGATTGCGATCGTTGTTCGTGCTCGCATTGCCTGCGGCGGCGACGAAAAGAATGTCGTTCTCGTAAGCCTTGCGAATGGCGGTCTCAAGCGCGCGTGACTTCTGCGTTGAGCCCCAGCTTGCGCTGATGATCCGAACATTCACGCCGGCCTTTTTCCGCTCGATGACGTAGTTGATCGCTTCGATCGCATCCTTGGTTGTTCCGAAACCGCCGGAGTTCATAAACTTCAGCGGCATGATTTGAACTTTCCAGTTCACGCCGGCGATGCCGAGATCATTTTCACCTTCAGCGCCGATGATGCCGGCGCAGTGTGTGCCATGACCGTTGTCGTCCATCGGATCAGATTCGTTATCGATGGCGTTGAATCCGGTCAGATCGTCGATCACGCCGAGTTCGGCGTCCTGGTAAGGCGCCATGCCCGCCGGACGCGTCCACATGTTCTTGATTAGATCCTCGTGCGTGTAATCGACGCCGCTATCGAGCACCGCAACCACGACCTTGTCGCTGCCGGTCGTCTTGGCCCAGGCTAGCGTGGCGCTGATGTCCGCGCCCTTCGTACCGCCGCGTTGGCCAGAATTCGCGAGCGCCCATTGTTCGCCGAATTGCGGATCGTGAGGAAGAATCGGCAGCAGCGGTCCTTCGATCTCTTCGTCAAGACTGATCTCGAAATTCGGTTCGACGTATTCAACTTCCGGAAGCCTGCTGTATTGAGCGACAAGCGTCGAGACGTCCGCGTTGTCTAAATCGTCAACGGCTGCCCATCCGTCCAAAGTCTCAAGACGATCTTCAATGCGATCGTTGAGACGAGCCGTTAAGCTCTCGATAACGTAGGGAGCGACGCCGCTCTTGAACTTCACCAATATTTCAGGTGGTCCGAAGTTGGTCCTTTCGCTGAGCGCCATCTCTTCCGTGCTCGTCGCATGTTTCTTTTCAGCGGCGGGCACGATTCGCACCTGCGACTTCCACTGCTTCCGCCAACGGTTCAGTTGACCAGCGAAAGCGGCGACGAGAATGAGGACAAATGCTAGTGCGAGGTGGATGAAAATGTTATTGCGGTTCATGATGGATACCTCTTTTGGAGAGCTTTGAACTTAGCCCTTAGATCTTGGTTTGAAACCAAGGACAAAGGTCAAAGCACTAAGCTCAAATCCGGTAATTCTTCCCCTTAAACTTGTAGGCGCGCACCTGGTTCTTATCCGCGCGGTATTCGTAGGTTTTTCCGTCAGCTTCGAGCTGAATTCGCCACCCGCGCGTAATCATCTGTCCGCTCATCTCGCCGTCTTCGGCGGCTCCGAGCGACAGGTCTGGAAAGTCGGAATCCTCAACTGAATGCTCTTTGACGTTGCCTGCGTCGATTTTGAGACGCTTCGCCAAATCTTTCCGAGCGTTTTCAACTGCTCCATCTTTGCTGAGTGCCATGGCGTGTATTTTGCCACGGATTCTCACAAATGAACACAAATCCGGACCCGTGTTCAGCTGTGAAAATCCGCGGCCCTCATTTAAGATCCCCAAACAAGTGCTGCAAAAGCGCCGCTATCGTGATTGCCGCGGTTTCGGCGCGAAGAATGCGCCCGCCAAGCGTGACGATATGGAAATCCTGTGCCTGAGTCTGCTGGATCTCCTCGTCAGACCAACCACCCTCTGAGCCGACCAGCGCAATCACTCTTTGCGGCGCCGGGCGATCGGTCAAACCTGCTAAACCTTCGCCACCACGTTCCGAAAACATTAGACGTAAATCGTTGTCGTTTGTTTCAACGAAAAGTGCATTTAGTTCAACCGGCAGGCTGATTTCCGGCACAAAAGCCCGCCCCGACTGCTTCGCCGCTTCGAGCGCAATTCGCTGCCAGCGTGTGACGCGCTTTGTTGCGTCTGATTCGTCGCGGAGGTGAATGTCGGCGTGACGCGTCATCAGCGGGGTAATTTTGGTGACGCCGAGCTCAGTTGCCTTCTGCACGACGAGGTCAAACTTCTCGCCTTTCAGCAGCGCGACGCACAAATTAAGCTGCAACTGTGATTCTGGTTTTGCAGGCTCGACTTCGGCATCGATCTTCAGTTCGGCAAAGCCGCGGGCGATGTTCGTAATGGCGCACCGAAACTCACGTCCAGTCCCATCGAACACATAGACCTCATCGCCGCTCTTGAGCCGTAAGACATCGCGCAGGTGTCGCGCTTCTTCGGTCGCGAGTAGTACGACCGGATCCTGCTGATTGAAAGCATCCGGCGGGGCATAGAATCTTCGGCGGCTCATCGGCTCAAATGATCAGCGAAACCCATTCGCCGTCCTGCTCAACTTCAAACTCGGATACTCCACAGTTTCGAAAACTCTCCTGGACCATCTCGAGCTGCGTTTCGAGTATTCCGGAAAGTATCAACTTCCCACACGTCAAACTCACCAGCGTTTGAGCCATGCGGCTGATCACATCGGCCGTCAGGTTCGCGCAAACAAGGTCGGCCGAAGCGGTGGTTTCATCAACCGAACCAACGTAAAAAGTGATCTGGTCAAGGACGTTGTTTGCCTCCGCATTCTCGTGTGCGATTGTGATTGCTGTTTCGTCAGTGTCGCAGGCAAGGACAGTAGCTTGCGGCGCGAGTTTGGCCGCGGCAATCGCGAGGATGCCGGTACCGGTTCCGACGTCGAGAAAACTAGAACCAGTGAAGTGTTTCTGGATTGCGGTGAGACAGAGACGAGTGGTTTCGTGAGTACCGGTTCCAAACGCCATTCCGGGTTCGATGCGAATCACGATTCGATCGTGCGTCTCGGGCAGTTCAGACCACGGCGGCGCGATTATGAAACGTCCGACTTCAACGGGGCGCCAGTTCTGTTTCCATTCTTCGAGCCAGTCGCGTTGGGCGACCTCGCGCACGCTCATGTCGCGCACTGATGAAGAAGGAAGATTGTAGATGCGCAGCGCTTCGAAGAGTTCGGCGCGAACTCTTTCGCGGTCGGGTACGGTTTCGAAGTAACCGGTGACGTGTATCAGCGAGTCGTCGCTGTTTTCAGTTTCTGTTCCGAGCGCGCCCGCTTCCATTAACGCATACTCGACGGCTTCACGCGCGGTCGCTTCGATTTCGACGTCGAGCGCATGCCATTCGGGTGAACTTTGCTTTTCGCGTGCGTGGCTCAAGTTCCACTCAATCCATACTCGTCGAGCAGTTGTTCCTTGTTGCGCCAGTCTTCTTCGACTTTCACGAAGAGTTCGAGGTGACAACGATGACCTAAAAGATTCTCGATCTCTCGACGCGCGCGAATGCCGACCTCTTTCAAACGACTTGCGCCTTTGCCGATGATGATCTTTTTCTGCGATCCCCGCTCGACGACGATGAGGCAATTGATGCGGGTGAAATCGTCGCGGACTTCTTCGAAACGTTCCGTCACGACGGCGGTGACATAAGGAATCTCGTCGCCTGTGACATGCAAAACCTGCTCGCGAACGATCTCGGAAACGAGCACGCGCAACGATTGGTCCGTCAGTTCATCTTCGGCAAAGATTGGTTCGCCTTCCGGCAAGTGTCGCAGGAACGCGTCGAGCACCACGTCGGTCTGTTCGTTCTTGAGCGCCGATATGGGAATGATCTCACGCCAGTCGTACTCGTTTCGATACCAATCCATCAGTGGCAGCAATTCAGACTTCTCTTCGAGTTTGTCGATCTTGTTCAGGAGCAACAACGCCGGCTTACCGGATCGTTTGAACAGATCGAGTACGAAGCGGTCGCCATTACCGGTTGAGACTGAAGCGTCGCGGATCAGACAGGCGAGATCGACGCCCATCAGGGCGTCCTGCACCGCCGACATCATACGGCGGTTGAGTTCGTAACCGGGTTGATGCACACCCGGCGTATCGACGAGCACTACCTGACCTTCGGGTTTGGTAATTACGCCCTGGATTCTGAAACGCGTGGTTTGCGGTTTATCCGAAACCGCGGCGATCTTCTGGCCCACAAGCCGGTTCAGTAGCGTTGACTTACCCGCATTTGGCCGCCCAATCAACGCTACATAACCGCTGTGTGTCATCTGATCCCTGGATTCTATCGGTAATCTGTGGATTAACTCTTCTCTGCGAAGATCTGCACGAGATTGATCAGCGTCTCCGTCGATTTCTCGAGTCCACGACGTGAGTTGAATTCCAGCTTTCCGTGAAAATTGCTGCCGCCGGTGAAAAGATTTGGCGTCGGCAACCCGCGGAAAGTCAATCGTGCGCCGTCGGTGCCGCCGCGAATCGGTTTCATGAAAGGCTTCAGACCCGCGCGCCGTGCCGCTTCCATCGCGTTCGTCGTCAACTCCGGAAAGTTCTTCAGCTCTTCTTTCATGTTCTTGTAGTTTTCTTTTACGTCGATCGTGATCTTCACTTCGGGAAACTTCGCCGCCGTTTGTGCGACCATATCGCGCAGCATCTTCTCTTTGGCATCGAGACCGCTCAGATCGAAATCCCGCAACAACACCTTCAGGTTTGAGGTCTCGACGTCGATCACACCCGCATACGGATGCACAAAGCCGACGCGCCCTTCCGTCGTTTCCGGCAACATGTCTTTCGGGAATCGTCCAAGGTAGTCGCCGATGGCATACATCGCATTGATCATGATGTTCCTGGCGGAACCCGGATGCGTACTCTTGCCCTGGAAAGTGATCGTCGCGGTGCGCGCGCTCCACGTTTCGTCGCTGATCTCGCCGAGCTCGCCGCCATCAACAGTGTAGGCGAACTTTGCGCCGAAGCCTTTCACGTCAAACTTCTCAATGCCCGTTCCGACTTCCTCGTCGGGAGTAAATGCGATGGCGATAGTTCCGCGTTTGATCTGCGGGTTCTGTTTGAAGATATCGATCATCGTCATGATCTCGGAGATGCCCGCTTTGTCGTCCGAACCGAGCAGCGTTGTGCCGTCAGCGGTGATGATGTCGTCGCCGACCAGGTTCTTGAGTTCGGGATTCTTTTCCGGCGAGATGATCTGCGTCGGATCCTTCGGCAACTTGATCTCGCCGCCCTGGTAGTTGCGGTGAAAAATCGGATTGACGTTTTCACCTGAAACCGCGGGCGAGGTGTCCATGTGTGCGATGAAGCCGATCACCGGCGCCTTCGAGTTGTCGGGCAAGTTGCCCGGCAAGGTCGCGTAAACGAAGCCAAATTCACTGACGCGGACGTTTTGTGCGCCGAGCG
>JBIOVO010000333.1:0-7259 GCA_044867735.1 Pyrinomonadaceae bacterium | reverse complement strand
ACGGAGTGGAGTAACGGAGTGGAGTAACGGAGTGGAGTAACGGAGTGGAGTAACGGAGTGGAGTAACGGAGTGGAGTAACGGAGTGGAGTAACGGAGTGGAGTAACGGTGTGTTGCTCCAACAGTGCTTCGGTCCCGGAGGGACCACATGTTTATAGTTCGCCGCCCGTCTCAGGGACCGCGCTCCAGCGGAGCGCGATGTGTCCGTGTAGCAACAACATTGGTAGCGTCAATTGTTTTGTGTAAACGATCGCCTGTTATTTAGGGTCGGCCGCTTTTTTATCTAGATTTATTACTAGTAGCAGGGGCTGTGGGAACGGTGGAAAAACGCAGTTTGTTTTTCCACGGTTTCCATAGCCCGGATTTCTGCCTGGCAGTTTCATTTCCTCGCTCTCAACAGTTATTCCACCGGGAGCCGGTTTTCGTAGACGATGGCAAAGCGGTTGAGTGCAGCTTTCCAGTCGTGCACCGACATGGTCCATTTCTTCGCGATATTGCGCAGCGCCAGGTAGAGCAGTTTGAAGACCGCCTCATCGTTGGGAAACGAGCCGCGCGCTTTCGTCACTTTGCGCAGCGACATGTTCAACGACTCAATCGCGTTGGTGGTATAGATCACCTTCCGAATCTCCGGCGGATGTACAAAGAACGGAATCACGCGGGCCCAGTTGCTGCGCCACGACTTCGCAATCGTGGGAAACTTCGCGTCCCACTTCAGGCTAAACTCGGTCAGTCTTTGTTCGGCCTCTGCTTCGGTCGCGGCGCTGTAAATGGTCTTCAGATCCGCCGCCACTTCCTTGCGCTGTTTCCAGCCCACATAGTTCAGCGAGTGCCGTACCAGGTGCACGATGCATAACTGCACTTCGGTTTGCGGAAAGACGCTCTCAATCGCTTCGGGAAAACCTTTCAGTCCGTCCACGCAGGCGATAAAGATGTCTTTAACGCCGCGATTCTTTAGTTCCGTCACCACTTGCAGCCAGAACTTGGCTCCTTCCGTCTGCGCGATCCACAAGCCGAGTACTTCCTTCAGTCCATTCACCGTGATGCCAATCGCCAGGTAAATCGCTTTGTTCTTCACGTGCCCGTTGTCGCGTACCTTGAACTGGATGGCGTCCAGATACATGATCGGGTAGACCTCGTCGAGCTGCCGGTTCTGCCACGTCTTCACCTCATCAATTACTTCGTCCGTCACACTCGAGATCAAGGCCGGCGAGACTTCCACGTGGTAGATCTCCTCCAGATGTTGCTGGATCTCACGCGTTGATAAGCCGCGCGCGTACAGCGAAATGATGTTCGCATCAAAGCCGGTGAAACGCGTTTGATGCTTCTCGATGATCTGTGGCTCGAAGGTCCCGTTGCGATCCCGCGGTATCTCGATCGGCATGGTGCCGAAGCTTCCCTTGAGCGTCTTCGCCGACTTGCCATTGCGCGAGTTGCCGCTCTTGTGCCCGGCCGTGTCGTGCTTCTCGTAACCGACATGATCGGTCAACTCTGCGGCCATCGCTCGCTCTAGCAATTGTTTTGTTAATTGCTTCAGCAGGCCGTTCTCGCCGATGATGTCCTCAGGCTTTTTGTAGTCTTTCAGCAGGTTGTCAATGAGCTCGTTGTCTATGGTCATCTTTTCTCCTGGACCAACCTTAACCGGTTAGTCGCTTAATGACCATTTACACAAAACTTTTTACACCCTCACAACATTCGGCTCCGCTGGAGCCGCAATTAACTTTTAAGGCGTGGCTATAAACATCTGGTCCCTCCGGGACCCAGGCACTGTTGGAGCAACACACCATTACCCCACGACGAACTCTTAGCTCCTGCTCGTTAAAATTTCCGCTTGAATGCTACAATGCAGCACGTTAACTTTTAACGTGAACGACTAGCAGCGGAACCCATCAAGATCCCCCTCCACTGCGGCGTTGTTTGCTCCGTAGAAACCAACAGTCCCACAAGCTTTGCCATCTCTCGCGACGACTCTGTGGCATGGCTAAGCCTTTCTGTTCAGGTTCCACGTATGAGTTTCGCTCAACCTTACCCGACGCAACGCAGCTTCCCGGGATGGTTGATTCTCGGCTCAGTCCTCCTCCTGACACTCACCGGCAACCACACCGTTGCAAACGCGCAGGTTCGTCTCCTGCAAGCGGGTTCGTCATTTACGAGTGAGATAAAGCCGAAAGAGTCGCAGCTTGCTGACTTCGATCTTGCCGGCGGTGAACTGATCAAGATCAGAGTTAACGCCAGCGGCACGGCTCTCTCGATGCGCGTTCTCAATGAAACTGAAGAGACAGTGCTGGAGCTGCCGCATCGTCAGCTTGAACCGCTGACGTGGTTTTTCATCGCATCGAACAAAGGGCGCTACCGTTTAGAGGTGAAGTCGATCTACACCGATGGGCCACCTGGTCAGTACGAACTGCGCGTTGATGAGATCAGACCATCGACGATCTCCGATCAGAAGCAGGCGGCAGCATTCGAGAGTTTTTATCGCGCTGAAGTTTTACGTCTCGAATGGTACACATCAAGTTTTGAAAACGCTGTGCGTGAATATGAACTGGCAGCCGCCGCGTTTAAGCAGCTACGCGACTCTGAAAGTCTCGCAAGAACCTGGCAACAGGTCGGTGAAGTACGATTCATTCAGGGAAACTACGCAGAAGCGCGGCGCGCATTTTCCCTCGCCCTCAACGCGGCTCGAAAGACCAACAACGTCCCGCTGGCGTTAACCCAACTCAACCAACTCGCTTACATCCATCTCATTATCGGCAACGTCGAGAAGGCCGAACCGCTGCTGGCTGAGGTCCGCACGAGGTTTAACAAAGCGAAAGGACTTCCTGCGGCAGTCACAACCTGTATCCAGGCACATCTGGAAAACAACTACGGCGAGATCGCGTTGGCCCGCGGTAATCTAAAGGAGTCACTCGCATTGTTCGCACGGGCGTTGGCTTTGTGGAAGGAACTCAACCACACGCCCGGCATGGCTCTGGCCCACTTGAACAACGGCTTCGCACAACTTGATTCCGGCAACGGCAACGAGGCCTCAAAAGAGTTTGATGAATCCCTGAAACTTTGGCAGCAAGCAGCCGATCAACGCGGCGCCGCACTCACTCTAACCGCCAAAGGAAATTTGTTTACGCTCTTCGGTGAAACCTATTCCGCACTCGCCGCTCATCGCGAAGCACGTGACATTCTTCGCCGCATCGGCGATCGCCAGGGTGAAGCAGTCACCCTAAACGGCCTCGGCAAGGTCTTCGAAGATCTGAATCGCAAAGAAGAGGCGATAGACCACTACTCGTGGGCCCTGAGTCTCAACCATGAACTCGGCAACCGCGATTTCGAAGCTGTCAGTAGTTATTACCTGGGAAAAGTCTGGCACGATCTCGCTAACTGGAAACTATCGCTCGAATACTATGAGCGCAGCCTCAAATTATCCGTCGAGGCCGATAAGACTCGGATGATCGCTCTGGCCCGAATGGATATTGCGGCGGTCTACGTCAAACAGGGACGACATGCCGAAGCTCTAAAACTCTACCAGGCGACTCTGAAGCTTTATCGTGAAATCGGGGATCTCCGCAGGCAAGCGACAGTTCATCAAGGGCTGGGTGAACTGTTTAGAACGCAAGGTAAGTTGGACCAGGCCGCCGGCGAATACGAACTAAGCCGCGAACTATTCCATCGGATGCAAGAACCGCAGGGCGAAGCCGAGTCGCTCTACTGGCTCGCCACTATCGCGCAGCAGCAAAACGATCTGCCCAAAGCTCTTAAAGAGAGCCAGCGATCGATTGATCTGATCGAAGCGCAACGCAACAGGGTGATCGGAGAGAATTGGCGTTCATCTTACTTCGCCGCCGTGCGCCGCCATTTCGAACTGCACGTGGACATCCTGATGCAAGTTCATAAACATTCGCCCACGTACGGTTTTGATCGACTCGGACTGGAGGCGAGCGAACGCGCCCGCGCGCGCTCACTGCTGGAGCTGCTGGTTGAAACACAGGGCGAGATACGACACGGCGTCGATCAGAGCCTCCTCGATAGAGAGCGTCAACTCCGGCAGCAGTTGAGCGTCAAAGCAAATTATCAAACAAGGCTTTTTGAGACTGGCATTCCTGAAGATCAACTCGCCGCACTGGAAACGGAGATCCGCACGCTAAACGCCGATTACGACTTTGTTCAGGCCCAGATAAAAGCACAGGATCCGCGTTATGCGGAGTTGATTCAGCCGCCAATCCTGAACACACAACAGATCCAGGCGGCTTTAGCTCAGGACGGCGGCACCGGCCTGCTCGAATATATGCTGGGTGAGAAACGCAGCCATGTCTGGCTCATCACTGCTGATTCGGTAAGCTACAAGGAACTTCCGGGCCGTGAGGAATTGAAAGAGTTAAGCGGCAAGGTTTATCGAGGACTGACCGCGCGCCAGCAGTTACCTCGCGAAGAGAACGATCGATACCAGCAGCGTGCAAAAGGCGACGAAGAACTGTTTTGTCCAAACGCCACGCAACTCAGCCGGATCATTCTCGAGCCGCTGCTTAATTCCACCAAGCTCCGGCGCTTACTCGTCGTGCCCGATGGAAGTCTGCAATACATTCCTTTCGAAGCGCTGCCAGTGCCAGGAGCGAACGGCTGCCGGCTCGACTCTGAGCCGGTGGATTACGTGCCATTACTGACCGAGTTCGACGTCGTCCATTTACACTCGTTCTCTGCTCTCGCTACGTTGCGCCAACCACGGCGCGCACCTGTTAGACCAACTCGCGAAATTGCCGTTTGGGCCGATCCCGTTTTTGAAGCGGATGATCCACGCATTCCGATGCTAACGAGTAGGCTAACTCCACCGGATCCTCCGTGGGGCGCATTCGCTGAGTCGTCTGACCCGGAGCCCGCTCCACCGCCTCCGCGTCTGATGGCCAGTGTGGAGGAAGCTCAAAGCATTATGCGACTGGCGCCAACCGGCATGTCTTTGATATTGACCGGCTTCGAAGCATCTCGGGAACGCGCCTTGAGCGAAAACCTGAACGACTATCGTATCCTGCACTTCGCCACTCACAGTTTAGTGAACAATCGTTATCCAGCTTTGAGCGGACTGTGGCTCTCGACGTTTGATCAAACTGGAGTGCGGCGAAATGGTCTACTGCAACTTCATGACATCTATGGTCTGCGACTAAATTCTGACCTGGTGGTGTTGAGTGGATGTCAAACCGGACTCGGTGAAGATATCACCGGCGAAGGCTTGATCGGTCTCACTCAGGGTTTCCTTCACGCTGGTTCAAAAAGCGTCGTGGTAAGTTTGTGGAATGTTCAGGACAAGACTACCGCCGTCCTGATGACGAGTTTTTATCAAGCGATGCTGAAAGAGGGTCTCTCACCGTCTATGGCATTACGACAGGCAAAACTGAAGATGTATAGTGAAAGACAATGGCGCTCTCCTTATTACTGGTCCGCATTTGTTATTCAGGGAGAATTTCGCGGATCAGAATCTTCGTGGTCCAGTGTTTTCAACACTCGCACTGTCATGACGGGTCTGGCGATCCTGGGTTTAGCTTTTTGGCTGGTTTCCACCAGGTTCAGGAGACGTTCGCAAACTGTCGCAGGCGGAGAGTCTATTGCTGGAGGCCGGTCTATTGAGTGAGCCCCGGGATGACTTTGACCAGCTCCTGCAATGGCTGGCCCCTGACCGCGAGCAGGCTGGAACGATATACGAACAGATCCGCCGCAATCTGTTTGACTACTTTCGGCGTCGCGACGTCGTAGATCCGTTATCTCTCGCCGATGAAGTGATCGTTCGCGTGACGAAGAGAGTGCGGGCGATCGCGCCCGGTTACGTCGGCAATCCCGCCGCATACTTCTTCGCCGTTGCACACAGAGTTCTATTGGAGTCGCATCGCAAGCCACCGGAAACCGAGCTGCTCGCGAACCTCCAGCCAACTACCGATTTCGCGGCTGCGGAATACAAAGAATCGCTGCTAAAGAGTTTGGAAGATTGCTGGCCACTGCTCTCGCAGAAGGAACAGAGAATCCTTTATTGTTACTGTGTCGATGATCCTTCCGTGAGGCTTGCTGAGGCTCGGGATCAGCTCGCCCAGGAATTGGGTATGGCCCTCAACGCACTGCGGGTCATGACCCACCGGCTCAAGCGCAAAGTTAAGCGTTGTATCGAGGCGGCAGTTAAAAAAAGGCTGAAATGACGGGAGCTATTTTGCATAACAAGTTGAAGCGGCCCCTCCGAAAGAAGTTTTTGTGACTCAGCATAGTGATCAAAAAGTGCGGCACCGGCAGTTTTTGCTGGGGAATTTACCAGAGCAGCAGGCTCAGGCGCTCGAGGAGCGCATCTTTCTCGAACCCGATTTAGCCGAAGACTTGCAGATCGAAGAAGAAGAGCTGATTGCCGATTACCACGCGGGAACCTTGTCAAACGCTGAACGCCGGCTTTTTGAGAAGAAATACCACTCGACCACCGCCAATAAGCAACTGCTGGAATATGAGGCGACCTTCAGGGAATTTGTCGCCACGAAGCCGCCGGCGGAGCCGCTTCTGACTGTTGAGACTGACCGTATCTTAAGCGTTGAAACGAAACCGATCGAACCAGTTCGCGCTCCTTCGTGGTGGAGTTCGTTCTTCAGTTCCCGACGGGCGCTTGCGTATTCCACCGCCGCAGTTGCGTTCGTACTCATCGCCGTCGCGCTTTGGTATCTGCTGCTGTTCAGGAGTGAACCAACTCACTCGGCGGAGCGACGTGCTGCCGAAGCTGCGCTGGCAGCGCTGAATACCCCCGCAAAAATAGCGACACTCGGCTTTGGTGGCGCAGTTGAGTTGAAACCGGTTCAGCGGTCCGGCGGCGAGACCGTTCGGGTCGAAAGGGAAAATGTTACTGATGGGCTCATTCCGTTTCGCTTGAATCTCACTGAAGGGAATGCACCGGCGTACGATGCGACGTTTGTGGATGCGAGCCGGAACGAACTATTTACTGTCTCGAATATCCCCGTCCGCCCGACGCCCACCGGCCCGCAGATCTGGATCGTAGTTCCCATCCAGTACCTAACCCGTGGTGATTATCAAATCGAACTGAAAGCCACCGGTTCCGAAACCACCGCAACCAACTCCTACCCCTTCCGCATTACCCTGCAAGATTAACCACGAAGACACAAAGACACTAAGTGAAGAGAATCTTTGTGTCTTTGTGTCTTCGTGGTGGAGAAAAAGTCTGGCATGAGTGCGAACGCTGTAATACTCGGCGCTTTTCGTCATTTACCAGCAGACGAACCCAAACCGATATACGGAGAC
>JBIOVO010000332.1:0-42239 GCA_044867735.1 Pyrinomonadaceae bacterium | reverse complement strand
CAGAGATCGCAGAGACGACCTGAAGAGAGAGATAAGACACTTTTCGGGCAAAGCCGGTTTAAGTACAAAAGAAATGTTGGATAACCTCGGAAATTTGGAACGCACTCATTCCTGCGGCGACCTCCGTGCCGGAGACATCGGCAAACAGGTGGTCCTGATGGGCTGGGTCGCAAAGCGTCGTGACTTTGGCGAACTCACCTTTATCGATCTGCGCGACCGCGCTGGCATCACGCAGGTGGTTTTCAACGCAGAAACCGCTCCGGATGCGCATGCACGCGCGAAGGAATTGCGCGGCGAGTATGTTATTGCGGTCACGGGCACGGTCGTCGCTCGTGCGGAGAACACGCGAAACCCGAAACTCGCCACCGGCGACGTCGAGGTTCACGCGCAGCACGTGCTCGTACTCAACGACGCGCGCACGCCTCCATTTCAACTCGACGCCGGACCCGAGGCGCTCGCCAGCGAAGATCTTCGCCTGAAGTATCGCTATCTCGATTTACGCCGTCCGCAGCTTCAGGCAAACATGCATCTGCGTCATCGAGTGACTAACGAGATTCGTCGCTACATGACGCAGCAGGGCTTCACCGAGATCGAGACTCCGATTCTGATCAAGTCGACGCCGGAAGGAGCACGCGACTACATCGTTCCTTCACGCATTCAGCCGGGCAAGTTTTTTGCTCTGCCGCAGTCGCCGCAACTCTTTAAACAGTTGTGCATGATCGGAGGTATGGATAAGTACTTCCAGATTGCTCACTGTTTCCGTGACGAAGACTTGCGCGCCGATCGACAACCGGAGTTCACGCAACTCGACGTTGAGATGAGCTTCGCGACGCTGAATCAGATCTACGAACTGATCGAGGGGCTCTTCGCTTCTGTTTTCAAACTGATCGACGTTAATCTTCCGACGCCGTTTCCGCGCTTCTCGTTCGCGGAAGTCATGGCCCGGTTTGGTTCCGACAAGCCCGACTTGCGAATTTCCGGACTCGAGTTGCAGGACGTCTCACCAGCCGTCGAAGGAACGGAGTTTCCGCCTTTTTCTTCGGCGCTCGCGGCTGGTGGACAAGTAAAAGGGATCGCCGTTCCTGGTGGCGCGAACCTTTCACGCAAGGTGCTCGACGATTTGCAGGAGTTTGCCAAACGTTACGGAGCTGGCGCACTTGCCTGGATCAAGTTGGGCGACGAGGTCTCATCATCACTTTTGAAAGCGTTGGGCGCTGATGTCGTCGGGCGGATTGCGGACCTGGCTGGTGCGAAGAAAGGCGACGCTGTTTTGATTGTGTCCGGCAAGCCGAAGATCGTTGCGGCGAGTTTGGGCGCGCTACGAAATGAGGTTGCCAAACGGGAGAACCTGATCCCGGTGAATAGGTATGCGCCGCTCTGGGTCACCGACTTTCCGATGTTTGAGTTTCACGAAGAGGATGGTCGCTACTACTCGATGCACCATCCGTTTACTTCACCAGTGGACGAAGACCTGCAACTGCTTGAACGAGCGGTTGAAGGTGGCGAGTCAAACCTGCTCGGACAGATTCGCACGAAGGCTTACGACCCAGTGATCAACGGCGTGGAGATGGCGAGTGGATCGATTCGTATTCATCGCCGCGACGTGCAGCGTCTCGTGTTCAAGGCTTTGGGCATGACCACTGAAGAAGCTCGCGAGCGATTCGGGTTTTTCCTCGACGCTCTCGAATACGGCACGCCACCGCATGGCGGCATCGCCCCCGGCATCGATCGACTAATGATGGTGCTGGCCGGAACAGACAACATGCGCGACGTGATCGCGTTTCCGAAAACTGCGTCCGCGGCCGATTTGATGATCGATGCGCCGGGCGAGGTCGACCCCAGGCAGTTGGAAGAGTTGCACCTTCGAATCGTTCAAGATTGAACATGCCGCCGCTTCAACTCCGTCGCGAACATCTGGAGGCGATGATTGCCCATGCTCGCGAAACTGCCCCGGAGGAGTGTTGTGGGTTGGTTGGCGGGACTTCTGAAACTCGGGCGGCGAGTCTCTATCGCCTCCGCAACGTCACAGCCAATCCCGAATCAGCCTACGAAGCCGCGCCGGAAGACCTGTTCGCCGCCCAACGGCAAATGCGCGAACGCGGCGAAGGTCTGCTCGCGATCTACCATTCCCACCCGCGTTCATCGAATCCGAGTCCGTCTGAAACTGACGTGCGGCTCGCCTATTATCCATCGGCCAAATATCTAATTATCGGTCTGGGCGGAACGGATGCGGTCATTAAAGCGTTTTCCATTTCTGAGCGAGAGCAGCGCTGGCAGCAGGTTGAGTATGAGATCGCAGACGAGTAAGATTGCTGTCAGGAAAGCAGTGGCACGTAGCAGGAGCAGGTCCTGCTCCTGCTGTCTGCCGCCTGCTCCTGGTTAAGGATGGAGACGAAAAAGAGTAAATACGACACCAATCCCCTCGATCCCGACGTCGAGCGCAAAGCCGAGGAGGACTGGGGAGAGGGAGGCGGCGGCCAGACACAACAGGTGCGAGGCGCGACGCGGCAAGTCGGAAACTCACCTAATGAAGAGGCGCGTCAGAATGTCTATTCTGAGGCGCCAACGCGCCGTTACGATAATCCACCACTGGAAGCGCCGTATCCGTCAGTATTCATTCCCCCTACTTACGCCCCTCCGACGCAGTATCAGCAGCAGCGACAGCACGTCTATCAGGCGCCTGCCAGTAACGTTCCTTCGTCGAGACCGGTGGCCGGCTTCGGAATACCGGAAAAGTGGGCAGTTATGCTGCCTTACGCTCCTGCGTACGTGGGGCTGATAGTTTCGCTGTTGGAGTTGTTTTTGGTGCCGCGTAAGGAAGTGAAGGTTCGCTTTCACGCCGCGCAAGCGCTGGCGCTCCATATCGCGATTCTCATCGTTCATACGTTGTTTGGCGTTATCAGCACGCTCACTGACAGCTCGATAGGCGGCTCGCTTTTCAAGGTCGCAGCCTTCGTGTTTCTGATTATCTCGATGATTCGCGTCTGGAAGGGTGAGCCTCACAACATTGCTCCACTGGCCGAGCCCGCGCAGTGGTTTAACCGCCACATCGAGCCTCGTAACCAGGGTTAGTCCCCCACACTTGGCATTTTCGTTGCATAATTGACCGCAGGGATCGGTTACTCGCCAAAATCGGCGAAATCACGAAGTAAAACCGATCTTTCCAAGGTGTCATCGCGTTTCGTTTTGGTGCATGAGACACCAAAACGGTTATTAGTTATCGTGGAGGTAACGATGGTTAACAAAATGGTATTGAAGCAAAAGATTGTAATTGCGTGGCTAACGTTGGTCGCCATCACCGTGATGCCTGTCGCCGTCTTAGCCCAAACGCAGATTAAGTATCGCAGCAACAAGTTTAGTATTCAGGACGACGTCAAACTCGGGCGCCAGGCAGCTCAGGAGGCTGAATCACAGTTTCCGCTGCTTCGTGATTCACAGACTCAGGACTATGTCGAAAGGGTCGGAAGACGGTTGGTCGCGAGCATTCCGTCTCAGTTCCAACATCCTGAATTTCAGTACTACTTCAAGGTCGTCAACGCGAGAGACATCAATGCGTTTGCGTTGCCCGGTGGTCCGATGTACGTCAATCGCGGAATGATCGAAGCCGCGCGGACTGAAGGTGAAATGGCCGGCGTGATGGCCCATGAGATCAGTCACGTTGCCCTTAGGCACGGTACTGCGCAAGCGACGAAAGGACAGAAATACAGCACGTTGGCTGGTATCGCAGGAATCGCCGGCGCGATTATCGGAGGTCCCGCAGTGGGCCAACTGGCGCAGGCGCCATTCGCTGTTTACCTGTTGAAGTTTAGTCGCGAATACGAAACCGAAGCTGACATTCTCGGTGCGCAGATCATGGCGCGCGCCGGTTACGATCCACGCGACCTGGCAAACATGTTCCGCACGATCGAACAGCAAGGCGGTGGTGGTGGCGGCTTCCTGAGCGATCACCCGAGTGCGAAGGATCGCTATGCACGAATCAACCGCGAGGCACAGTATCTCCGTGTTGAGGGAGACCGTGGCGACTCGCGCGAGTTTGCTCGCATTCAGGAGAGACTGCGCGGACAACAGGGCGCTCCTTCGATGGCTGAGATAGCGCGCAGTGGCCAACGTTATCCTGCTGGCGGTGAAAGCAACGGGAACTATCCAAACAATCCGCCGAGTGGAAGGGTTGAATATCCGTCTTCGCGTTACCAGAACGTTTCCATTTTCAATGGTGGCGTGCGCGTGATGGTGCCAAACAACTGGCGTCAAATTGGCGACGGAAACTCTGTCTGGTTTGTGCCGGAAGGTGGTTACGGACAAGTCAACGGCCAGCCGATCTTTACGCACGGCGCGAGTTTTGGTGTGGCTCAAACAAACAACACCAATCTACAGCGCGCTACGCAGGAAGTGATAAATGGTCTGGCGCAGGGGAATAGCAGCTTGCGCGCCACTGGCAGTTATCAGCGAACGACGATGTCGGGACGCGACGCGCTTTTCACGGCGTTGAGCAATGTCAACGAAGCGACGGGCCGTCAGGAGAATGTTCGGCTGGTGACGACGCAACTGCGAAACGGACAACTACTCTACATGGTTGCCGTGGCGCCGCAGAACGAACGCAATTTTGATAACGCGTTTGAGACGATCCTGCGATCCGTGCGGATCAACGACTAACGAGTGTTAATTGGAATAGGTCCTACATGTCCTATAGGGCCTATTGCTTCTTCGCTTCCTGCCACAACGCCTCCAATTCATCGATCGACGTTTCGTCAAACGCCTGACCACGTTCGTGCAGTGCGTTCTCGATGTATTCAAAGCGCCGCCGAAACTTCCGGTTCGTCAGTTTCAAAGCAGCTTCAGGTTCGACTTTCATGTGCCGCGCGATGTTAGTGGCAGCGAAGAGTAGATCGCCGATCTCTTCTCGCACGCGGCTGTGATTTGCTTCGTCCTGAATCGCCGAATGATCCTTAATGGCGTTGCGCAGTTCTTCAATCTCTTCCTGCAACTTGGCGAAGATGTCGTCAACAGTCTTCCAGTCGAAGCCGACACGCGCTGCTTTGGTCGAGAGTTGATGCGCTTCCATCAAGGCGGGCGCTTTGGATGAGACGCCAGTCAGCAGTGAGCTGTTGGTGTTCTCAGTTTTTCCTGCGGCGCGCCGTTCCTCGGCTTTCATCGTCTCCCAGTTCAACAATACCGTGGCGGCGTCGTTTGCGGTGACGTCACCAAACACGTGCGGGTGTCGCCGGACCATCTTGTCGTGAATGGCGGAAGTAACGTCATCGATCGTGAACTCACCGCGCTCCTTCGCAACTTGCGCATAGAAGACGATCTGAAAGAGTAAGTCACCGAGTTCGTCACACAACTCAGCCGGGCGGCCCTCGCGTGCTTCCTCGACGGCTTCGAACGCCTCATAGGCCTCTTCGAGCAGCATCGGCGCGAGCGTAGCGTAAGTCTGTTCGCGATCCCACGGACAGCCGTTCGGGGAGCGCAGTCGATCCATAAGAGCTATCAAATCAATAAATGTGGCAGGCATGCACGTAGTCTAAAGTGCCGGCGCTTTATCCACAAAGACCATCCACAGATTACACGGATTACATAAACTCATCTGTGTAATCTGTGGATGGATAAACTGGCTGTTTTTTGTGATTAGTGTCTTTATGGTTTAATAACCGCATGGACGAGGATCAACCAACTTTCAAAGTAACAGACCGGCGTTTGTTCAACTCTGATGGCAGCCCGCGGGACCTGCCGCCGGAAGAGAAAACCGAAGTAAAACCAGCGGTGGCTGAGGAGCCTGCTGCGGCGGCTACGGCCACGGCGGCGGCGACGGAACCTGCGAGCACGGAAGCCTCACCACAAGTTGATGAGGCGCCGGAGGAGGAAGAGTTTAGCGAAGCGGATCTGGCCGACGCGCGCGATCCGGCCAGCTTCGTGAGCTTCATTATGTCGATCGCCTCAAACGCGGCCTCGGCACTCGGAATGATGGAACACCCGGTGACCCACCAGCGCGAGGTTGATGTTGAACTGGGCAAGCACTGGATCGATGTGATGGGGATGCTCGAGAAGAAGACCGCTGGGAATCTGACGCCTGCGGAAAAGCGGATGATTGATGGATTGCTGAGCGATCTACGAATGCAGTACGTCTCACTCGTGAATTCTCCGCAGCGAGCCCAAAGGTTTACGGGCAGCGACATCACCGGGGGACGGTGAGCTTTGTACTTGGTTCTTAGTGCTTTGTTTTATAGCCAAGTACAAAATACAAGGCACAAAGTTCAAACGAAATGAAGCTCACCTTCCTCGGCACAGGAACTTCCACCGGAGTCCCATCAATTGGTTGCGATTGCGAGACGTGCACCTCAGAGGATCCGCGCGATAAACGTCTGCGCGTTTCAATCATCATCGAACATGGCGGACGCACTGTTCTCGTTGACACGTCTGCCGATTTCCGCCAGCAGGCGCTGCGATTCGGATTGAAACAGCTCGACGCAGTTCTCATCACACACTGCCACGTCGATCACGTTTTTGGTCTCGACGACATCAGGCCGCTGAACTTTCGCTTTGGCGCGCTCAACGTGTGTGCCAATGAACGTGCCTGGGTCGATATCAAAAGGATCTTCAAGTACATCTTCGAGCCTTCGTATTACGGCGGCGGGCTTCCCAGTGTGATTCCGAATGTCGTTGAGCCGGGCGCGAGCTTCTGTGTAGGAAGTGAGCTGACAGTCACTCCACTGGAAGTAATTCATGGCATGCTGCCGGTGATGGCCTATCGCTTTAACGATTTTGCGTACCTGACGGATCTCAGCGAGATTCCGCGCGAGACACTCGACGCGTTGCGCGATCTGGATGTGCTCGTGCTTGACTGTCTGCGCTTCAAAGAACATCCGACGCATCTCTGGGTCGAGAAAGCTCTCGAATACGTAGACGAAATAAAGCCGCGTCGCACCTTCTTTACTCATATCGCTCACGACATCAAGCACGGTCGCGATTCAGCCAGGCTGCCGGCAGGAGTCGAGTTTGCGTACGACGGATTGGTAGTCGAGTAATGCGACTTTTTCACGGCACTGACAATGCGGACATTCAACGACCCATCGTGCTCACCCTCGGCGTGTTTGATGGCCTGCACCTGGGCCACCAGTTGATCATGCGAACGGTCGTCGAAAGAGCACGAGCCACAGGCGCAGTGCCGACTGTCATCACGTTCGATCCACACCCGCGCGCGGTCCTGCATCCCGAATCGGCGCCGCCGTTGCTGCAAACTTTCGATCAGAAGATCGAAGCGTTTGGCGTTCTCGGTATCGAGCAAACGATCGTGGTGCGCTTTACGAAAGAGTTTTCAAACATTCGCGCCGCGGAGTTTCTCAGTGACGTAGTTGCCGATCGGCTGCATGCAAAAGAGGTCTATCTCGGCAAGGGCTTCGCTTTCGGACACAACCGCGAAGGGAATATCGAACTGCTGCAACGTCTCAGTGGCGAGCTTGGGTTCGTGGCGGGCGAAGTGCCGGAAGTGAAGTTGCGCGGCTGCCGTGTGAGTTCGAGTAAGATCCGGGAACTGCTCGCTAGTGGCAGGGTGAACCTGGCGCGGCGCATGCTGGGCCGTCCTTACGGCGTCGAGGGCCGGGTAGAAAGAGGCTCTGAACGCGGTCACCAGCTCGGTTTTCCGACGGCCAACCTGCATCCGCACAACCGCGTCATACCACGGAATGGCGTTTACGTCACCGGGACATTGATTGAAGGACAATGGCGGCGAAGCGTAACGAATGTGGGCCTGCGGCCGACCTTTGGGGACGCGACGGAACCTTCGGTTGAGACCTTCGTAATGAACTGGGACGGCGACCTTTACGGCGATGTGGTGCGCATACGGTTCTTATATCGACTTCGTGACGAGCGGAAGTTTAGTTCGGTGGATGAATTGAAGTCGCAGATTTTGAGGGATGTGGGTAGAGCAAACAGCTACTTCGAGCGCGCCGGCACGAAGCACATGCTGGCAGTTATCTAAAACGTCATCAAGATGAGTACAAATCAGGCATTAGTTAAGAGAACAATAACGAACGGAAATGGTCTGGCAACGACTACCCCGGCTCCGAAGCAGACCGCGCCGGTCAGGCCATTAAGCGAAGAAATGGTCGACGAGCTTCTGGCCGGGCGTGGATTTCGGGGTTGGTTACGTGCGGCGACCGTTGCCCGAGTGCTCGGGTTGCTCTCGCTCTACTTGTTTCTCGACACCTACGACGTACGCGCAGACTTCAATCGTCGCGCGGTAGACAGACTTCGTGACCTCGCTCGCGGGCGCGGGCGGCGCGCACAGTTAAAAGCATGGGCCAACGCACAACTCTACGTTGCGTTTGATCGGTTCATTCGTGTTTTGCGTTACGTCGTGTTCCGCGGCGCGGAAGGCTCGGCAAAGAAACAAGCGCGGCTCGAGAAACAGGCTATTTGGCTGCGCCAGTCGTTGATCGATCTGGGTCCGACGTTTATCAAGATCGGCCAGGCGCTCGGAACGCGCGCCGATTTACTGCCGCTCGAATACGTCAAGGAACTGGCGACGCTCCAGGATCAGGTGCCGCCGTTCACGACTGCCGAAGCCTTTGCAATCGTTGAAGCGGAGCTTGGACGCAGCGTTCATCAAGCTTATCTCGAGATCGACAGCGAGCCGATTGCGGCTGCGTCTCTCGGCCAGGTCTATCGTGCGCGACTCGCGACTGGAGAAGAAGTAGCGGTCAAAGTTCAGCGTCCTAATCTGGAATCAATCATCGCTTTCGACATCGCGATTCTGTATCGCCTCGTGAAGCTCACGAATCGATTCTTTCCGAAAGCAAACGAGAATGCTGATTGGGAAGGAATGCTGCGGGAGTTTCACGTCACCATCTTTGAGGAGATGGACTACGTCAAGGAGGGTCGTAACGCAGACAGGTTTCGTTACAACTTCCGCACCTGGCGCGCGGTTCGCGTTCCCAAGGTTTACTGGTCGCACACAAACACACGTGTACTGACGCTCGACTTTATTCGCGGCACGAAGGTGGTCGACGTTGAAGGTCTACGAGCGCACCGCATCTCGGCAGTCAAAGTTAACCGGCTTCTGGTGCGGACGTATCTGAAGCAGTTACTTGAAGACGGTTTCTTCCATGCGGATCCGCATCCGGGAAATCTGCTGGTGATGGACAGCGGTCATCTTGCGTTCTTCGACTTTGGAATGGTCGGGCGCATCAGTCCAAAGCTTCAGACGCAGATGATCGATGCGTTCTTCCATGTGGTGAGTCGCGATGTGCGCGGATTGGGCCAGGACATCATCGATCTCAACTTCCTGAAGCCAGGAGTCGATCCGGAGACGGTGCGTCCGGTGGTGGAGAGTCTTTTCAAACACTATTTGAACCTGCGGCTCGGCGAAGTGAATTTCAAGGAATTGACTTACGACCTCGCGGAAGTGATCTACGAGTATCCTTTCCGTTTGCCGTCAAACTTCACTTACATCATGCGAGCCCTGATGACGCTTGAAGGCATCGCGATCCTGACCGATCCGGGCTTCAGCTTCTTCGAAACCGCCAAGCCGTTTGCGAAGGAGTTCATGCTCAAGCGCGAGGGGCGAATGTTCAGGAAGCTGATTTTCGATAAGTTGACTGGACGCGAGAATGGCGAGAACCGGATTGCATGGTCCAGGGTTTGGAAGTTAACAAAGATGGCCGCGCAGATGTACCTCGAGAAGTAATAGGTCCTATATGTCCTATAGGACCTATTCCCTGGTTTTCATTTCTTTCCGAGTTGTCCCCTAACCGCACCATCAGGAAACTCAGCGTTGTGAACGTTAACGTAGTAGTTCTCCGGGTTCTTGATGATGGATAGGATTGTATCGCGCGCAAGCGTAGCGCATTCCTTGGACGAACCAGCCGCGGGCGCTTTCAGAGTCAGGACCGGAGGCCCAGCCTTGTCCGCGGCGCCTGAGTGGATGTGAGCTGCATTGGCCGCGCCGATCTTGTCGACGGTTAGCTCGTAACAAACTTCACCCTTCCCCGGATTTAGAGTGAGTGTCGCTGTGCCCGTGCCATCCGGATCGCCAGGTCCAGGTACCTCAGCCGCACCGGTCATGGTGATGATTATCGGTTTTCCACCCTCCTGCGGCTCTTGGGCGGAAAGCACAAAGCTGACGCCTGCTACGAAGAGAATTAAAGAAATCAAACCCACAGATTGTTTCATTTGACCCTCCTTGTTTTTTGGCTAAGGGAACGTTAAGAGGGAATCGGAATTATCGGGAAATACGAGCAAGAAGCAGTGGAGATTCTTTGTCTTTTGTGTAACGTTGGAAGACCTGGCCACAGATCTACACGGAAACAACGGATCTGATCCGTCATTTCCGTGTCATCTGTGGTGGAGCCTTATCTGATGTTGACTTTCTCCCCATTTGGAGCGGGAATGTTCAGCCTTTCGCGAAAGAGATTCAACAACAAAAGGTTCGCGATACCGCCGCCGCCTTCCGCGCCGCCTCCTGTGGACATCACATCAGGCGTGATGCGAACGTTGCGTTCGCCGATGACCTTCAACGTCTCAACGAGCGCGACGCCCTGCGGACCGAGCGCGTTGACTTGTTCGCGGTAAGCGACGCCCTGCGCTTCACCCATCAAACGAACTTTCTCAGCTTCGGCGCGGCCAGTCTGTTGAATGTAGTGGGCCTCGCCTTCACCTTCAGCCTTGCGCTGCTCAGCCCGCTTGCTCGCGATCTCGACGCCAACAGTCGCGACCATCAAATCCTTCTGATTGTCCGCCTGCGACTTGGTCTTCTCGAGTTGAATGCGTCTCTCTTCCGCCTCACGCTGAGCGTTGTACATGTTCTGACGCTGCTCGGCGAGAATCTTCTCGGTCTGCGTTTTCATCAACTCTTCGGGAAGATGAATGTGACAAATGAGCACGTTGACGACGTCGACGTGATACTTGAGCAGGTGCGCTCGCACGCGAGCCTCCGCGCGCTCCTGTTCTTCATGCCTGTTTTGAAGATATGCCATCGCCGACGACTCTGACGCCTGGTTGCGAAAGATGGAGTCGATCAGCGGGTGCATAACGTTTTGAATCAAACGTTCGATGCCGCCGATCTTGGCCACCATGAAGGGCGCGTCTTCTGGCTTCACACGAAACACAACGCGCACTTCCAACTGCATCGTGAAACCGTCCTTCGAGATCACTTCGAACGGGTTGAAGGTGTTGGCCACTTCGCCCGCCGTCCACTCAACTGTCTGGTTCGTCGTCGGAATCACGATCGGACTGACCGCTAACGTGTTCACGTAATAACGGCCTGGACCAACTACGGATTCCTGGATGCCTCGATAGCCTTCCGGCACCACGTACGCTTCATGCGCGCCTTCGTCGAGACGTCGATCTGCCGGATCGCCCGATAGCAAATCGGCTTTGATCTGTTCGACGGTGCGTTCGTCGTCGACCATTAAGTCGAGACGAACGGCGGATTCTTCAACCTGTTCGAGTTCTTCTCGCTCCATCCTTTGCCGAACCTTCTCGGCCATTTCACGTCTGACTTCCTCTGATGGATCCTTGCCGACGTTCGACACTATCACGGCAACCTCGCCCGGTTTGACCTCCTTTGCTGATTCAGGGATGACCTTGAACAGCAGCGGATTGATGTAGTAAGTGCCGGGCAGGAGGAGGTCCTTTTGTGGCCCACGCTGACCGCCGCTGCCGATGAACTCATGGCCGTCCTGGAAGTTGTCGTGGCCCTTGAACGACTCCGCCACATAATCGCGTGGATTGAGTGGAGCACCGTCCAAGGCCTCGACGATACCGACCTGGTTCTCGTTAATGATCGAAGCGTCAAACAGGCGAACGTTGAAGAGTCCCGGTTTGGTTTCGCTTGTGCCTTCAAACGAACCTGATTGCGTCAGAATGCGGTAAACGCCCGGCGTGAGAATGTCGACCTGCGGTCCCTTCTGACCGCCCGACGCGATGAACTGTTCCGCGTCCTGGAAGTTGCGGTGATCCGAGATCGCTTTGCCAAGCAAACGGCCGGGATCGAGTGGATCACCGTCAGCGGCCGTCACTATACCGACTTTGCCTTGCGGAACTAGAGTAGCCTTCGCCACTGAAACTCTGAACAGGTACGGGTGTATGGGCCAGAGTCCCGGCGGAAGTGTGCGCAGTTGAATACCTTTAACGCCGCCGCGTTTGATAAACGCGATCGGATCCTGGAAGTTGTTATGTGCGTTCTCTGCGCGATCCGGTGCGAAGATCCGACCCGGAGGCATCGGTTCACCGTCAATCGCTTCGATGATCCCCAATTCGTCAGCGCCGATTTCAATCAGGGGCACTTTCCGGCGCACGACTCTTTCAAACGGAAAGTTGATGAAGTGCAAGCCCGGTTTTAGCACGTCGGCTTGAATACCAACTTCACCTTCGGTGGCGACCACTCTTCCCGGCGGCATCTTTGGGCCGAAATACCTGCGTTCTTTGATCGCGATCTCGCGCGCGCCGACGTTGAGGAGGAAGTAGTGTTTCACAATCAGGAGGAGGATGATGATCAGGAGGGCAATTCCGAAAAACACGGGTAAAGTAGATGTAACCTCAAAGTTTTGCATGGTGTTTCTCTTTCGATTCAACTGGAGGCAGTTGATGGTTAGTTAGGTTTGTAGCTAGTTTGCAGTTCACGGTTTGCAGCGGAGAGAGTCTCTTTGAGAACAAACCCCGCTCCTGAAGTTCGAGTGCTGGATGAAAGCACCCAGTACTCACTGGTGAATAACGATTGCAAGTCAGCCGCAGTCACGTCAGACAGACTTCCATCTCGCCACGACATGAGCACCAGCTCGACCGCCCGTCCGTAATTTTTCGCATCGTCGGAAAGGGCGGTAACGTGGAGTAGCTTTGTGGTGGAGTTTCTGTTGGGAGATTCCTGGAAGGCGCGGATGGCGGCGATAGCCTGTTCGAAGAGCTGTTCGGTTACTTTCGGAACAGCTTCTGGAGGTTTGACTTGCTCCGGAGTTCTAAGCTGGTTAACGCTGAAATCGGAAAAAAGACCACGCGATTGCGGAGGCTGAGGCAGTTCAATAGTTTGCGATGTATTCGCGGGTTTCTGCCAGAAATAAATGGCGATAGCGAGTAGGCCTAAGAAAAGAACTGAACTAAGAAGGAAGATGACCATTGCGGTCCGCAATGACCTTATACGCCTGTCTGCACAAAAAGTTCAAGGAACGGGAAGAGGTCGAATTAGGATTACTCGCGCAAAGGCGCAAAGGCGCAAAGGCGCAAAGTTCTGACCTTCGGCTGCCGGAGGTCTTAACTTTGCGCCTTTGCTTCTTTGCGCGAGTAATTCCTATCTTGATATCAACGCATTGAAGAACAACGGGTACGTGGCCTCCGATTGCGCGCGGTACTGCGGTCGGAAACCGAATAGAATCACGCGTCCCTTTCCCATCGTTACTTCCACCAGCGCCGCTTTGCCTTTGAGCTTGTCGCCACCGAGTAACCAACCAGAAAGCAGCGGATCCTTTTCAGCCGGATATGAAGCGACAACTCGGACGTTTGCCGCCGGTACCGTCGCCTCCGGATCGTTCGTGATCTCAAAAACCGGTGAGTCCTCAACCCAGGCGATCGCTTCCTTCGTCATTCCCGCCGCGAGTCGATGTGTAGTATCCAACTCGATACGCAGAATCGATCCCGGCACATAAAAGTCTGTGCGCGGCAACCCTGCGACGACGTTTTTCAGCGGCAGTTTGAACTGTTCGATCGCGAAGTTCGACGCGCGATTCAGAAACACGAGCGTGCCGCCGGTTTCGACGAAGTAACGTAGGTGCCTCACTGCCTCTGGTCCGAGTCCACCGGTGTATTCAGGCGGCATTGCGCCGGCTTTGTAACCCTCAAAAAGATTTCGCGCTGACTGATCGGGAAACAGAATCGTGTAGTACCTGAACGTAACGCCAGGATGTGGCTTGTGGACCGTGTTGCCCACTCGCAGTTCTTTATCTCCAACGACACCGTAAGGGATCGACTTCGAATCCAAAATCCACCTGGTCCAGCCTTCATCCATCGCGGGAACGGATGAATGATAGATTGCGGGCTGGTTCGTGCTGGGCTCGGGCGCGCAGGCATTGCTGCCTCCGATGACAGTTGTGATTGGCCGGATTGGTTTTGAATAGCTGAAAGGCGCTTTGACAGGATGAACGGTCACGCCCATCAATAAAGGTAACGTGTGAGCGGTCACATCATAAGGAGCGATCGGATGTCCGGTCTCATCTCTCAGATTCGGATAGCGTTGGACCTCGAGTAGTGTTTTGGCAAAGGCGCCGTAAGGTTGGTCCATTCTAACCAGCTCTGTGCCATCGGCGAACGTTCGAGTGCCGATCTTGAAGTTGGTTCCCGGCTTTGGCGAGCTGATCTCTACGCCTCCGCGCTCGAGAATACTGAAAAGCGAGGCGCAACCGTTTCCCGGTTCAATCAAGAACCCGAAGAGTTCACCCGGTCGTCGTGGCCGCACGGCTTCTTTACCAATCGCATAAAACCGGCTAAGCCATTGTTCTCGATTCGTTGCCGCATGGTCCAACAACAAAAACGCAGCCGTCGTCATGTGTTTGGTGATATCGCCTAGACGCCACTCACCACCCGGCCAGACTGGCCCAAACTTCGGCGACTCCTTTTGCGGATCGTAACCTTCGCGCGATCGCAGTTCCTCCAACTTCAACGTCGTCGGCGAAGCAATCTTTGCCGAAGCAGTTTCAGACAGAATGCGAACGCCGCCGTGGTAATGCGAATACGCGCGCGCGGGCGTCCACGCATCGTACGTCGAGTTAGTCGTTATCCCCTGAAAGCCCTGCGCACGCATTTCGGTCGCAATCCAATTTCCGAGTTGTGTGAAGCCCTGGATGATCGGTTTCGGCACGTTTGGTTCGACCGGAGGCATGTAAGGTGGCAGAAACAGACGAGAACCAAAAGCGCCCTGCTGATGGATGTCGTGGACAATCTGCGGATGCCAGGCATTGTGAATCTTATCGACTGTGAGCTGTGTCTCGACTTGCGTGAAGGCATACCAATCGCGGTTGTTATCGTGACCCGTGTATTTGTGATAAAGCTCCGGCGGATCGGTGCCTTCGAAAGGCGTGCCGAGTGTCTTGTCGTACCAGTTCTTGACGATGTCCACGCCGTCAGGGTTCAGAGATGGAACCAGCAGCACGATCGTGTTATCGAGCACTTTTTGAATTGCGGGCTCGGTGGATGACGCGAGGCGATGAGCGATCAGCATACTTGAGAGGTATGAGCCAACTTCGGTCGAGTGAATGCCGCATGTGATGAGGACTATCGTCTTGCCGCGTTTTATCAACTCCGCGGCTTTGCGATCGCGCGTCGCGAGCGGTCCCAGCTTTCGAGGATCTGCCAGTTGATCCTGGATCCTTTTGAATTCCTCGAGCCGCGCGAGATTCGCAGGCGTACTGATGGTCGCCATGACAAACGGCTTGTTCATCGACGTCTGTCCCAGCGTTTCAAAGACCACACGGTCACTGGCGCCGTCGAGTCGCTGGAAATAGTCGATTACCTGATCCCACGAGGCGAGCTTGCGGTCCTCGCCGGGCACGAATCCGAGAACTTCAGCCGGTGCCGGAATCTTGGCCTGCGACTGAGCGGACGGGACGGGAAAAAGCCACACAAAGAGCAGCAACGAAAGGATTGTTCGGGTACGCATCCATTGCAGTTTGCCACAAAGAGGCACATAAGACACAAGGGTTTATTCCAAAGCCATGCCAGGGGCACCACTCCAACGTGGTTCCCAATACAAAGTTTCAGATGGGTCGGATCATTTGTGCTTTATGTGCCTCTTTGTGGCCGCAGTTGGGCAACCTATCGACCGGTGGCGCGGTTCAAAACCTCTGAATTCTCGGGCTTCAAAAGCCGTTCAACCCGGCTTGCCGACTGCGGGCCGCCCGTGTAAAGTAACGGCGTTTCAAAACCCCACTGCACTCCCCGTTGTACGAAAAACTGTTGGAGGTCAAACCGGATGTCTTCTGAAAGCGTCGGTGCGAATGAGTTTCCGAATGTTGCCGGAGTTAAGCCTGCCGTACCTGACAATCCATTGCTCGCCACCTTTCGGCCATACATTCCGGCCCAGACGCAGGTTCGCGAGCTCACCGCACTCCCGTTAATCGTTGGCACGTTGCTCGGAATGGTTTTCGGAGCCTCGTCCTTGTGGCTCGTTCTAAAGGTTGGACTGACTGTCAGCGCGTCCATACCCGTCGCCGTAATCTCCATCAGTCTCTTTCGTTTACTCGGCAAAATCGGAGTACGCGAAGCCACGATCCTTGAAAACAACATCGTCCAAACCGCAGGCTCCGCCGGAGAATCGATTGCTTTCGGCGTCGGCGTGACGATGCCCGCGATTCTCATTCTCGGGTTTGACTTGGAATTCACTCGCGTGATGCTGGTGGCGACGATGGGCGGTCTACTCGGAATCCTGATGATGATTCCGCTGCGCCGAGCGTTGATCGTGCAGCAGCACGGCATCCTGAAGTATCCGGAAGGCACGGCTTGCGCGGAGGTTTTGAAAGCCGGCGCTTCCGACGAGTCTCGCGCCGCCGCGGATCCTGTTTACAAAGCCAAAGCTGCGGAAACTGAAGAGGCTGCTTCGGGCGCGAAGACGATCTTCACCGGTTTCGGAATCGGCCTCATTTACCAGGTCTGTATGGCGGCGCTGAAGGGTTGGAAAGACATTCCCAGCAAAGTCTTTGGTGCGCCTTTCAAAGCCGGATCGCTGGCGGCAGAGATCTCGCCGGCGCTCCTCGGCGTAGGCTACATCATCGGCCCACGCATCGCTTCGATCATGTGTGCTGGCGGCGTGCTCGCTTACCTGGTTCTTATTCCCGCAATCAAGTTTTTCGGCGAAGGATCGACGACACCACTTACCCCCGGAACGGTTCCGATCAGTCAAATGGGGCCCGATGCTATCCGCGGCGCTTACGTGCTTTACATCGGCGCGGGCGCGGTTGCGGCCGGCGGCATTATCAGTCTGTTTCGATCGCTACCCACGATCTGGCACGGCCTCAAAGGTGGTTTGAGCGACTTGCGTGGCGGGCAGTCAGCGAGTGCGAATCTGCCGCGCACAGATCAGGATCTCTCGATGAAGATCGTGGTCGGCGGCATTCTGGTTCTGATCGCGATGATCATGATCCTGCCGCAGCTTCACCTTCAGTTCAATCTACTCGGCGCGATACTCATCATCGCCTTTGGATTCCTGTTCGTAACGGTTTCGTCGCGACTGACGGGTGAGATAGGTTCGTCGTCAAATCCGATTTCGGGTATGACGGTCGCCACGCTGCTGTTGACGTGTCTAATCTTCCTGATCGTTGGATGGAGCGGAGAGACCTATTACGTCACCGCCCTTTCGATCGGCGGTATCGTTTGTATCGCCGCGTCAAATGGAGGCACGACTTCACAGGACTTGAAGACAGGTTTTCTGGTTGGCGCCACGCCGAAGTATCAACAGATGGCGATTCTCGTCGGCGCACTTGCTTCGGCGCTGATCCTCGGACCAATCCTGCTGCGGCTTAACGACCAGAGTACTGTGTATGTGCCGCAATCAACGTTCAAGGCCGTTGCGAATGCTCCGCAAGTTGAGGGCGCTGCTCTGGCGGCACTTCCTGCTTACACCGAAGTACCAAAACCTGCCGAGACCGGAAACTTCAGGTTACTGAAGAACGATCCAAAGGCGCCTGTGGTGGTCGGACTCGCAGGTGGCGAATATCTCGTGAATGATTCAGGTAAGGTGGCGTATCAGCTTGAACGCAATTTCCCGGTGGACATTCGCGCTGACATGACCAAGCTTGGACCAGAAGAGACTCCTGGACACGGGCTGGTTGTTCCCGACACTAAGAAATACAAGACGTGGCACAAGATCGACGAAACGAACGGTCCGGCTGGTAAGTATCTCGTCGACGAGCAGGGTGCACTGGTTTACTACGTCGATCCCGGAATCAACGGCACTCACCGAACGGCGCCGGATGGTTCGTCTGTAGTCAAGTACGACGCTCCGAAGGCCACGCTGATGTCTTACATCATCAAGGGCATTCTCAATCAGAAGTTGCCCTGGGGACTCGTGCTGCTCGGCGTGATGATCGCAATCGTGCTCGAGATGGCGGGAATTCCTTCGCTCGCTTTTGCGGTGGGCGTTTACCTGCCACTCTCTTCGTCCAGTCCGATCTTTATCGGCGGTATGATCCGCTGGCTGGTTGATAAGTACCTGCGCAGGAAGTTCAAAAACAGGGAACTGACGGAAGAAGAACTGGTAGCTGAGACAGACAAGAGCTCGGGCGTGCTGATGGCCTCGGGTTATATTGCCGGAGGCGCGCTGGCGGCAGTATTTATTGCTTTCTTCGCCGGCTTGTGGAAAGAGCAAAGCGAGGGAATTGAACATTGGTCCAGAGATCATAATCCGTTCTTTAACGGACCGTGGGCCGATATACTGTCGTTGCTGCCGTTCCTGGTGTTGATGATTATTCTTTACCTGGTCGGTCGAGAAATAATCCTGGCGCCGAAACGCGAACGTCGTTAAGTCGCCACGATAGTTTGACTATTCATCTTAAAGGCGCGCTGCTAATCCCGGAGCGCGCCTTTCGATAAACTGAGGTAACAATCTTGATACTGCACCGAATCCCAGCGCTTTGCTGTGCTTTGCTAACGCTCCTGATCGCAACTTCCGCTTCCGGGTTCGCGCAGAACACAGCGCGCACGCCAACTGAAGTCACGCGCGAGTTTTACAAGATGATGCGCGAGAAGAAGTTTCGCGAAGCGTTTGGGATGTCGATCTATCGAATCGCCGTCGAGGGTCTAACGCAGCAGGAATTCGACGACCTGCGACCCGATTTCGAGAAGATGGCTTTTGCGGTCAAAGAGGCTGTTATTGACGTTCAGGGCGAGCAGGTCAGCGGCGACACGGCGGCTGTGTTCGTAAAGGTGCCCGACCCTGACGGGAAGGACAAGATCGAACCAGTTCCCCTTATCAAGCTCGATAACGCCTGGGTCATCGGTGACAAAGATAATCTTGAACTCGTCAGGAAACAGGGAAAAAGGTTCTTTTTTGAGACCCGCATCACGGCCCACCACAACGACGTCCAGGACATGATGACTCGTATCACGCTAGCCCAGGTGGTCTATAGCCAAAGCCACGACAAGAAGTTTGGAAACATGGCTGAATTGATTGCCGGCGGTCTGATTCCGAAGGACATCGAGGGTACCGAGACCACCGGTTACCGCTTTCAGATCTTTCGTTCCGCAGACGGCAAATCGTGGTACGCCACCGCCGAACCCGCACAATACGGACGAACCGGCCGCCTTTCCTACTATCTCGACGCTTCCGGCGTCCGCAACGGCGACAACGGCGGCAAGCCTCTCCTGGTCAAGAATTAAGCTCAAGAATTAAACTGTTGCGTCCGTGCAATCAGGTTCTCTAGAATGGGATCGCGACGGCCCCCAATCGCTTACCAAACAGTTTGCCCTTCCTCAATTGTCCGAGAATACTTAGCGGTACCCGGAGATGTCGGAACTGCCCCGCAGAATCGTGTCGCGTTTACGCCGCTTCATTGGCAATCGGCGGCGGACTAAACGTGTTTGCGCGCGTCTGACCTTCAACCTGAGTTTGTCGGATCCGAGAGTCAGTTCAAACGGCGCCCGCCGGCTGCCGACGCTGGATGGGCATACGCTGGATGTGAGCACGACAGGGCTGGCATTGATCGTTCCGGCGATTCGAATCGGCGAACACTACCTCGCGGGCGCCGATCGGAAGTTGCACGTCAAGCTGGAACTGCCGACTGGTCCAGTGGAAATGAAGGTTGCGACCGTGAGATATGAGAGTTTGGAAGACAGCCGCGAAGACACGGGTTACTTGATTGGCGCACGTATTTTGGAGATGAGCGATGCTGATCGGATGAGTTTTGAGAAGTACGTCGCCAAAGTGCTGAGTAACTAATTAAGAATTTCTCGCGCAAAGGCGCAAAGACGCAAAGGAAGACCTGCGGTTTCGAGAGTTCAGAGTTCAGCCTTTAGGCTGCTCCTTCCGAAGGCACAAGCTAAAGCTTGAACTCTGAACTCGGCAGCCGAAGGTCATAACTTTGCGTCTTTGCGCCTTTGCGCGAGAAATTCTTTATTGGAACCTCAAGAACCCGAACGCCTCCGCGACGTGAAAGTTAGGTTCGGGAGTTCTGGTAGGGCGCCAGGCAAGATAACGGTTGGGCGACTCCGGTCCCACACAACGGAATAGATTTACACGCCAAACATCCCCAGCCTGTGGTTTTGGAATAGCCTCACTCCACGGAATTCTGATCCCAACAAGCAGTTGATCGCCTTCGAGTCGTGCAGCGGTCGTCATCCCGGATGCGAAGTCCCAGTCTGTTTCTCTGCCGGTAGGCTTAAGCGTGATGCCGAGATCGACCCATTCGCCGGTCGGCGCGGCTTCAAACTCAAAATAACGACCAGAATTTTTCGGATCAGGGGCCAGAAAGATCTCGCAAACATCGCGATCCCAAAGTCCAAGAGTTTTCTTGTGGGTAATTGGGTTTTCTGAGACAACAAGCGGTTCTTGTTGAGCGCAAACGAAGCGAACGTGAACGCCATCGTCGGACCACACGAGACGCGCTTCGGCGTGCCGGGAAGTAGCGGCGCGTTCGCCCGACCACAGAAGGGTAATCTGGATTGGTTCGCATTGCTGCCAGATCGCGTTTTGGAAGTCCGATACCGGTACGGCTGCGCCGGAGTAGTGGGCCACGATTGTTGATTCGTTCATTACTTAAAGAGGTTTTCTCACGCAAAGACGCAAAGACGCAAAGGTGGTTAAGAAAAAGCACTCAGACATTTCGCCACTAACAGCTCCGGGTCCTCGTTATAAATAACTTGCCCGCCGCCGCGCTTTCCGAAGCGCTGCACCAGATACTCCGATTCATCCGCCACGCCGCCGGTTCCGCCGAGACAGCCGATGATCTTTCCTTCATCGTGCGCAATCGTGAATTCATTGAGCGAACCCATCGCGCCTGCGACGAACAGCACGATGTCGCACGATCTCACGAGCACGACATTGCGTCCTTTCAATCCGAATCCCGTGTAGATCAAAGCGTCGCACGCATCAAGCGGCATCTTATAAGTCTCAACGTGCTCCTGGTTGTTCATCGCCGGAGAGATGCCGATGTGAAAACAGCCCGAATCGTGTGCAGTCTTTCCGACGACATAGACTATCCCTGTAGTTGCGCCGGTCAGGAGTATGACGTTTTTCGTCGCGATCACGCGCGCCAGTCGTTCGGCCTTTTCGACGAGCGTGTTACCCGTCTCCAGGCGCGCACTCTCCGACGCCGCTGAACCCATGACTCCAATCTTAATCATAAACACTTTCAGGTACTGGCTCCGGCACTTCGACTTTTGAATCGCGGTCCCACCAGCGCTGACTTAGAAACCACGCCAGACCAGGCAGCATAAAGAAGATTCCAATGCCGACGGTTACGATGCGAGGATGTACGCCGACCCGATCGAGAAGTTCGCCCGTCGCGTAGTTCGATGCCGCCATGGTCAAAGTCAGTAACGCGAGCTCCGCGGCGAAAACTCGGCCACGAAAACTATCTACTACTGTTCGTTGCAACATCACAGTTGAGAAAACCCACAAAATACTGCCACCGCAATGTGCAATCCCCAACACGACCAGTGCAAAAATAAAACTGGTCGCACTTCCGAAGGCGATGTAAAACGCGCCGCCGATTAGAAATGCAATCCCGATAGATGCCTGCATCCGCCTCTCGCCTTCGCCGGCGATGCGTCGCGCCACGATCGGGCCGACCGCTGTGCCAATCCCACGCGCCGCAAAAAGAACGCCGATTCCTCCCGCAGCGCCTTTACCGATCGGAAAAATTCGTTCGCCAAACACGGCCAGCAGCGTCAGGATGCCGCCGCCAAGTCCCCAGGCCGGCTTGACCAGCAGCATCGCGAGTACGCGGGGACGTTCCATAACGTACTTGATTCCCTCGATAGTCTCTCTGATTCCCAAAAGACGGCTCACCGAGATCTTCTGTTTCTCGCGTTTCTTGCGTTTGGGAACACGAATACTGGCGATCAACGCTGCCGAAAGCAGGTAAGTACCGGCGTCTAAAAGGAAGGAGACATCAGTCCCGAAGCGGGAAGTGATGATGCCACCGATCGCCGCGCCGATGGTGAGCATCGCCGACCATGTGACTGAAGAGATTGCGTTTGCCGCTACCAGTTCACGATCTTCAACAATCGAAGGAATCGCGGCCGTTTTTGCAGGCTCAAAGAACGTAGAAAGCCCGAGCTGCAAAACCGTCAGGACGTAGATTATCCACAGGTGCTCGGCCCGACGTACCAGCAGGAATCCCAACACGACCAGCGCCCGAAGCAAGTCAGACACGATCATGATCTTCTGCCGGCTAAACCTGTCGGCGATGACACCCGAAATCGGACCGAAGAAGAAACTCGGCACGAAGCGCGCAACGAGCAGCAGTCCCACGTCGCGACCGGAACCGGTGAGTTGCAGAATGATCGTGTACAGGGCAATGGTGTTGAACCAGTCGCCCATTTGACTCACGACCTGCCCGAGCCACAGTTGTCTGAAACTGCGATTGCGACGCAGCAGATCAATGTATCCGACTTGATCGTAGGGTTCAGTCCGGGGCAGGAACTTCATTGTTTGGGGATATTAGCAGAACTGGCCGCAGATAAACGCGGCTGACGCAGATCAGCGTTGTCAGCGTTCGTCTGCGGCCAGTGCTGTTAGCTTGACCGAAGTTTTCAATCTGACCTGTCAAATTGCAGTGATGCAGATCGGTTGTTGAAGAATCAACGGAAATTCGTGCGGCACGCCAGTTGTGAATAGGCAGAACGCGGCTCAGAGGCCTTCTGGCTTCGCGGACTCTCCGCACGGGGTCCGTAGCCGCAACCAAGTTCTATGACAACGACGAGCCGAGAAACATCTCACCCAGCACGGCAGTCCTTCCGACAAGGACTGCCACTTGCCCAATTCGCCGGAGACAGGACTGAGTTGCTCCCAGTTCTGTCTTCGGCAAACCACCTGACGGTGGCAGGCGTTTCTATGCGCGAGTCTATTTCACGTTGGTGGCTTACTAACCAGCTCTGGATCTCCTGGATCCTGCTAATCGTTCCTCTTGCCCTGGAACTGATTTACGGTACGTTTCTACTCCCTTTTCTCATTCTCGCTCCGGTATACATTCTTGCAACTTACCTGATCTATCGAAGCGTTCGGTCTCGTTTGCAGTCGAAGACTGCCGAGATCGCAGCGTTAAGTGAACTTCATCTCGCCACTGCGGAAGCTCTCGCAACTGCGATCGACGCCAAGGATCAAACCACGCATTGTCACGTCCGGCGCGTGCAGATCTATGCCGCGGGCATGGGCGAAGTCTTTGGACTCTCGCCAGATGAGATCGCCGCGTTGAAGGCGGGCGCGTTGCTTCACGACATCGGCAAACTCGCAGTGCCGCCGCACATCCTGAACAAACCCGGACCTTTAACTCCGGCCGAATTTGAAAAGATGAAGATTCACACGGTCGTGGGTGCACAAATCCTCGGACGCGTAGACTTTCCGTATCCTGTTATTCCCATCATCCGGCATCATCACGAACAGTGGGACGGCGGTGGCTATCCCGACAAGCTTCGGGGTGAACAAATCCCAATTACTGCCCGGATAATCTCAGTGGTCGATTGCTTTGACTCAGTTCGTGAAGACCGGCCTTTCCGGCGCGGTATGACATTGGATGAAGCGATGGCTTTGTTGTTACGTGGATCTGGAATTCACTTCGATCCGGTCGTAGTCGAGCAGTTCATCAAAAACCTGCCACGGTTTGACGCGGAGATCGAGAGACTCGGCCTCCAGCAGCAACCAGCAAACTACTCCAGCGATCCGCCTATTCAACTGAGTACCGTTGACATGGCCCAAACTCGTGAGCGTGGTTCTTTCATCGCTTACGACCAGATCAAGAAGGCGCATCGCGAGGTCTATGCGCTGTATGAGATCGCTCGCACGTTTGGAACGTCTCTGGACGTTGAACATACGCTTGAGATTCTCGTCGATAAGGTCGGCCACGTGGTCCCGTTCGACACGTGTGTCGTCTACTTCTTTGACGATGCGAAAGGTTATGCGACGGCACGCCACGTCGCCGGCAAGAATGCGCAAAAACTGGCGGGCCGATGCATCGTGCTTGGTGAAGGTGTGACTGGGTTCGCGCTCGCGAATCGGAAGCCGGTCAACCAACTTCATCCGAGCCTGGACTTCACGGACATGAATCCGGACGCCGGGATCAAATATCGCTCGATGGCCTCGTTGCCATTGTTCAAGGACGAGGTGCTGCTCGGCGCGCTGTCGGTTTACTCGACCGAGCTCGAGCAGTACAGCGACGACCACATGCGATTGCTCGAAACCGTTACTCGCCTCGCGTCCGACGCACTCGGAAACGCAATGCAACATGCGGAAGCTGAGTCGAATGCATTGACTGATCCGCTCACAGGCCTGCCTAACGCGCGTTACCTGGCGTTGCGATTTGACGAAGAAGCAGCGCGCGCGCGACGCACGGATCGGACGTTCCAGGTGGTGATGCTCGACCTCGATGAATTCAAGAACGTCAACGACACCTACGGCCACAAAGTGGGCGACAAGATGCTCCGCGAAGTGGCGCAGATTATCGAGGGTCAGCTGCGTGAGTACGATTTCCTCGCTCGCTATGGCGGGGACGAATTCGTTGCGCTAGTGCAGGAGGTTGTCGGCGCACAGGTCGAGGAACTGTGTGCGCGTATCGAGGGCGCCGTTTCAAAGTTCTCGCTTTCGGTCGGCAGAAACCGTTTTGCGCGCGTGGGGATCAGCGTTGGGACCGCAACGTTTGGCATCAATGGTGAGACTTTGGACCAGCTCGTGATCGCCGCTGACAATGAGATGTACCGGGTGAAGTCAACCCACCGGCTCGGGCGGGCCGTCACGTCCGAATTGCCTGAGGACCCAGGCCCTCCACAGATTACGCAGATTAATCTGTGAAATCTGTGGACAAGCTTAAATTCTTGACATAATCGTCAATCATCGCTTTCAATCGACTTCGAGGCGTGTCTGCTCGACGTGCCCTGCTGAAAGCATGGTTGCTCCCGCCGACAATCAAAACGCAACACTACTAATAGTTGATGACGACGCGGCAGCCCGCGATAGGCTTCGCGAAATCTTCGAAACTGCGCAGTATCGTGTTGTGACTGCCACCGAGGCTGGTTCCGCCCTTCGTGTATTGCGGGGTGTGCGTTGCGATCTGGTCGCCCTCGATCTCGAGATGCCGGGCGTCGATGGACTGGCGCTGTGCAAACTCCTGCGAGCACAGCCGGCGACGAGCAAGTTGCCGATCATCGCCCTTTCCGAAAGCGACGACGAGACGCGCAAAGTCCAGGCATTCACCGCCGGCGCTGACGACTACATCACCAAACCCTCGACGCCCGGCGAACTTCTTTCGCGCGTCAGTCTTCACGTTCGTACGTCACAACGTGAGTGGGCGCTAATCGGCAGCAATCGCGAACTCAGATTTCTCTCCGACATCGGACGTGGGCTGCTGCGCGCTCTCGAACCGGAGCAGTTAGTCAGGCGAGTGGCCGGCGCAACTTACGAAGCGATCGATGCGTCGCTCTGCGCTGCGTACGTGACGACTGGACGTGACAAACATGCATTGTGCGTCTTCGATCGAGAGGGAGCTGCCGACGACCAGTCGTTACTTAAGCTCGAGGCATTGCAGACCTGGTTGCGTTCCGCGGAATCGGCCAACGCCATGCTCATTAGTGAAAAGGATGAGTTCCTGCTCCGCGATGACATTCACGTAACGGAGTTTGTTTCGCCTTTTCGATTTGCCGGACGGGCGAAGGGCGCGCTGATCGTTGCTTTCGATCGTCGTGAAGAGTGTGGCGAAACTGAAAGACGTTTGATCGAAGCCGCAGCGCAACAGACATCGCTCGCCGCGCACATCTGTTCGCTTTACCAGGCGGCGCGCGACACTTCGCTGAGCCTCGCTCGAGAAGTAGAAAAGCGAACCGCTGAAGCAGAAGCGCAAAAGCGACTGATCGAAGCGATCGTGGATAGTCTGCCTTTGTCGCTGTACGCGATCGATCGCGAGTATCGAGTGGTGGCATGGAACCGCAACCGCGAACTCGGCGAGTTGGGTATTCCACGAGGTTCAGTGCTCGGAAAGAACGTTTTCGACGTGCTGACGCGCCAGCCGCGCGATGTCCTGGAGGAGGAGTTCGAGCGTGTGTTCGAGAGCGGTGAGATCGAACGCATCGAACAGGAGACACCATCGCCGAAAGGTGACATTCGCCATTGGGTTATCAGCAAGATTCCGATGTTTGCCGACAACACGGGACAGGTTAGTCACGTGATTACCGTTGGCGAAGAGGTTACCGATCGCGTCGAAGCGAATCGGGCGATTGCACGGGCTGAGAAACTTGCCGCCGTCGGTAGGCTGGCGGCGGGCGTGGTCCATGAGATCAACAATCCGCTGGCGACGATCTCCGCCTGTGCGGAGTCACTCGAAGCTCGCGTGAATGAAGGTGAGTTTGACGGTTCGTCGTCGCTCGAAGATCTGCGTGAATACCTTGGCCTGATTCGTAGCGAAGCGTTTCGTTGTAAGAGCATTACGATGGGCCTGCTCGACTTTAGCCGGACGCGCACCTCGGACCACGTAACCATAAACCTTGCCGACATAATCCGATCTGCCGTGCGTTTACTTTTGCATCAAAAGCGCAGCGCCGACATCGATTTCAAAGTTGAAATAGCACATGACTTGTTGCCGGTTTCAGGAGATCCCGGTCAGTTGCAGCAAGCCGTGATAGCGCTCGCGACGAACGCGCTTGATGCGATGGGCGAGATCGGCGTGTTGACGATCGTCGGCCGCAACGAAGATTCGAAGGTCGTGGTTGAGGTGAGCGACACCGGCGTCGGAATCCCGCCGGAGAACCTGCCCAAGATCTTTGAACCGTTCTTTACCACCAAAGAAATAGGGCGCGGAACCGGTCTTGGGCTCGCCGTATGTTATGGTATCTTAACGGAGCACGGCGGCACACTTGATGTGCAGTCGACCGTGGGAACAGGCACCACTTTCACGATCACCCTTTCTGCCGTCAATCTAAGCGAGGAACAGACAGTTTGAGCGAGCAACAGCAGGCACGAATTCTGATCGCAGAAGACGAGGCGAACCTGCGCCTGGTCCTGCAAAAGGAATTGGAAAGGCTCGGCTATCGCGTGCAGGCGGCGCCTGATGGTGAAGCCGCTCTACGCCGGCTTGAAGAGAGTAATGTCGATGTTCTCCTGTGCGACATAAACATGCCGCGCATCGACGGCATGGAGCTGTTACGGCGGGTGCATCAACGGCCCAATCCGCCTGAAGTGATCATGTTGACGGGCCAGGCGACCGTGGAAACCGCCGTCGAAGCGATGAAGCTCGGCGCCTACGATTACCTCACCAAGCCCTACAGCATTACCGAACTCGACGTGCGCGTGAAGCAAGCGGCCGACAAACGCCGTTTGCGTGTTGATAACGTCCGATTGCGTGAACAGCTTGCGCGTCAGTCCGCACTGCCGGAGATCGTTTCTGTTTCGGAGGTGATGAAGGAAGCGATCCGGTTGATCGAACGTGTCGCGCCTTCGGAAGCGTCAGTCTTGATCACCGGCGAGTCCGGCACCGGAAAAGAGTTGGTGGCCCACGCGATTCACCGGCTCTCGAGTCGATCTGAAGCTTCGTTTGTGGATCTCAACTGCGCGGCGTTTCAGGAATCGCTGCTCGAGTCGGAATTGTTTGGCTACGAAGCCGGAGCGTTTTCCGGTGCAAAGGGCCGAAAGCTCGGTCTCATTGAGCTCGCCGACGGTGGAACGCTGTTTCTCGACGAGGTGACGGAACTGCCGGCGCAGTTACAGGCGAAACTCTTGCGTGCGATTGAGACGCGAACGTTCTTCCGAGTTGGCGGCGTCAGGAAGGTCGAAGTGAACGTTCGAATCGTCGCTGCCACCAATCGCAACCTCGACACGGTTGTTAACGATGGTGTATTCAGATCCGATCTGCTTTACCGCATCAACGGATTTCAGATCAGTCTGGCGCCTTTGCGAGAACGTCCCGAGGACATCGACCCTCTCGCGCGCCATCTGTTGAAACAGATTGCAGGTACTAGTCCACCGGAGTTGAGTGAAGAAGCTTTTACCGCGCTACGATTGTACGGCTGGCCGGGAAATGTGCGGCAGTTGAAAAATTGTTTGGAGCGCGCGGTGATTCTCTCGAACAATGGGCGGATCACGCTTTCGGAGCTTCCGCCTGAAGTGACGAGGCCCGCAGTTGCGGCGCCGGCTTTAACGAACGTCGCACCGTCGGTTGCGGGCGAGATACCCGCGGCGCCTGCTGTTGCCTCGGCGCCCGGATCGTTGCGAGAAGTTGAGCGACAGCAGATTCTCGCCGCACTCGAACAGACTGGCTGGCACCGGGGCAAGACCGCCGAGATCCTCGGCATCTCACCTTCTACGCTTTATCGACGTTTGCGGGATTACGATCTCGAACGTAGGAGATAGTCCACGGATTACACAGATTACTTTTTGAGTTGTCTGCGATCGATCTTGCCGCGATCGTTCTTCGGCAGCGACTGAACGAATTCAACCCAGCGCGGATATTTGTAGACGGCAATACTGCTCTTCACGAATTGCTTGATATCTTCCACCATCTGATCGCCAGCGACAAAACCTTCGCGCAGGACCACAAACGCCTTCGGCTTCACCAATCCATCAGCCTCATGGCCCACGACAGCGCATTCAAGCACAGCCTCGTGTTGCAGCAGGCAATTCTCAATCTCCGCCGGTGCGACGTAAACGCCTGAGACCTTCAGCATGTCGTCAGTGCGGCCGTGATACCAGTAGTACCCACCTTCATCGACGTGAAATTGATCGCCGCTGGTGCACCAGTCGCCCGCAAAAGTCTCCTTCGACTTCTCATGCGCGTTCCAGTAACACAGCGCGGCCGAGTCGCCCTTGATCCGAAGTGTTCCCATTTCTCCGGTCGGAACTTCATTGTCATCGGCATCTACGATCTTCGCTTCGTAGCCTTCGACGATGCGGCCGAGACTTCCCGGTTTGATATCACCCGGACGATTGGTGATGTAAATGTGAAACATCTCAGCAGAGCCGATGCCGTCGCAGATGTCGATGCCATAAGCATTCATCCAGCGTTCGTAAAGCTCTTTCGGCAACGCCTCGCCCGCCGAATAACAGAACCGCAGGCTCGACAGATCGTCTGCTGACGCTCCCGGCACGTTCAGCATTGAGTTGATCATCGTCGGAACAGTCGTGAGAATCGTCGGTTGATAACGTTTGATGACTTCAAACATCTTTTCCGCAGTCGAACGTTCTGAGAAGAGCGCTGTCGCGCCGCCGACTGCGAAAGGGAAGAGCAGATTGGTTCCCGTGGCGTAACCAAAGAACAGCTTAGGCACCGACACGGTAAGGTCGTCAGCATTAACACCCATCGTTGCCTTCGCAAAGACTTCGGTGTTGTACGGCAGGTCGTGTTGCAGGTGGACTGCGCCTTTAGGATGGCCTGTTGAACCCGAAGTGAACAACCATATCGCAGGATCGTCGCGACGTGTGTCCGCAGGTTCGCATTCCACGGATGCCTTACTCACGCAGTAGCTAAATTTTCCGCAGGAATCAAGGTCGTCAAAAAGAGGAAGTAAAAAATCTTCGCCCACAATCAACAAACCTTTAAGATAGCGAGACCGCTCAACGATTTCGACAAACCCCGGCAAAACTGATTGATGGATTACGGCAACTTTCGCGCGGGTATAGTCGAGATAATATTCATAGTCAGCAGTTGGCAGCAGCGGATTGACCATCGTGATCACCGCCCCGATGCGCGCTGCTCCAAACCACGTCCAAACAAATTCCGGACAATCAGGCAGAACAATCAGAACCCGATCTTCAATACCGGCACCGTGATCGCGCAACACGTTGCCCGTTTGGTTTGAAAGACGCGCTACCTCGCCGTAGGTCCATTTCTTGTCTTCATAGTAAAGACAGACTTTATTCTCGCGGCCTTCCTCAACGTTGTGATAGAGGAAGTAGTCCGCCATGTTGAACCTTTCGGGAAATGAAACCGCCAACGTGATCTCCTAGACTTTCTTTATCGCCTGCGATTGAAAAAGACACTCGAGATATTTCGCCAACGCTTCCTCGTCTTCCGGGCTGCTCGAGTTGAACTTCAACGCGAACCCGATCTCGGACGCTTCATCGACGACCTCGGCCCAGAAGTTAACCGTCTGTTCGTCGGTAAGTTGAATCTCCAGCCACACGAGCTCTTTTACTTCGACCTTGCCTCCGGTCAGTACGAAGCATCCGCTACGGCTTAGATCAGTGACGGTGGCATTCTCGCGCGACAGCACGCCTTCCCAACGGGCCGATAGTTTGACGCGCACGCGCGGTGCGGATCTTCTGTCTTTCTCCATTAACCTTCCTCTGACTTAGATCCGGCGACGCATTTGCACCGTCAGTGTGCAAACGGACAACTACCGCCGCCGTGAGAAATATCGAGATACGTGCGAGCTTCCCAGAGTTCGGGATAGAACTTCTTGTCGAGTGTGGTTTTGAGATAACCGATGCCTTCGGAGCCACCGGTTCCGCGTTTGGCGCCTACCATGCGCTCAACCATTTTGATGTGATGTGAACGCCAGAGCGAGAAGTATTCGTCGTGTTCGAGAAGTGCTTCGGCCAGCTGAAACTCTTCGTAACGATCCTCGAAGTGTGTGAGAACTTCGAGCACCGCCCTGGTGCGTTGTTCATAGGCCTTCTTTTGCTGCGCGGGATCGGTCTCCGCTGTAGTGAGCGGAGCTTTTAGACCACGGCGTTCGAGTACACGATAGAAACAGTCGGCAAGCGTCGGCTGCGACATGCGTGTCTGAAGGCGTTCATTCGCAAACTCGTCATCCGAGAATGCGCTGAGAATGCTCTGGTCTTTTAGTCCGGAAGAGAACTCGATCTCACGAAACTGCATCGACTGAAAACCACTGGCCGGATTGAGTTGCTCGCGAAAAGCGAGAAAGCTGATTGGCGTCATCGTTTCGAGGATGTGAATCTGGTTTACCAGCAGCTTTTCAATCTCCACCACCCGTCGTAAAGCACGCGTGGCTGCGGGAACCCGGTCCTCTTCCAATAACTGAATCGCGGCATCGATCTCGTGCAGGATCTGTTTGAACCACAGTTCATAGGCCTGATGGACCGTGATGAAAAGCAGTTCGTCGTGTTCGACCGGTTCGGAGCGGCAATCCTGAAGGCAAATCAGATCCTGGACGCGCAGATATTTGTTGTACGAGAGTGGCGGATTGTCGCCGTAGTTATTGGACATTTAGAAAGCGGCTCCCACCGTCTCATGCTCTTTGAAACTATCTGAGCCGGCGATCTTTTTCATTTCCTTGATTACCAGTTCCAACTCGTTGTCGGTGTTATAGAAGTGCGGCGAGACACGAATGCCGGCGCCTGGTCTATAGTCGACAATAAACTCGCGGCGGATCAGTTCTCTGGTCATCGCTGCCGCATGTTCATGTGCGATGGTGATTGTTCCACCACGCCGATTAACGTCCTTCGGACTGGTAACTCTGAATCCGGCTTCTTCCGCGAGAGCGATCAGATAGTCTGTTTGGCGCATGCTCTTGCGACGAATGTTCTCGACTCCGATCTCGTTGATGATCTTGTAGCCCGACTCTGCCGCGTAAAGCGCCGGAATCGCTGGTGAGCCGTGCAGAAACCTGGTGATGTTTGAGGCGTAACGCAGGTTCGTCTCGAACTCAAAGGGTTTCTCATGCGCCATCCAGCCGGTTGTTTTGGGTTCCAACTGCGTTTGCAGATCCGGTCTGACGTACAGATAACCGGCGCCTGGACCACCACACAGCCACTTCACCGAACCGCCAGTCGCAAAATCGGTATTCAGACCCTTGACACTGAAAGGCACTGTTCCGGCCGACTGATACGTATCGAGCACCACCATCGCACCGACTTCATGCGCCCGGTCGATGATCGCTTGCGCGTCTTGTAAGAACGCGCTCTTGAAGAGTACGTGCGAAAAGGGAACGAGCAACGTTGTCTCGTCGATGGCGGCGAGCATTCGTTCCAGCGGAACCGTGATGCCGTCGTCAGACTTAACGATCTCAATCTGAAGGTTGCCGTCACGAGCGTGAGCTTCGTAGACGTACATCACCGACGGGAAGTTGAGTTCCGAGTAAACGACCTTGTTACGCTGCGGCGTCGGTTGCAGACACGAGAGCACCAGCGACTGGCAGACCGAGACATTCTGATGCATCACGACGGTTCCCGGGGCTGCACCGATGATGCGTGCGACTTCATCGCCCACGCTCACCGGCATGTCCCACCAGCCTTCAGCCCAGGCACGCACACCTCGCGTCGCCCAGAGATCGGCATACTCATGCAGCCGGTCGTAGGTGGCTCTGGGCATCGCCCCGAGGCTGTGGGAAATCAGATAGACTGCTTTATCGAGAATCGGAAACTCGCTGCGCCACTTTAGTAGATCGTCAGACAAAAGAAGTCCTCCTGCTGCGGTTAATTTATCAGATTACGCATATCCGCGTAATCCGTGTAATCTGTCATTCGGAAAATGTGGAAGTTCGCTAAACCAATTAAGCACAAAATAGAGGAAACGCGGTGGCCGACGGCGGATGAAGCCGCGGGGTCGCTGCTGTACAGCCGGGTAAAGATCGGGAAGCTGTGGGCGCAGAACCGCGCCTGGGTGCCCGCAATGGTGCCCTGGCGCGCGACCGACGACGGCTTTGTGACGAAACAGAACCTCGACTGGTATCAACGCTTTGCGGAAGGACGTCCGGGAGTGCTGGTTGTGGAAGCGACCGGAGTTCGCGACATTCCCAGTGGGCCATTGCTGCGCATCGGTGACGATCGTTTCCTGCCGGGTTTGCGTCAGCTTGTCGATGTCGTGAAGGAGGCAAGCCGTGGCGAGACGCTACTGTTTATTCAGATCATCGATTTTCTGGCGGTGAAGCGACGGCCTGAGAAGACGAAATACATGCAGCGCTTCTTGCAGGTGGACGGTCATCATCGCGGCGCGCTAGCGGAAGTTACGGGTCGGGCGGAGTGGTTGTCGGCGGCAGAGAACGAGGTGCGTGATTTTCTTCAGGAGGCTGATGACGAGCTTCTGAAGTTTGTACTTGGGCCGAGCGAGTTTGAGGCTTTGGCGTTTGGTTATCGCGAGCGAGTTACCGACGTGCATCTCAAGCACGTGCGCGAACTGCCGAGTGAACTGCCTTCAATCTTTGCAGCCGCCGCAAATCGAGCGCGCGAGGCGGGGTTTGATGGAGTTGAGCTTCACTACGCGCACGCCTACACCATGGCAGGTTTTTTGAGCGCGCAGAACGATCGAACTGACGGCTACGGCGGATCGCGGGAGAACCGTGTTCGTTTGCCGCTCGAGGTTTATCGAGAAGTTCGTAAGCACGTGGGGGACGATTACGTTGTTGGCGTCCGGTTTTTAGCTGATGAAGTGATTGCCGGAGGTAGCCGCGTCGACGACGCGATCTATTACGCCAAGGAGTTTGCCGCAGAGGGATTCGACTTTCTGTCGCTTTCCAAGGGCGGTAAGTTCGAGGATGCACAACAGCCGAAGGTGGGCCAGGCTGTTTACCCCTACACGGGTCAGAGCGGTTACGAGTGCATGCCGACGGTCCTGTCCGATGCCGCGGGTCCATTTGGACGTAACGTTCCGCTGGTCGCAGCGATTAAACAGGCTGTGAACGAAGCGGGGTTCGAGACACCGGTGATCGCGACTGGAGGAATCTCAACGTTCGAGCAATCCGAAGAGATTTTACGTAAGGGTCAGGCTGATATCGTCGGAATGGCGCGGCAGGCGCTTGCCGATCCCGATTGGTTTGTAAAAGTGAAACTTGGCCGGGGCGATGAAGTACGACGCTGCACCTACACTAACTACTGCGAGGCTCTGGACCAGGCGCATCGACCGGTAACGTGCAAGTTATGGGATCGTGTGGATCTTGACGAACCTGGGATCGCGACAGTCGATGAGGGACGTCGGAGGTTGGAACCGCCTCAATGGAAAAACACGGATGGACACGGATGATTCACGGATCTTATCCGTATTCATCCGGGTAAATCTGTGGCCTCATATTGACGGATGAACTCAGGCGCGCGACGTTTTAGATCGTCGTAACTGACTCGCCCGCTCCGCGTCATGAGGACGTACGCGAGTTTTATTGGACTGAGATCCATGTATTTAGCGGCGTTCTCAAACCACACCATACTTTCAAACGCAGCCGCCTGATAATCCTCGATCACTGGCCGCCGGCTGGCGGCGAAAGTCGTCAATGCCTCGTTTACGTTGGTTGGCTGCTTAAAGCAATCGGCGAGCGCGATCGCATCTTCCATTGCCAGCTTTGTGCCTGACCCGATCGAGAAGTGAGCCGTGTGAAGTGCGTCTCCGATCAGCACGACGTTCTCGAAGAACCAGTTCCGGTTCTTTACGAGCAGAAAGTTGATCCACTTCGAATTGTTTGAAAGCAGTGGCTGACCGGCGAGATCTTTGGCGAACACCTTGCCGAGATATTCCTGAGTTTGCGGTCCGCTCATCTGCGCAAACCCGGCGTTGTCCCATGTCTGTGGATCACACTCGACGATAAACGTACTGGTCGACTGATTGAACTTGTAAGAGTGTGCGGCAAAGACGCCCGCCTCGCTTTCGCGAAAAGTTAGGGTCAGTCCATGGAATAGCTGATTTGTTCCGTACCAGATGTATCGATTGGCGCGCACATCGAGTTCAGGCTGAAAGCGTTCCGCATACTTCAGCCGCACAGTGCTGTTAACACCGTCCGCCGCCAAGAGCAGATCACACTCGTTCCGCAGCGACTCGATATCCTGCACCTCTGCCCGAAACCGAATGTTGACTCCGAGTTGTTCTGCGCGTCGTTGAAGAATCTTCAGCAACTGTAGGCGCGCAATGCCGGAGAAGCTGTTGCCGTGAATTGAGATCTTTGTATCGCCATGGATGACGTCGACGTTGTCCCATGCTTCAAACTCTTTCGTGATCTCGGCATGCGACTGTTCATCGGCGGCGCGCAAGTTCGCGAGGGTCTTTCCTGAAAACACCACTCCCCAACCGAAAGTATCATCCGGCCCATTGCGCTCGTATATATTGATCTCGTGCGCGGGGCTGATCTTCTTCATCAGGATCGCGAAATACAGCCCCGCAGGCCCACCGCCGATGATGTTGATTCTCATATCGCTGGATCGTGTCTCACTTCCTCGAGTGCCTTTTCCAATAAATCTTTGATTCCCAGCTTCTCACCCCAACTATAGAGGTACGCCAAATCCAAATAGTCGCCACCTGTCGCAAGAATTCCAATAACATCGTTCCACTGATTATTTGAAGTTTCCTGACCGGCGCGAAACCAGCGCAGCTTGGCCAAAACTGTATCCTCCGCAGTCGCGACGTAGATCACTTCGTTACTATTTGGTGAAAGCCTCCTTACTTCTCGACGAGATAGTTCTGCGGTCGCAAAATCGTCAGACTTTGGAATGAAAAAATCGACCTTGAAGACCGAATCAAAGTGGATAATGTTGAATGAACTTCGTCGATTGACTGCCTCAAGCACAGCGCGCTCATCTACGTAGAAGTCATTCCTCAAAGCCTCAAAGAGTGGACGAACTTGATTCGTGTTGATCTCGGCCACAATATCGATGTTGGCTGTGGCGCGATACATTCCATGTATCGAACTCGCAAACGAGCCCACCAGAACATACCGAATACTCAGCTGCTCCAAGGTAGCCGCAATGTGGGATAAGACTGAGAGTTGAAGATCCATCGACAGAGTCAAAAACCTTCTGCTTTCGGATCGAAGCCGTAAGCACGAATCACGTCCTCCCGCGGCAATACACGCGCGATGAATCTGCGTCTCATCTCGTCTTCGTCCGCATCAGGAAAACGGTGACGTAAATCAGCGAGTATTAGATTGCGAGCGGAATTCGTAAGCGCAAACGCCATGGCGAGCCGTCGTTCAGGTGGCACTTGACGCATCATTTCGTAATGTATGTGTTGGATGTGAGGGGTTGTATCCGGAGAAAGCGGCTTCATAGCGGTTCCTTTAGCAGTTGGCCGGCGATCACGAGTTTCTGGATCTCGGATGTTCCTTCGTAGATGCGGAGCGCGCGGACGTCGCGGTAGAGACGCTCGACCACTGTTCCACTCACCAACCCGGTGCCGCCGTGTATTTGGACCGCGCTGTCGATGATGCGTCCGGCGGCTTCGGTGGCGAACAGTTTGGCTTCGCTGGCTTCACGAGTGAGTCTTCCGTCGCTGGTGTCGCGGGCGTAAGCCGCGCGATAGACCAGCAGTCGAGCCGCATCGAGCTCCGTGACCATGTCTGCGAGCTTGGCTTGGATCAGTTGGTGTTCCGATAAGAACCGGCCGAATTGTTTGCGATGAGACGAATAACGAACTGATTCGTCCAACGCCCGGCGCGCCATGCCACACGCGGCGGCTCCGACACTCGCGCGAAACGTGTCGAGTGTCGCCATTGCGAGACCAAAACCATCGCCTTCATTCCCAACCATGTCCTCAGCAGGCACGCGGCAGCCTTCAAACGCGATCTCTCCGATCGGATGAGGAGCTATCAGCGGCGTGCGTTCGACAACTCTGAAGCCCTGCATCTTTGCGCCGACTACGAAGGCTGAAAGTTCGGCGCGACCGTCTTCACGTGTGCCTGTTTTCGCGAAGACGGTGTAGAAGTCAGCAATGCCCGCGTTTGAGATGAATCGCTTGCGCCCGTCGATGACGTATGCTTCACCATCGCGACGAGCCGTAGTTTGAATTGCGGCAACGTCGGATCCGGCTTCGGGTTCGGTCAGGGCGAAGGCTGCGATTGCTTTGCCGTGGGCAGCACGCGAAAGCCAGAACTCGCGCACATGATCCGGCGCAGCCTTGCTAATCGCATAAGTGCCGAGACCCTGCATGACGAAAGCGAGATCTGCGAGAGAAGAGGAGTAAGAGAGCGCTTCTCGAATCAGGCAGAGTGAACGAACGTCGAGCGTTGATTCAGCGACAGAGTAGTTAAGGAGCCGAGCCTCGGCGAGCAGATTAACGAAGTGGCGGGCGAGTCCTTCAACATCTTCTTCATTCGTGGCGTGCGGCTCGATCTCCTGCGCGACAAACTGCGCGACGCTTTGCGCGAGGCTGCGGTGTTCGGGAGTGAAGAAGGGGAGCTGAGCGACTAGGCCATCCATACAGGGTTCTGTGTAGCTCAATTAGGATTTCTCACGCAAAGGCGCAAAGACGCAAAGCGCTCGCGCGCTTCGTTGCAGGCAACTTTTATGTGCTTTTGGTGCTTTCTTGTGGCCGTCATTGAGATTTCGCGTCGCGTTTCGCGACAAACGCTTCGTAAGCCTCGCGATAATCGGGATGTTGCATGCAGATCGCTTGCGCCTGCGCTTCACTCTCTAACGCAGTTTCCAGGTTCATGTCCAACTCGCGATTCAACATCTCTTTCGTCTTGCCCAACGCGAACGCCGGTCCGCGTGCTAGTCGTTCCGCAAAGTCGCGAGTGGCTGAAGTCAACTCGTTTGCCGGCACTACTCGATTGTACAACCCAATTCGCTCCGCCTCGGTGGCGCTCACGAAATCGCCCGTGAACAGCATCTCCGTCGCTTTCGAAAGACCAACGACTCGCGGCAAAAGATACGAAGCGGCCATATCAGTGCCGGCGAGTCCGACCTTCACAAACAGAAACGCGATCTTTGCCTCTTCACTAGCGATGCGCAGATCTGATGCGAGTGCGATGCAAGCGCCTGCGCCCGCCGTAGTGCCATTCAAACTCGCAATCACTGGTTTCGGAAGCGCGCGGATGTTGCGGATGAGTTCACACGTCATCCTCGTAAATTCCAGTAAGCCCTCCATGTTCCGGCTGAACAATTCACCGATGATGTCGTGCACGTCGCCACCGGAACAGAACGCCCTCCCCGCACCCGTGATCACGACCACGCGAACATCTTTTTCGTTGCGCAAGTCGGCAAACAAGTCGGTAAGTTCACGATAGACTTCGAACGTCAGCGCATTTAGTCGATCAGGACGATTCAACGTGATCGTCGCGACACCCAGCGCGTTTTGTTCATAGAGAAAGGATGTTGGTTGTTTCATGCTGGTAACACCGCGATCCCTTCGATTTCGACTTTTGCGGCGTCATCAAGAAGCGCGGCCACCTGGACCAGGACCATTGCCGGAAAATGTTTGCCCATGTGCTTGCGATAGCACTCACCAACTTCCCGCGTGCGTTCGCGATACTCAAGCTTGTTTGTGACGTAGATTATCAGGCGTGCGATCTTTGAGGCTTCGCCGCCGGCGGCGGTCACGACCGCGATCACGTTCTCGAGTGCTTTGTCGAACTGCGCTACAAAGTCGTCGCTTACGATCTTTTGATTTTGGTCCGACGCGATTTGTCCCGCTATGAACAGCAGTCTTCCATTCGCTTCTGTCAGAAGACCATTCGAATAGCCACTCGGCGAGCCGAGCGCGTGTGGATTGATAAGCGTGAATGGCATACCGCAACAGGTTAATTGTTGATAGGTGATTAGTAAATAGGTCAAAAACAATTAGAGCCGCCATTGTGGCGGCCCTAATGCGCTTTTGACAGGATTACAAGATTGTTCATGACAAGAAAAATATCATGTAAATTTTGTTAATCCTGTCTAAAGTAGCTTATCCAGTCGCGACGCCAGTTGTCCGGCGAGATTTCCATTCGGATCGAGGCCACCAATCGGCCCACCGGAGATGTTTCCCTGCTTGTCGAGAATCACGATGGATGGAAGCTGGTCCACTCCGAACTTCTTGGAGATCACGCCATCAGGATCTCGCAGCACTGTGACTTTCAAACCCCACTTCTGCGCGAACGCTCGCAGTTGTTCGTCGCTCGCAAAGTTCTTCGACTTCGCATCGTCCGACTCAGTGCTGACCCAATAGACCACTACGCCGCGGTTGCTATACTCATCAGCGAGTTTTCTAACGCCTTGCAGTTGCGCCCTGGACAGCGGCAACCAGGAGGCGCCAAACGCCAGGACTACGACCTCGCCACGAAGACTTTCAGAAGTTACCGTCTGGCCGTCAACTGACTTTAGCGAGAAGTTCACCGGCGGATTCTGAGCAAAAGCAGCACAGCTCGTCAGTACTGTCATCAACCCGGCCAGGACTCGTTTTTTACTCTTTCGAACCATCTTTCTCCTTCGCCGAAAGCCCTAAATGGCTGCTCGACTGGTGCATTAGATGAACGTAACCCCGGGTTTCGTTGGTCTCATTCTGCGGTGGTTCCAGGCGCCTGCTTTCCGGTGAGTTCTAAGTGCAAGGCTTGGTAATCATCCCACGTATCGATGTCGCGAGCAACGTACGGCGAGTCGACCGGCAACCGTGTGACCTCCTCGCGGTGAGCGTCGAAAAGCGCTTTCAGGCCACCACTTGAACTGAGCCCAAGCAGCTCTGAGCGAAAGCTTAGATCAACGAGCACTGGGTGGCCGCCGCGTTCCTGCCAGGTTGGTTTCACCAGGCGAGCACCGTTTCCCCAGCTTTCAATAAGGCTCGACACGACGGTGGCGGGAACAGCAGGGTAGTCGCAAAGCGCGATCAGAGTTGCCTGGGACATGATTGGAAGCGCGGCTACACCAGCAGCAATCGAGACTCCCATTTCGCTGTCCGGATCGTTGTTGTAGGCGAACGTGACAGGAAGGTCAGCGAGTTTCTGGCGCATTTCTTCGGCGCGATGGCCCAGGACCACGACGATTGTTTCTGCATCACCCGCACGCAGGTAGTCGATACAGCATTCGATGACAGTTTTGTTTCCGAAGGGAAGCAGCGGCTTGAACGCGCCCATGCGGGTGGACCGGCCGGCGGCGAGTAGGATTGCCGATACTCCATTCACACAGACGAGTTAACCACAAAGACACAAAGACACAAAGTTTGTTTTCAACTTAGTGTCTTTGTGGTTAAAACTGCAGCTCGCGTAGAGCGCGCAGGGTATACTGTCGCGCCATTTGCTTGCGCCACTGATAGACGAAATCGGTGTTATCTAGTGGCCGAGCCTTAACGTAGGCGGCTTCTGCCGCAGCCTGGATTTGATCTTCTGCGAGGGGTTTTCCGATTAGTGCATTTGCCGCTTCTTTGATCTCGATGGGAGATGGGGCGATTGCGCCGAGCACGATCCGAGCGTCGCTGACCGCGCTGCCGTCAGTCTTGATCCAGGTCGCCACGCCGAGCACCGGAAAATCAAACGCGCCACGTCGCCGGAGTTTCTGATACGAAGCCCGCCAGCCGTTTGTCGGCGGCAGTTGAATATCCACTAACAACTCGTCAGGACGTTTGTGCAGGTAGTCGATACCGTCGTCGTTGTACAAGCCTGCTGCATCGATCACGCGCTCGCCGAGTGTCGATGCGAAGCGAAACTTGGCGCCGATGGCGACCATCACGGGCACGAGATCTGACGACTGCACTGCCCAGCATTTCGAACTACCTGGCGCGACCCAACAAACGTCGCCGTCTTTCTTGAGACAGAAATTGATCCCTTTGCGCCACTCGTAATTCTGATCGTAGTAGTTGCAGCGGGTATCGAGTAGTAGGTTGCCGCCGATCGTTCCCATGTTCCGCAGGATCGGAGTGGAGATTGTGCGAGCGGCTTTCGCAACTACGGGATAGTCGCGATTGATGATCGGATGTTCGCAAATGTCGGTTAGTGTTACTGACGCTCCGATGTGTAGACCGTGACTGCCGTCGCCGGTGATCTGATTAAGCTCGGCCAGACGCATCACGGAGATCACAGTCTTCGGCATCTGTTGCCGGCGCTTCATATTTGGATACAGATCCGTGCCGCCGGCGACAAACTGGCCCACCGGCCCAGCCTCACCCATGATCTTCACCGCCTCCGCGATCGTCTGCGGAGTGTGATATTCAAACTTGGGCAGTCTCATCATAATGGTTAGCTTCGAGCGCGAGGTGCAGACCGATGGCGAGGTCCTCGACTCTTCTTAACGACACGGGAAGCTTGTTGTTTTGCCACCTTCACGATCACTCGCAAAGCCTCGTTCACAGACTCATCATCGGGAAAAGCCTCTCGAACATCACGGTCAAGGAGCACCAGATTGGTTCCTGAGCGAAATCGTTCAGCGTAGATTCCTCGACCAACAAACTTCAGTTTTCTCAGATCATATTCCGGACGCATTTCGTCCGAAGCGTCATCTTTTTTCTTCTTCATAGAGCTTTCTTTCTTTTCTAGTTACCTTCCGCGCGCTAATGATCCTAATTCGGGAATCGCGATCCGCGAAGGCAATATGGAGCAGCCTGTCTCTGACAGATCTGCCTATAATCAGATAGCGCCGTTCCTCCGCCGAGTGATCGGGATCTTCGTAGACGGCGGCGAGCTCGTTAGCAAATACGGAAGCCGCTTCTTCGAAGGAGACTCCATGTTTTCGAAGATTCTTTTCCGCTTTCTTGGGATCCCACTCGAAGTCCATTCGTTACAAACTTTTCAAGAGTGCACTGCGACTCTTGGCATCTCCGTTCCGTCACCGCCTTCCGCGGGTGTTAGGACGCGTAAGGGGTCGGGCCAGTCGACCGTGGGGACGGAATCGGGGCCGTAGCGACCGTCGCGGCCACGCGCCTTGTCTTTTAAGGCGCGCAAGACTTTCTCGGGTGTGATGGGAACCTCGTCGATTCGGACTCCCACAGCGTTGTAAACAGCATTCGCAACCGCCGGTGGCACCGGCAACAAAGGTCCCTGTCCGACTTCCTTCGCGCCGTACGGTCCATTCGGATCCGGATCTTCAATCAAGTAAGTCTTGACGTCGCACATCTCCATCGTCGTCGGACTCTTGTACTCCAGCATCGACGGAAACTTGTGAACGACGTTGCGATTCTCACGATAGACCATTTCCTCCATGAGAATTTCGCCGAGGCCCATGTAAACACTGCCTTCAACCTGGCCCATCACCAGCATCGGATTTATCGACCGCCCGATATCGTGCGCAATCCAAACGCGCTCCACCACGACCAGACCAGTGTCCGGGTTCACCTCAACTTCCGCTACTGCGGCTGAGTAACTGTACGCGGGCGACGGTCCGACTCCCGATCCTTTAAACTTCCCAGGCGATTGTGGCGGCGAGTAAGAACCAACCGTACCAATCGTGCCGAACTTTGACTCCGCCAATACAATCGCTTCCGCAAACGTCACTCCAACTTCCG
>JBIOVO010000331.1:0-13570 GCA_044867735.1 Pyrinomonadaceae bacterium | reverse complement strand
TCCACTGGAGACGCGCCACGAGGAAGTTGAATGACTTTGCCCATCGGCGTGAACGCGTAGACGTCCTTCGGATACAGGTCGAGTTTGAGCGAGTCAAGAAAGTCCTTCGAGTCTTTTACTTCCTGCGTCCACTCAACCAGGGAACGGAGTGCTTGCAGCGCCGAGTCGTCGTCATGCGCACCACGCTTGCCTTCCTTGTACTTCCAGTGCGCGGCCACGCCCTCCTCGGCGATGTGATGCATCTCCTCGGTGCGAATCTGCACTTCGAACGACTGCACGTTTGAACCGATCACGGAGGTGTGCAACGACTGATACAGATTGTCGCGCGGCGTAGCGATCCAGTCTTTGATACGGCCCGGCACGGGTTTCCAGTTGTTATGGACCACTCCCAAAGCCGCGTAACAGTGGCGCACTTCGTTAGGGGTGATGATTCTGGCGGCAACGAGATCGTAGACCTGATCGAGACTGATCTTCTGGCGGCGAAGTTTCTTCCAGATCGAGTAGAGCCGCTTGACGCGTCCTTCGACGAGCACGAACGGCACTTCGGCCTCGTTCATCTTCTGCTCGATACGCGCGGTCACGTTCTTCAGAAACGCTTCGTTTTCCGGACGGCGTTTCTCGAGTTGCTCGGCGAGTTCGCGGTAGTCCTCGGGATGAAGATGACGAAAAGCGAGATCCTCCAGTTCGCCGCGCAACTTACCCATTCCCAAACGATGTGCGATCGGAGCGAAGATCTCCATCGTCTCTTCAGCGATCCGTTTGCGCTTTTCGGGATTCAGATACTGAAGCGTGCGCATGTTATGCAGACGATCGGCCAGCTTGACGAGCACGACGCGAACATCGTCAACCATCGCCAGCAGCATCTTGCGCACATTCTCAGCCTGTTGCTCCTCGCGCGAGATGTTGCTGATCTGCGCGATCTTCGTGAGACCGTCGACGAGGTGAGTTATCTCCTCGCCGAAGTAACGACGAATCGTCTCGAGATCGACGAGTGTGTCTTCGACGACATCGTGCAGCAGACCGGTAGCAACCGACACTTCGTCGAGCTTCATGTCGGCGAGAATGTTTGCCACTTCGAGCGGATGAACGAGGTACGACTCGCCCGACGCGCGCTTCTGCCCCTTGTGTTCCTTGGCGGAAAAGAGATAAGCGCGGCGGAGCAGGTCCAGGTCGGCCTGTGCGTGATTGTTGGCGACCTTCTCGACGATGTCTTCGATCCGGATCATCTTTAAGTCGAAAAAATTATAACAAAAAAGAAAAGGGCCACCGATCTTCACCAATCAACACGGAATCGGTTCCGTGTTGATTCGTGCAAATCTGTGGCTATTTCTACCCTTGTGTGCGGCTTTTTACCCTGGAGGAGACGCTGCCTTCTTCTCTTCCTCTTCCTTCTTCTTCTGGTTCGCGGCGCTCAGCTCGGTCGTTCGCTTCAGAGCAGCTTCGTAGTCCTTTTGGTACTGCTGCTTCTGGTCCGCCTGACCATTCATCTCGGCAATCTTCGACGCCTCGAGCAGCAGGTTGGTCTTGTAAGACCAGGCCGCCTCGCTGCCTGGATCAAACTTGATCGCGTTCTCCGCTTCCGCCAAGCCCTGCTTCACGCACATCTGGATCTGATCGAATTCCTTCTGGTCGGTCGGCTTCTTGTAAGAGACGGTCGCTTTGTTTGAAACCGGATCGATGGTCGTAGTCTTGTTGGTCGGCAGCTCAGTAATCTTGAATGAGCAATCCCAATCCTTACTCGCCAACACCACGTATGCCTCAGCTCGCTTGGTAGCGTCTGTCGCTTCGTTGGTGGCGCGCGCGGTGATCCACTGTTTCAGCTTGTCGTCCTCTTTGATTGCGCCGTAGAGGTACGCGATGGCTTTGTACGCCTCGTCGTCCTGCGGGTTCTTCGCGAGTATCTGCTGATATGCCTCGATTGCCTGCTGGGCCTTCGCAATGTTGTCAGGCGCCGTCACACCCGGACGATACTGAGCATGAATCGTACGGGCGATAAACATCTGGGCAGTTTTGTTGTCGGGATCAAGCGCGGCAGCTTCTCTCGAATGCTGTTCCGCCTCTACGAATTTGCCGTCGCGATAAGAGCGGGCGGCTTCATTCAACTGGTTCTTCGATCTGATTCGGTTGATAACTCCGCACCCGGAGCTCGTGGCAACAAGGACCGCTAAAACAATCGCGATCCTGGTCTGAGAGAGTTTCATTTATCCGTGACTCCAATTCAATAGACTGGCCCGCGGCAACGTCGAGCGATTTCTGGGCTTGACCTTCACACTGCCAGTCTCTTATTTACTGAGGAAGATCGTCTACTTGCAATCCGACTGGATTCGCGCCTGCCCCCTTGATCGCATCGATGACTTTAACGACATCGCCATACTTCATCGTGCGCGGCGCCTTCACGAAGACCGTCTTCTCAATGCGATCCTCTTCTTTGACGTCAGTGCGCATCTCCATTCCCACTTTGTACGCGCGCTGATCCTTACGCTGTTGGAACACCTGAAGCAGTCGCTGCGAAAGTGGTGTGGTGTCGTTTACCGAACCGAGCGAGTCCTGATTCAACTTGATCGACATATCAGCCGCGATCGATACCACCAGGGTCAGCGGATTTGGCTTCAGTTTGCTCAGGTCTTCATTCGGATCCCGCTGGGTCGGAATATCCGCCTTGAACCGGCTTGGTTTAAGCGGCGTGACGACCATGAAAATGATGAGCAGCACCAGCAAAACGTCAATCAACGGCGTTACGTTGATATATGGCTCGGCCGTCGTGCTACCCTTTTTGGGACTACCACCCATCGACATCTGAGTTTTCTCCTCGTCCTTTAATTACTTTTTAGGTTGCAGGCGCCGCCGCAGCCTTCGCCGCTCCGCCCTTCTTCTTGTCAGCTACGAGTCCAATCTTATCGACACCGAGCTTGCGGACCTCATTAATAACGTTTACGACGTCGCCGTAACTAACGCCAACGCTACTCTTGATGTAGACGATTCGATCCTGCTCGTTCTTGATTCCCTTGAGCATCGTGTCAACCTTTTCGGCCAACTGCTCCTTGGCGAGTTCCTGTTTGCCAACATAGTACTTGCCGTCGCTGGGAATCGAGATGACGATCGACGACTCCTTAATAATGTTTGGATCAACATCCGGGTTGTTCATGTTCTTCGGCAGAGCAACCGTGATGCCCTGCTGCAGGAACGGCGTGACCACCATGAAGATGATCAACAACACCAACATGATGTCGACCATCGGGGTGACGTTAATCTCAGACTGTAGGCCACCACTGCCGCCTCCAGATTGCATTGACATAACTTAGTCTCCCTTTACTTCACTACTGCCGGTAAACGCCGGTGCGGCGTGCGCCGCCGCACCTCGGGGTTCACCATTCAGCGTTTGTGCTCTGCGTCGGGCTTACGCCTTCAACTGTTTCGTACGGTTCTTGATGAAGTAGTCGACCAACTCTGAGGCCGAGTTATCCATCTCGACGACAAAGCCATCGACCTTGCCGGTGAAATAGTTGAACAGCCACACGGCAGGCACTGCCACCAGCAATCCGAGTGCGGTGGTAAACAATGCTTCCGAAATTCCGCCCGCGACGGCTGCGATACCGGCGGACTCTGCGTTCTTCATGCCGCGGAATGCGTTGATGATGCCAAACACCGTTCCGAACAAGCCCACAAACGGGGCCGTTGAACCGATGGTCGCGAGACCCGAAAGGCCGCGTTTGAATTCGGCTGTCTTGATCGCGATGGCACGCTGCAACGCGCGTTTCGAGGCTTCGATTTCATCGCCTGAAATATCAGACGTGTCGCCGTGTGCGCGAAACTCCTGTAGACCGCTGCTCACCACCATGGCGAGGTGCGATTTCCGATGCTTGTCGCTGATATTGATCGCCTCTTCGATGCGATCGTTCTTGAGCGCCTGCGCGACGCGTGGCGCAAACTCGCGCGACTGTTTCTTCGCCGCGGAGTAAGTCAGGTAACGCTCAACCATGATCGCGATCGAGTAGACCGACATGATGAGCAACACAACGACGACGGCGATAGCGACGCCGCCCATATTCTTCACCATCTCAGTCAGTGTGAAATGGTCTGCGCTCGACGTCTCTGGGCTGGCTGCGGCTTCTTGCAACAGCAGCAGGAGACCGAAAGCCTTGGTTCCTAAAAGACTCGTTAGAATTGTCACGGTGAACCCCTCCAAAAGGTTTTATTTTAGATTGATAGCAAGCAGAGAAGCCGGGACGGCCCACGTTAACCGCGGCGACACGACAAATGTTCTCCGCAGTTATTGCCCCACGAAGTTGTACTGGATCACTCCGGTAACTTTAACTGGCTGCCCCGAAAGCTTGGTTGGGGAGAATCTCGCTTGACGCGCAGCACTTACAGCAACCGCCTGTAACAGCGGATGCCCTGACAAAGCTTTGGCAGAAACCACACTGCCGTTTTCATCGATGAGCACCTGGACGACCACAGTGCCCGAAGCGTGCGCTGCTCTGGCAATCGGTGGATACGCTGGTTTAGGTAAGCTGATCGCCTTACCGTTCAGCACGCCTCCGGAAATCGGAGCGCGCGGCGGAGTCGGCGTGGCCGCTGGCGGTGGTGGTTCTTCGATGTTTACCGCAGCTGGTGCGGTAACAACGGTGCCTGCGCCTGGTCCGGCCGGCATTGGCGCGGTCGCATTAGAGTCGCTGCTACCGAGGATCGTCGTCACACCGCGTCGCACAGGCGGAACGTCACTGGCCTTCGCCGATACTTCTTTTGGCACCAGCTCAGTGCGATCGACGCTCGCAATCAACTCCTTGCGAACGTCTACGTTCTCTTCGACTTTGGTGGGTTTTGCTTCTTGTTTTGCTTCCGGCTCTTTTTGTACCTGGGGGATCGGCACCGGAGCGACAAGCGTTGTCAGCTCCAGATTCTGCTCCGTCAGGTGAGCGTCATACATGACAATACCCGCGACGATGAAAACCGCTATGAGCACACCGTAGATTAACGCGGTGATACCAATGAATGAGCCTTTTCGCGTGATATCGTCTTTGTGCGAACTGGACTCAACAAGATTATCGAACATTGATATTTGTCCTCCGATTACGGCGCCAAATGGATCAGGGGTTACGAAATTTTAAGCAGTAATTGCTTCGCAAGTGTCGATGAGCAACCAATACCACAATACCGCTTGCGTTCCGTCAGTAATTGAAGGGGAAACAGCAGCTCCTGCGATATTGAACACACCGAATTTGATGGAAGCCGCTGTGCGAGAAAACTCGCCGGCCCGCTCAACACACCGCCGCCGCGCCCAACTATTTACTTAACAAACACGCGGGGTCGACACTTGAGATATTTAATTGGCCAGCAACGGTCGCATACTATTCCGCTTGCTGTTTCAAAGTCAAGCGCAAACCCTAGCGCAAAAACTTAGACACCGCTGGCCACAAAAAGGCTCCCAAAAAAAACTTAGCGATCAATAACGATCAAGATGTTCTGATCTGTTTTGTGCCCTTTGTGCTACTTGTCGCCCGGATAACTCGAGGTTGATTAAAACCTAAAGCTGCCTGTCGATTTGCCGCTTCGATTCGCTGCTCCCACCAGACCATGATCGGACTCGCAATCGCGATCGAAGAGTAAGTTCCGAAGATCACACCGATCAGCAACGCGAGTGAGAACGCCCGCAGCACGTCGCCGCCGAAAAGCACGAGCGCCAGCACCGACAAAAATACGAGGCCGTTAGTAATAACGGTCCGGGAGAGCGTTTGATTAATAGCGTCGTTGGTGATCTTATACAGCGAATCTCGTCGATGAAGTTTGCGATTCTCGCGAATACGGTCGAAAACCACGATCGTGTCGTTCACAGAGAATCCGACGAGCGTCAACAAGGCAGCGATCACGTTGAGACTGACCTCGATCTGGAAGATCGAGAAGAAACCCAATGTGACTAAAACGTCATGAAACACCGCGATCACAGCCGCGGCGCCGTAAGTCCATTCAAATCGAAACGCGATGTAGATCAGGATGCCGACGAGCGCGGCGAGAGTAACCGCAATTGCCTTATTACGAAGCTGGGCGCCGGCGATCGCGCCGACCGCGTCGGTTCCCACGATCTTGTAGCTAGCGTTTGGATCGGCCTCCAACTCCTTCTCCGGTACCGCTTCGTTGCCGAAAGCATTCAACGCATCCTTGACTCGAGATCTACCGTCTCTTGCCTCGCCCTCGAGCGGCACTTTGATCAGAACCGTATCATTCCGGTCCGTAACCGGTTGCACCACGGCATCGCGAACGCCCTTTTCAGTCAGGGCACTTCTAATCGCGTCGTCCGTTGGGCGTTGTTTGAAGCGGGCCGTAACCACGGTTCCGCCTTTGAAATCGACGCCCATGTTGAAGGCTTGACCACCGGTGGCCTGTCGAAAGATCGCCGATCCCAGACCAGCGAGCATCAGCAAAACCGATATGCCGATAAACCAAAGCCGGTTACCCAGCCAATCCACATTAATGTCATGAAGGACTTGAAACATGATGACTCTCTAGATACTCAGCGACTCGACTCTTTCCTTTCGTGAAAGTAGCCAGATAAAGATCGTGCGCGACACGTACACGGCCGAGAAGAGGTTTACGAGCAACCCGATTACGAGGGTGACCGCAAAACCGCGAATCGGTCCGGTACCAAAAACGAACAGGAACAGCGACGAAACAATGGTCGTGACATGAGTATCGATAATGGTTATGAAAGCACGGGTGAACCCCTGGTCTACGGCCGACGGTATTGTCTTACCGGATCTTATCTCTTCGCGTATTCGCTCAAAGATAAGCACGTTGGAGTCGACCGCCATACCGATCGTAAGAATAATGCCGGCGATACCGGGCAGAGTCAGCGTCGCGCCAAACACGATCAGACCCGCGAGCATCAGGATCATGTTCAGGAGCAACGCAACCACGGCATTGACACCGGAACCGCGGTAGTAAAGGAGCATGAAAAAGACAACCAGCGCGAGACCAACGAGCGAGGCCCGCACGCCAGCCTTAATCGAGTCTTGTCCAAGGCTCGGTCCGACCGTGCGTTCCTCAAGATACTCAATCGAAGCCGGCAAGGCGCCGGAACGGAGAGTTAGCGCCAGATCTTCCGCAGATTTCTGCGTGAAGCGGCCGGTGATCTGTCCCTGATCGAAGATTTGCGACTTGATGTAAGCGATCGACTCGATGCGATTGTTCAGCATCACGCCCATGTACTGGTTGACGTTCGCGCCGGTCCAGGCACCAAACTTGTCGGCGCCCTCACGCTTCAACGAAAAGTTGATTTCCCAGTCGTCAGCGCGGCCGCCCTGAGATTGAGACGCGACCGCGTTTCTCAGCTCACTTCCTTTAATTATGGACGGGACCTCAATCACCACGTATTTGGGGACGGGCGAGGCCTGAGGCGTAGCGGCAGCATCGGTCTTATCAATTCGTTCGAGATACTGAACGACCTGGCGGTTGGGCGGAACCGTGCCCGCGCTGTTGAGCGAATTAATCGCTTCCATTTCGGTCGGGTAAGTCGTCGCCGGCATCGGGCTCGGCGGACCGATAACGTGGACCAAATCGAGTTGGGCATCGGCCTGAATGATCATCTTGACGCGCTCGGGATCGTCGACGCCCGGCATTTGCAGGAGAATCTGGTGCGCGCTCTGGGCGCCGTGAGTTTGCAGTGTCGGCTCCGTGACTCCGAGCATGTTGATACGACTATCGATGATATTCAGCGCCTGCGTGGTCGCGTTGTCGGCCAGGACGCGTTCCGCCGTGGGCGTCATGGCCCATATCATCGTGTTGCCGGAGATCGAGTAAGACCACGCGGACGTGTCGCTCAGCTCAACTTTCTTCTCGACAGCTTCTTTGACCTGAGGCGCTTTTGAGGCATCGGTCAACTCGAGAACGATGCGATGGTTGCCCGCCCCGAGATCCGCCCGGCCACTCTTAACTTCGAGCCCCGCGTCCTTTGCCGCGTTCTGCGCGGCCACTGAGTTCTCCTGCGTCAGCTTATTCAAAAAGTCCTCAGTCTTTACCCGCATGACGAGATGCGAGCCGCCCTGTAGGTCGAGACCGAGTTGGATATTGTTCTTGAGTGACGCTTTGATTCCCGACCAGGTGAAGTCCCGCAAGGTGGGCCAGCGACGCGGACCGATGACCAGATAAAGACCAACTAATGAGACTATGGCGATTATAATGACGCGCTGGAGAAGGTTCTTTTTCTTCATTGCAGGAATATACGGTTAAAACTAATCGGCCTGTTTTGAGTTCTCGTCGATGCCGGCAATGGCCGTCCGCGCTACTTCGAGAATCGACTTTTCAGCACTGCGAATATGAAAACTGTTGTCGCGAACGGCGATTATCACGCCGACAATTCCTCCGGTCGTAACCACTTTATCGCCGATCTTGAGATTAGCAATCGTATCCTGTAGCTGCCTCTGTCGCTTCTGTTGTGGCCTTATTAACAGGAAATAGAAAACACCAATCACAAGAATGATGGGCAGGAACTGCGCAAGTCCGCCCATGCCACCCTGGAAGAAAATCAAAAAGATATCCATTGACCTCTTTGTTTGATTCGAAGGATTTGATTCAGACGTTCCAAATTCGGCGATTGTCAGAACTCGAACATGCAGAGGCGGCCAGCCCGCGAACCACTATTCACCATTCGCATCCAGCCGCCCGGTGAACTCACGCCGAAATTTTGGGAAATCGCCAGACCGGATAGATTGCCTCACGCCTCGCATGGTGTCAAGGAAGAACGCCAGATTATGGTGCGTCAAGAGGATACTGGCCAGCATCTCGCCGCTCATATATAGATGACGCAGGTAGGCGCGCGAGTGTCGCCGGCAGACCGAACACCCACAAGCTTCATCCAGCGGACGGGAGTCGCTCGTCCACTGTGCGTTCTTAATATTGAGCTTTCCGGTCGAGGTAAAAGCCTGACCGGTCCGGCCATTTCTTGTCGGCAGGACACAATCGAACATGTCGACACCGCGGGCCACCGCCTCGACGAGATCTTCAGGCGTACCGACGCCCATCAGGTATCTCGGAGCATCTTTGGGCATTCGTGGCGCGATATCGTCGATGACCTCAAACATGACCGACTTCTCTTCTCCGACGCTCAATCCACCGATGGCGTAACCGTCAAACCCAATGTTTACGGTCTGTTCGAGGCTGTTTCGCCGGAGATCCAAATGACCCGCGCCCTGAACGATGCCGAACAGCGCCTGATTGCCGCTCAGGCCTTCCGCATCGACGTGGCCTGTGTCAGCGCCGCCGGTTTTGAGTCGATCAAAGGCTGCTTTTGAACGTTTTGCCCAGCGGACGGTCAAGTTCAGGCTGCGTTCCGTCTCTTCATAACCAGCAGCGCCGGGAGCACATTCATCAAAAACCATGACGATGTCGGAACCAAGTGCGGCCTGAACTTCCATCGACACTTCCGGCGAGAGAAACCGCAACGAGCCGTCCACATGAGAGCGAAACTCTGTGCCTTCCTCGGTGATCTTTCTCAGCGAACCAAGGCTGAAGACTTGAAAACCGCCCGAGTCAGTTAATAAAGGACGGCTCCAGCCGATGAAACGATGCAGACCGCCGGCTGACTTGATGATGTCCGTTCCGGGGCGTAGCCAGAGATGGTATGTGTTGCCAAGGATGATCTGCGCGCCGAGTTCCGATTCGAGGACTTCGAAACGAATGCCTTTGACTGTGCCGGCGGTGCCGACCGGCATGAAGACGGGTGTCTCGATCTGGCCACGGCGCGTGGTGAGCACGCCGGTGCGTGCTTCGCCTTCCTGGGCGTCGACTTTGAATTCCAGATTTGGGAGCATCTTGAAAAGACTTCTCGCGCAAAGGCGCAAAGCCGCAAAGGTAAGACCTGCGGTTGCCGGAGGTTCCTAACTTTGCGCCTTTGCGCCTTTGCGCGAGTACTTCTTATGTTTTTCCACTATTCGCAACGGCGTCGCGAAAAAATCAAACTCCTCACGCAGTCGATTCAACAAGTAACGTTCGTAGGAGAAATGCAATCCAGGTTTCCCACCCGACGTGAAAACCACGAACGTCGGCGGTCGGACACCAGCCTGCGTCAGATACTGAACCCGCAGCCGCGACATCCCACCCTTCGCCGGCGACGGCGCGGTCCCGCCACGTGGTTGCGCAATCGCGCGTTCGAAAAAATCGTTGAGCTGCGACGTCGGAACCCTTCGCTTGCGAGCCTCATCCGCTCTCAGCACCAACGGAAGTATCTTCTCCACTCGTTGACCACTCAGCGCCGAGATCGTGATGACTGGCGCCCACTCCAGAAACTTCATCTTGTCCCGCAATTCCCGCTCAAACTCATTCGCTGTGTTCGTTTCCTTATCCTTCACCGCGTCCCACTTGTTAACGGCGATGATGATCGAACATCCGGCATCGACGGCATATCCGGCGATCGTCGCATCCAGCGCCGTCACTCCTTCAACCGCGTCAACCAGCACAATCGCCACATCCGCACGCTCGAGACTCTTTCGCGCCATGATGACCGAAAGCTTCTCCGCCATCTCGTCCGTTTTGCCCTTACGACGGATGCCGGCCGTGTCGATCAAGCGGAAGTTCCGCTCCGGAGTTTGTAGAACAGTATCGATTGCATCGCGGGTGGTGCCCGCAACCGGCGACACAATCACTCGATCCTCGCCGAGGATTTGATTAAGGAGTGAAGACTTTCCGACGTTTGGCCGCCCGACGATTGCGAGCCGAAGTTCGCGTGGTTCATCGCGCTCCTCAGCATCTGAAACGCCGCTCGATTTCAGTATTTCGACAACTTCGTCCAGCAAATCACCGACGCCAATGCCCTGCTCTGCCGAGATCGGAAACACATTTTCAAAGCCAAAGCGATAAAACTCAGTGCTTTCACTCTCCAGCCGCGCGGAGTCGGTCTTATTCGCCGCGACGAGCACCTGTTTGCCGGTCGCGCGCAGTAGTGCGGCGAGTTCTTCATCCAACTGAGTTACGCCTGTGCGCGCATCGACAACCCAGATCAGCACCTGCGCTTCCTCAATGGCCACGCCTGCCTGCTTAAAAATGTTTGCCGGAATTACCGCGTCATCGTCAGGAACGATGCCGCCTGTGTCGATCAGGGAGAATTTGGCTCCGCCCCACTCCACTTCACCGTAGATCCGATCGCGCGTGATGCCGGGCTCGTCGCCGACAATCGCCCTTCGTTCGCCGATCAGACGGTTGAATAGCGTCGATTTACCGACGTTCGGCCGTCCTACGATTGCCACCAAATTTGACGTAACTGCTCTCATAGAAATGACTAACCACAAAGAAGCACATAAAGCACAAAATGACTTTTGTACTTTATGTGCCTTCTGGTGGCAAATGCCACCGCCCAGCTTACAAGAATCATATTGACGGCGAAACAGGCGAATCTGTATAAGCGTAAATCTCCTAGCGGAGTTAAAGGATGGCCATTATGAAAAGCTTTCTAGCTATTGCGGTAATCACCCTGGCGTCGAGCTTTTCCTTGTTCGCCCAGGAACATAGTCCACGTCCACCAGTGACCACTCCCACCCCTGCGCCACCAAGGGTACCGACAAATACCAATAACGTCGCGGACAGCAGCGGCTGGGTCCGATTTACGTCCGAGCCAGGCCGGTTTTCGGTGTTGATGCCGGAAACACCCAACGCGGAACCGCCGCAGACAACTCAGAGCGAACACGGGCCGTACACCACTCACCTTTTCATCACACGCACGACAAACACCATCTTCCTGATTGGCTGGGTTGACTACGATCCCAATTTCAACTTCAACCGCTTTCAGGAACTGGAAGCAAACCGCGATAACTTCGTTAAAGGCGTTAAAGCGACGCTGATGGACAGCCGCGCGCTTACCATCGACGGCTACCAGGCGATCGAGTTCATCGCGGAAACAGTGGACCGACGCTTCAAGTCGCGCGTTTACATGGTAGGCCGCCGTCCGTATCAGATCGTGGTGGTGTCAGGGAAAGGTGAGGACGATTCCGTCGCCGTTAACCGGTTTTTTAACTCATTCAAGGTCAGTACAAACTAGAAGTTAGTTAGAAACTTTGGTCTTTGGTTTTTGGTCTTAGGTCTTTGTAAGACCCAAGCCCAAAGACCGAAGTCCAAAGACCTAAGACCCTACCCTTTCTGGTGCTCACATGAAGCGTAGAGAATTCCTGCATACGACTGCCGCCGGGTGTGTCGTCACTATCGCGAGTCCTGTCACATCGTTAGCTATCGAAAGCACCGCGCCGGAAGTGTCAACCGCGCCTCCGGCTTTCGAACTCGACGAACTAACCATCTCCGATCTTCAACAGGCGTTGCAGTCGGGCAAATACACTTCGAAACAACTCGTCGAGAAGTACAGCGATCGTATTAACGATATCGACAAGAAAGGCCCGGCGCTCTCTTCCGTGATCGAGATGAATCCGGAGGCGGAGAACATTGCCGCCGCGCTCGATCGCGAACGCAAGGAGAAAGGGTCGCGTGGTCCGTTGCACGGAATCCCGATGCTTCTCAAAGACAACATCGATACGAACGATCGCATGATGACCACAGCGGGATCGCTTGCCCTCGTTGGCGCGAAGCCGGCTCGCGACGCGTTTGTTGCTCAGAAACTCCGTGAGGCCGGTGCAGTCATTCTCGGTAAGACGAACCTCAGCGAATGGGCGAACTTCCGTTCGACGAAGTCGTCGAGCGGTTGGAGCGCGCGCGGCGGTCAAACGCGGAATCCGTATTCGTTGGAGCGTAATCCCTGCGGCTCGAGTTCCGGATCGGGCGCTGCGATTGCGGCGAGCCTGGCGACCGCTGCGATCGGCACCGAGACTGACGGGTCGATCGTTTGTCCGTCGTCAGCAAATTCACTCGTCGGTATTAAGCCAACGATTGGTCTCGTCAGTCGTGCAGGGATAATCCCGATCGCGCACAGCCAGGACACAGCCGGGCCGATGACGCGAACAGTCAGGGATGCAGCGATCATTCTGGGCGCAATTGCCGGCGCAGATCCGCGAGACAAAGTAACGACGGAGGGTCGTGCACCATCAATCACTGACTACACGCAGTTTCTCGACAAAGATGGTCTGAAAGGTATGCGAATCGGCGTGGCGCGCAAGCATTTCGGATTCAACGAGCGCGTCGATAAGTTGATGAACGACCACCTCGCCGAGATGAAGAAGCTTGGTGCGGTGCTCGTCGATCCGTCTGATATTCCGACTTCGGGCAAGTTCGATGCTTCCGAGTTTGAAGTCCTGCTTTGGGAGTTCAAGGCCGATCTGAATGCTTATCTTGCCGGACTCGGACCACAGGCTCCGGTTCGTTCGTTGAAAGACATCATCGACTTCAACGAGAAGAATCGCGACCGCGAGATGCCGTATTTTGGCCAGGACATCATGATCAAGGCGGAGGCGAAAGGACCGCTCACCAGCAAAGCGTACCTCCAGGCGTTGCGTAAGAATCACCTGCTCACGCGCACGCAGGGCATCGACTTCATCATGAAGAAGAACCGGCTCGACGCGCTGGTGGCGCCGACGGGTGGGCCAGCATGGCCGACTGACTGGATCAACGGCGATCACTTCACCGGCGGTTATTCATCGGCGTC
>JBIOVO010000330.1:0-3956 GCA_044867735.1 Pyrinomonadaceae bacterium | reverse complement strand
ATAGCTCATGAAAAAGATCCGTGCTTCAACTTCGCCGTCACGGTTTTTGATCGGCATCATGCCGGCGGTAGCGGTGTACTTGAGTGTTGTTCCACCCACACGAATCTCATGCTTGGTGACAACGGGTGGTTCTTCGGGCGTGGGTGTGGGCGATGCTTGCGGTCTTCCTCCGCCTTCGCGCGTTGGCGCCTGCGTGGTCGCGGGTGTCGGGCTTGGTTGTTGCTGGCCTTGAGCTTGTCCTGGTCGTCCCTGTCCTGGCCCGTGGAATAGCAAAGCAGCGAGTAGAACAATCGATGCGAGCATACTTTTGGTTAGTCTCCGTTTATGGGGATGTGCTTATCCTTGATTGTCCGCTTAAATCTGTGGCTTAGATCGCCACGCAGGTACCGCGTTTTAAGAACTGCCCATTGCCCGGTTTGCCTTTGAAATCGCCTTTATCTACCACGACCTTGCCGCGTGAAAGCACCGTCTCGACGACGCCTTTGATCTTCTTGCCTTCGTAAGCGTTGTAGTCGCAGTTCATGTGACTGGTCTTCAGGCTCAACGTCTGCTCTTTCTCCGGATCGAAGATCACGATATCAGCATCTGAGCCAACTGCGATCGTGCCCTTCTTCGGAAACAGGCCAAACATCTTCGCCGCGGCGGTTGAGGTGAGCTCGACAAAGCGATTCAGGCTGATGCGATTTTCGATCACGCCGCCGTTGTAGATCAGCGGCACACGGTTCTCGACACCGGGCGCGCCGTTAGGAATCTTGGTGAAGTCGCCGCGGCCGAGTTCTTTCTGTTCCTTCATGCAGAACGGACAGTGATCGGTTGAGATGACTTGCAGGTCATCCATCTTCAGACCCTTCCACAGTTCTGCCTGGTTTGACTTCTCACGCAGCGGCGGCGTCATAACGTACTTTGCACCGTCGAATCCCGGCTCGTCGTAGTTGTCGATTGAAAGGAAGAGATACTGTGGACATGTTTCGGCGAACGCCGGAATACCGCGATCGCGTGCCTGCCGCACCTGGTTGAGCGCGTCTGCGCAGGAAAGGTGGACGATGTACACGGGCGACTCCGCCATCTCAGCGATCGCGATCGCGCGATGAACGCCTTCGGCTTCCGCGATCGTGGGACGCGTTAGTGCGTGATACTTCGGCGCCGTGTGACCCTTCTCAAGCGCGCGTTTGATGATCTCGTTGATGACGATTCCGTTTTCCGCGTGCATGCAGATCAGCCCGCCGCGCTGTCCTGCGGCCGACATCGCGCGAAAGATTGTTGCGTCGTCAACCAGGAAAACGCCCGGATAGGCCATGAACATCTTGAAGCTCGTCACGCCTTCGTCCATGGCGGTGTAGAGTTCTTCGATCTGCTTGTCTTCGAGTTCGGTTGTGATCAGGTGGAAACCGTAGTCGATTACGGTTTTGCCTTCGGCCTTTTTGTGCCAGTTGTCGATGCCTTCGAGCAGTGATTGACCTTTGTACTGTACGGCGAAGTCGATGATGCTGGTCGTGCCGCCGTGTGCGGCGGCGATGGTGCCGGTGCGAAAATCGTCTGACGACTCGGTACCGCCGAAAGGCAGTTCCATGTGTGTATGCGGATCGATGCCACCAGGAATCACGAGTTTATTGCCGGCGTCGATCGTTTGGTCGGCCTCCATCGTGAGGCTGGCGCCGATCACCGAGACGCGTTCGTTCTCGATCAGAATGTCCGCCTTGTAGTCATCGACGGCGGTTACGATGCGACCGTTCTTGATAAGGGTTTTCATAGATGTCCACAGATTACACAGATTTTACTTTGCGGCTTTCAAACATGGTTTGGCGGCGGCACTGTCGGCGGCGCGGCGTGCTTCTTCGTTGGCGTTAGCGCCGGGCGCGATCTTGTCGGTGACGCAAATCTCAGTCGCCGTGATCTTCGTTACCACCAGATAGGAACTCTTCTTATCCGGGTGCTCCGCATCCTCGCTCGCGTTGTAGCGAATGATTAAAGCCACGGGCTTTTGCTTGACCATGCGCCATTCGGCTTTTGGTCCAACGTGCGAGAACCCTCCGCTGACCACGTCCCAAAGATCGAGAGAGTGTTTCGCGCCCTTCGGTGTTACGACGACGATGTTCTGACGCAAGTCGCCCTCGGTTACGACCAGTTGATAGCCGGCCGTGCCTCGACACCTGATTTCCATGTCGTCCTCATCAGCGTTGGGAGACTTGACCGACCGGCACTGCTTCTCTTCGAGTGACGTGTACACACTTCGATTCGACTGCGCTGATGCTGCGGTCAGACTCGCAAACGACACCACGATTGAGACAAGCGTGTGTTTCAGGACAAGCTTCCTCAGAAAGCCTCCGTCAGTAAAGATTTCCTTCGCGTTTGCGTCCGGTGTAGTCGACGTAAACCACCTTCAACTCGGTGTAGAAATCGAGTGCCGTCGAGCCTTGCTCGCGATCGCCGATGCCGGTGCCTTTGGAGCCGCCAAAAGGAATGTGCGCCTCGCCGCCGGTTGTCGGCGAGTTGATGTGAGTCATGCCGGTTTCGATGTCGTCAACGAAGCGGAAGATCCGTGACGCGTCGTTACTGAAGATTGACGACGAAAGACCGTATTCACAATCGTTTGCGACTTCCATCGCCCGGTCAAAATCTTTGACACGCAGCACCGACAACACCGGACCAAAGATCTCTTCACGCGCGATGCGCATATCGGGAGTCACGTGATCGAAAACCGTCGGATGCACAAAGTAACCCTTGTCGAGACCGTCACCCGTAGCACGCGAACCTCCGCAGACGAGTGTGGCGCCATCCTCACGACCGATGTCGATGTAGTTGAGCACCGTCTTGAACTGGCTCTCGTCAACACTCGGCCCCATCTCCGTCGCCGGATCGGCTCCGGGTCCAATCCGCATCGACTCAGCTCGCTTTGCCAGTCTCGCAACAAACTCGTCGGCAATCTGGTCCACCACCACCGCGCGACTTGTCGCGGTGCAACGTTGTCCCGAAGATCCGAACGCGCCTTGTGCGGTGGACTCGACGGCGAGATCCATGTCTGCGTCTTCCAGAATCACGACCGGATTCTTGCCACCCATTTCACACTGCACTTTCGCGCCGCGCCGCGAGGCCTGTTCGTAAAGACGAATGCCGACACCGTTCGATCCGGTAAACGAAATCGCCTTGACTGCCGGGTGATTGATGATCTCGTCGCCGGCCTCCGAACCCGATCCGATCACCAGGTTCAAAACGCCCGGAGGTATTCCGGCTTCTTCGAAGATCTCTGTGATACGGACCGCCGTCGCGGGCGTGATCGAGGCGGGTTTGAAGACAACGCTGTTACCTGCGACCAAAGCGGGAGCAATCTTCCAGATCGGAATCGCAACGGGAAAGTTCCAGGGCGTCACACACGCCACGACTCCCAGCGGCTGCTTGATCGTATAAGCAAAGTTCAGCGGCAACTCGGAGGGAATAGTTTCACCGTTCATCCGGCGCGATTCGCCCGCACAGAACTCAGCCACATTGATCGAGCGTTGCAACTCACCGCGAGATTCCGCGATTGTCTTCCCCTCTTCGTGCGTCAGCAATTGGGCCAACTCTTCTTTGTTCTCTTCGAGCAAACGTGCGGCTTTGCCAACGATGCGACCACGAGTGGGAGCAGGTGTCGAACGCCAGCCGCGAAAGGCACTGGCCGCGGCTTCGACAGCCGCGCGAGCTTCGTCGCGAGTGGCCTGGCGGATGGTTCCGAGAATGTCGTCTATGTTTGCCGGGTTGATGTTTTGCGCGGTACGGGTGGATGCGGATTCCACCCATTTGCCGCCGATAAAATTGCGATAGGTGTCCATAAGAAGTCAGGAATATATCAGATCGTTGACAGGTTTTCTCACGCAAAGGCGCAAAGACGCAAAGTTCTGACCTCCGGCTTCAGAGTTTAGAGTTCAGCCTTTAGGCTGCTCTTTCGCACGACCAGCAAGCTAAAGCTTGAACACTGAACT
>JBIOVO010000329.1:0-30640 GCA_044867735.1 Pyrinomonadaceae bacterium | reverse complement strand
TGCACATCGCGAAGCAACGCGGCGTGGAACCGGGGTCTGCCGATTATCGTCAGCTTCTCGATTGGCTAGCCCACCGCCCATCCGACGAAGTCTTCCGGACGGCGTTGGAAGCGATCCGAATCGGCCTCTCCGTCCTTCCGCCCGACGAATCGGAACGACGGATCGCGACCATGATCAAGGCGTGCGAAGACGTGGCGCAAGCTACCGGAGGGATAGCCCAACTGTTCCATTTGGGCGGCGTCTCATACTCCGAGAGCGCGGTAATCGCCGTGATCCGCCGCCATCTGGAAAGTACATAGCTATAGCCTTGGCGGCGTGCTGTCGCATAACCCGCCCCTGAAGCGGACCGCGGCGACAGTAATCGTTGAGACTCTCGGTTTAGGTCGGATTGCCAGGCGGGAGGGTAGGTACTTAACCGGCAGAGAATTCAAATGTAACGGCCAAATCACGCCACGAAACTGAGACCACCTTTGCGGGTGGCCTCTTGGAGTTATTTAAGGATTAATGCTCCGCAAATAGGATTCGAACTTGGCGCCAAGCACAAACTCACCGACACTAAAATCGGCCGCTTCAGTTTCGAACGAGCAGCAAAGGGGACCAACTCGGATAGGAACACAAAGCTGAGAGACAACTGCTTACGAAACAAGCAAAAGCGAGAGTCAGAGATCCGTAATATTTCTTGACATTAACCCCAAACGGGAATAGAGTGCGGCCCTCCCGATAATAAAAACAGCCCAGCATAATTTGTTTTATTTTTCGAGCAGAGCTTAATTGCTTTGCCCTCTCTCTCAGGGCCCAGGCGTGTGCCATTGGGTTCACTTCTTACTGAGGGGACTTATAACTCCGGTCCAACCCCCAAGACTCGAGCTGCCTCCGTACATTCAGATCAAGCGGGGTTTTTGATTCGCAGAACCGCGCAGTTTGCTGACGGGCTAGCTGTGCGTTCTGCCGGGACAACCCTTTTTGTAGCTCATAGGAGGTGAAAGTCAAAAATGAGGAAAGTCCTACCTATCCTAACGCTCATACTGTTTGCGGTTGCAGTAGCTTTACCACTGAGTGCCCCTCAACCCGTCGAGGGGCAATCCGCAACCGAAGCACTAACTACCGACATGGACGCCAAGACCGATGACCTCTTCAACGGCTTTGGTGTCAAGGGTACGCCGATAGACGAATGCGTAGCAGAACCGGAACCGCCTACCGCTCGCGGCAACGGAAGGTTTGAAGACAACAAGTTCATTTTCTCAGAACGCGAAACAATCGAAGACGGTCTTGGGCCAACTTACAACGATGTCGGATGCGTCGAGTGTCACCAGTCGGTGGACGTCGGAGCATTCGGTCAACAGATGGAGTTCCGGGCCGGTCATATCACAAACGGCAACTTCGTCGATGCGCCAGGCGGTCAATTGATCCACGCGCGTGCGACGGATTCCGACATCGTCGAGCACATCTCCACGGCCGAAAGCGTGAAGGCGTTTCGAATCACGCTGAGCACCCTGGGTGATGGCTTCGTCGAGTGCTTAGCTAACGCAACTCTCCAGAACAACGTAGCTGCCCAACCGTTGGCCCAACGCGGTACGCTGACTCAGGTGCCGGTCACGGAAGCCAACAACACGTTGCGCATCGGCCGCTTTGGCTGGAAAGCACAACACGCCAGTCTGGTCTCTTTCTCAGGTGATGCGTATTTGAATGAAATGGGTATCACCAACCCGTTCGACGGCTTCGGCGGCAGGAGTTCCAACGCGCCCGATGCCGGCACTCACGAAAACCCGGCCAGCACTGCTGAAGGCGTGATCAACGTCACGTTCCCCTCGCCCTTTGATCCCGTTCCGGATCCAGAAGACGATGGACTCGACGTGCTCGCATTCGCCGACTTCATGGCAGCGACGCGTGCTCCACGCCGTCAACAACCGATACCGGCAGCCGCAACTCGCGGTGATCCGCTCTTCACCTCAGTCGGTTGCGCTGTTTGCCACACCCGAACGTTCGTAACCGCCGCTCCGGGCACTTTAATCAACGGTGGCGCCTTCACAGTTCCGGCAGCGCTCGGAAACAAGATCATTCACCCGTTCAGCGACTTTGCGCTACACAATGTCGGAACGGGAGATGGCATTGTTCAGAACGCTGGACAGTCAACCGCAAATCAACTGCGAACTCCGCCACTTTGGGGCATTCGCGCACGCAACAGGCTCATGCATGAGGGCCTGAACATCACCATATTCGATTCGATACAACTGCACGCCGGTCAGGCAACCGCAGCGAGGAATAACTTCAATGCACTGACGGCGGCGCAGCGATCGGATCTAATAGCTTTCGTGCTGTCGTTGTGATCTTCTCCCGGCAGCCGAATAGAGGGAGCACAATTCCGAAGCTCGTCGGAGTACACCATCTGACGAGCTTCGGTCCGCTTCAATAAACATAACAGAGGTAAAATCATCATGAGACGAAGCGCACTCTCGCTAATGAGCGTTTCGCTTTTGTTGCTCTTTGCCGCGTGTAGCAACACGACCAGGCGTGCGGTAGTCGAACAACCACCTGCTTACCAACCAACTCCACAATCGACTCCGATCAGAATGGATGTCCCGCGGGAAACGAAGTTGGTGGAAGTACAGGACGCCGTAAAAAGGATCTTCAAGGACGCGGTAGTTATCGATTCAAATTACAAGCCGAACTTTCTCGCCGGCGACTTTAACGGCGACGCTTCGCAGGATCTCGCAGTCATCTTGAAACCTGTGCCCGACAAGATCGAGATGATGAACGAAGAGTATCCACCGTGGCTGGTGCGCGATCCGCTGGCCAGTCGCTCTGAAAAGACTGCGCCTCGGATCGAAAAGGACGAAGTGCTGTTGGCCGTGATTCATGGATATGGAACAAACGATTGGCGCGATCCGGCAGCGACTCAGACCTTTCTGCTCAAGAACGTCGTCGGCAAGGATCTGCGCGTGCAAAATCGGAAAGATTTTGTGACGACGAACAGCGGCCGGAAGTTACCGCGGCCGCAAGGCGACTTGATTGGAGAAACACTACAAGGCACGCCCGGCTACCTCTACTACGCCGCAGCGACCTATTCATGGTACGACCCGAAGAGTTTCAAGGGTGAAGCGCCCACCCGCATGGTCCACCAGCCAAAGGTCATGCGAGCGCACGCCCAAAAGGAACCGGCGATCGAGATGATCACTGCCGAAGACTTAAAGGCCAAGGTTGTCGCGAATGCGCCGGTCACGATCATCGACGTCCGCAGTTCCGAAGGTTATGCGGCCAGCAAGACCACGATCAAAGGCGCAGTGCATTTCAAGCTTAGAAAACTGAAGGCGCGGCTCGCCTTCGCTCCCTTAAAGGAGCTTCCCCGCGATCGGGAGATCGTCACCTATTGCGCGTGTCCGCAAGATCAATCCAGCATCTCGGCAGCGCAGATCCTCCAGGCCAACGGCTTCAAACGCGTGAGAGTTTTGCAAGGCGGCTGGCACGAGTGGTTAAAGGCAAACGGTCCCGTCGAACCGAAGTAATTGCTGATTGCTAATTTGCGATTGCCCATTTGGTGACGCCACGCGGCAACCAATCGCCAATTGGCAATCGGCAATCGGCAATCTACAATGGCGCCGGAGGACAATCGACAATACTAGAGGTCAGGAAGCTCGGATGCGTGCGTGGAGATCGCAGGCTTTTTAGCGGACTCGACATGGCAGTGTCTCCGGGAACTCTTGTCCAACTCACGGGCCCAAACGGGAGCGGCAAGACGAGTTTGCTCCGGATCTTGTGCGGATTACTTCCGCCCGCCGAAGGGGCCGTGAGCTGGAATGGCGCAAATATTCGCTCTCTAGGTGAGGAATATTTCACTGCCGTCACCTACCTCGGTCATCGTCATGGAGTAAAGGACGAGCTGAGCGCAGTTGAAAACCTGAGGATCTCAAACGCTCTGAACGGCGTTGTTGTCAGTAAAGAACGCGCCCGCACGGCTCTGGAAGAGATGGGACTGGCCGGACGTGAACTACTTCCGGCACGGCTTTTGTCAGAAGGTCAGCGGAGAAGAGTGGCGCTTGCACGGCTGCTTGTTTGCAACACCAAACTCTGGTTGCTCGACGAGGTAATGACCTCTCTGGACAAAGGCGCCGTTGCACTTGTTAGATCTTTGATTGAAAAGCACCTGAGCGCCGGTGGCATCGCGATCGTTGCGACGCATCAGGAACTCGACCTGCCGGCAGGCTTGACCAGACGACTCGAACTCACGACGTGAACGCACCTTCCTGTCTTTCGATGTTGCGCTGGATCGTTTGGCGCGATCTGATGCTGGCCTGGCGTCGCCGCGCCGACATGCTTTCGACAGTCTTCTTTTTCGTGATCGTCGTCAGCCTGTTTCCACTCGGCATCGGGCCGGAGACGCAGTTGCTGCGAACGATTGCGCCGGGTGTTGTCTGGGTGGCGGCATTGTTGGCGTCGATGCTTTCACTCGGCCGGTTGTTTGCAAACGACTATCAGGACGGAACGCTGGAACAGTTATTACTGACTCCGCAACCGTTGTTTCTGATCGTGATCGGAAAAACGCTCGCGCACTGGATAGTTGCCGAAGTGCCGCTGGTCCTGATTGCACCGCTCGTCGGGTTGCAGTTTGATCTCGACGGCCAAACGCTCTTGATTCTGTTTGCGAGTTTGTTGTTGGGCACGCCGATATTGAGTTTGATTGGTTCGGTCGGAGCAGCATTGACACTCGGTTTACGCGGTGGTGGCGTGTTGATTTCGATTCTGGTGTTACCGCTTTACATTCCCGCTTTGATCTTCGGTGCGGGAGCAGTTGAAGCGAGTATCATGGGGACGAGTCCATTGCCGCACATCTATCTGCTCGGAGCGTTTGCGATCGTGGCGTCGCTGTTTTCACCGTGGGCGACAGCGGCGGCCTTGCGGATATCGTTGGAGTGAGGGTTTTGGTCTTGGGTTTTTGGTCTTTGGCCTTTGATTGATCCCGCAAGACCAAAGACCAAATTACAAAGACCAAGAACCAAGATCTAACTGCGAAGCACAAAACCATGAATATCTACAAATACGCCTCTCCGACTACGTTCTACCCACTCGCCGGGAAAATGATTCCGTGGTTTGCGATCCCGTCGGCGATCCTCTTTGCCGTGGGTTTGTACGTGGGATTTTTCGTGGCGCCAACGGACTTCCAGCAAGGCGATGCATACCGGATCATCTTCATTCACGTGCCGGCTGCATGGATGGCAATGCTGCTTTACGTGCTGATGGCGATCTATGCGGGCATCGGCTGGGCCTTCAACGCGAGGCTTTCGTCGATGATGGCGTCGGCGATCGCAATCACGGGAGCAATGTTCACCGTTGTTTCACTGGTAACCGGCGCGCTGTGGGGCAAGCCGACCTGGGGCACCTACTGGGCCTGGGACGCACGCATGACCTCGACGCTGATCCTGCTGTTTCTTTACATCGGATTCATTTCGTTACAAGCAGCGATCGACGATCCGCGTCGCGCCGATCGCGCAGGCGCGGTGCTCGCACTCGTCGGCGTAATCAATGTGCCGATTATTTACTTCTCAGTGCAGTGGTGGAACACGCTGCACCAGGGCGCGACCATTCGCATCCTTGGCAAACCCACGATAGCCGCTCCCATGCTCGCCGCGATGTTGATCATATTGGCGGCCTGCTGGCTCTACTCGGTGGCCGTCGTGCTCATTCGCCTGCGATGCATTATTCTTGAACGTGAACAAAACGCTTCCCGCTTTGCGGAGGTTGGAGTTTAATCATGCCAGATCTATCGATGGGCGGTTACGGCTTCTACGTTTGGGGATCATATATTTTTACCCTGATCGTTATCGTTTGGGAGTTGGTGAGCTTGAGCCAGCGCAAGAAAGCGCTCGCGCAACAACAGCAATCGTCAACACCAGTTCCCCCTTCCGTCTTAAGAGAGCGCACCAATGAAACGACGTCATAAACGGATAGCCTTCATTCTCGTCGGCGTAGCGGCGCTTAGTGTCGCCGCTTTTCTGGTTCTCACTGCCTTTAACAACAATCTCGTCTTCTTCTTTAGCCCGACGCAAGTCGCCGCTAAGGAAGCACCGATCAATCGAACGTTTCGGATTGGCGGCCTGGTCCAGGAAGGCAGCTTGAAACGCGAAGGCCTGAAAGCAAACTTCGTCGTGACCGATACGGCTGCAAGCATTCCCGTCGTCTACAACGGAATCCTGCCCGACTTGTTCAAGGAAGGTAAAGGTTGTGTTGCGCAGGGACGAATCGGCGAGGACGGCGTGTTTCACGCCGAACAGGTGCTCGCGAAACACGACGAGAACTACATGCCACCCGAGGCTGGCGAGGCGATCGACAAGGCAAAGCACGCAAAAGAAGCCTCTAAGACCGTCGTTTACTAATCTGCGTAATCTGTGGTTAAAAAATGATCCCTGAAATAGGTCAATTCGCACTAACCATCGCGCTGGTGCTCGCGCTAACGCAGGCGACGCTTCCTCTAATCGGCGCTTCACGCGGCAACCGCACGTGGATGGCGCTCGCCATTCCCACGGGCCAGGCGCAATTCGTCTTTGTCACGATCGCTTTCGGCTGTCTTGCCTACTCGTTCATCACCAACGATTTTTCAGTTCTGAACGTCGCCACCAACTCGAATTCGCAATTGCCTTTGCATTACCGTCTCGCAGCGACGTGGGGCTCGCACGAAGGTTCCCTGCTCTTGTGGACGTTGATGCTCGCGCTCTGGACCGCCGCAGTGTCGATTTTTAGTCGTCACCTACCGGAGGAGATGGTCGCGCGCGTGCTGAGTGTTATGGGAATCGTGAGCGTCGGATTTCTCTTGTTCATGCTGCTCACTTCGAATCCCTTCGCGCGATTGTTTCCGGTTCCGCCCGACGGCCGCGACCTGAATCCACTGCTACAGGATCCGGCCATGGTGGCCCATCCGCCGATGCTCTACATGGGTTACGTCGGTTTCTCGGTCGCCTTCGCTTTTGCGATCGCGGCGCTCATCGGTGGCCGGCTTGATGCTACGTGGGCGCGTTGGTCTCGACCATGGACCACGGTCGCCTGGATGTTTCTGACTTGTGGTATCGCGCTCGGAAGTTTTTGGGCTTACTACGAACTCGGCTGGGGCGGCTGGTGGTTCTGGGATCCGGTTGAGAACGCTTCGTTCATGCCGTGGCTGGTGGGAACGGCACTCATCCATTCGCTGGCCGTCACTGAGAAGCGCGGCGGATTCAAAAGCTGGACGGTGCTCCTCGCGATTGCAGCGTTTTCGCTGAGTTTGCTGGGAACATTTTTGGTTCGCTCCGGCGTGCTTACTTCCGTTCACGCCTTTGCCGCAGACCCGCAGCGCGGCGTCTTTATTCTCGCGTTTCTGGTGGTGATTATCGGCGGTTCGCTCTTGCTCTATGCATGGCGCGCGAAACAGGTCGGACTCGGCGGGAAGTTCGATCTTATCTCGCGTGAATCGTTCCTGCTTTCAAACAATGTGCTGCTGACGGTTGCGGCAGGTTCAGTGTTGCTGGGAACTATTTATCCGTTGCTCGTCGATGCGCTGGGCTGGGGCAAGCTGTCCGTTGGTCCGCCTTATTTCAATCTCGTCTTTGTTCCGTTGATGGCTCCGGCGATGTTTTTGATGGGTGTCGGACCGATTGCGCGTTGGAAGAAGTCGAGTCTGCCGGATCTTGTGACACGCTTGCGCTGGGCTTTTGTGATCAGCGTGTTGAGTGCCGTGGCTTTGCCGTTCATCTTTGGTCAATGGAAGTGGCTGGTCAGTCTGGGTTGGCTGCTGGCGATCTGGATCGTGGCCACGGCGCTGCTGAACCTTTGGGAACGTGTGCGCGTGACGTCGGGACAGTTAACAACGTTTCAGAAACTTCGCACGCAGAGTCGCAGCTACTACGGGATGCAGGTGGCCCATCTCGGCGTGGCGGTGTTCGTCATTGGCGTAGCTATGGTCACCGGTTATCAGCTCGAGCAGGATGTGCGGATGGAGCAGGGCGATGTCGTCCGCGCGGGCGGCTATGAGTTTAAGTTCAACGGCACTACGAACGTCACTGGTCCAAACTATCAAGCGGCGCGCGCAGAGATCATCGTGAGTAAAAATGGTTCAGAGATCGAGCGAATGTATCCGGAGAAGCGGAACTACAACGCGCGCGGCGATGTGATGACCGAGACGGCGATCGACAGCGGGCTCTTCCGCGATCTGTACGTCTCGCTCGGTGAGCCGATTGGCATGCGGGCGTGGAGCGTGCGCGTCTACTACAAGCCCTTCGTCGGTTGGATCTGGGGCGGCGCGCTGTTGATGGCGCTCGGAGGTGGTCTCGCGCTTTCAGATCGAAGATACGCATTGGCGGCGCGTAAAGAGCGCGAGGCGAAAGAGACCGTGGCGAAGACCGCGCCCGTCGCCGCGCAAGTCGCTGCTTCGGTGCAAGCTGAATAGGATGCGGAGGTCTTTATCTTTGCGTGTTTTCTTTGCGCCTTGGCGCCTTTGCGTGAGAGTTTTTAATTCATGGTGCGTTACCTAATTCCACTCGGCTTATTCCTCGTTCTCGTCGTCTTTCTGGCCATCGGGCTGCGTCTCGATCCGAACGAGCTTCCGTCGCCGCTGATCAACAAAGCGGCGCCGACGTTTCGTCTGCCGCAGCTACAGGAGCCCTCGAAGACTTTCTCCGCCGAGGATATGCGCGGCAAAGTCTGGATCATGAACGTGTGGGCCTCGTGGTGCGTTACCTGCCGTGACGAACATCCGTTGCTCTTCGAGTATCAACGCACGGGAGTAGTGCCGATCTACGGTCTGAACTACAAAGACAAACGCGAAGACGCACTTTCCTGGCTTGGCGAACTCGGCGACCCTTACGTCTTGAGCGCAGTCGATCTTGACGGGCGTGTGGCGATCGATTACGGCGTCTACGGCGCACCGGAAACTTACGTTATCGATCAAAGCGGTACGATTCGCTTCAAGCAGGTTGGACCAGTAACCCGTGACGTCTGGTCGACAAAGATCCTTCCGCTCGTCCAGGAACTAAATCGCCAGGGAACATCCAAATGAGTCGTTTGTTTTTCATCTCGTTGTTGTTGATCTGTTTTGTCGCGCCTTTCGCTGTGGCGCGAGATGCTCAGCCGATGGGCGAGGATCCGGCAGTCGAAGCACGGCTCACCAAACTGTCGAAAGAACTTCGCTGCCTCGTCTGTCGCAACGAATCACTCGCCGATTCACCAGCGGGACTCGCTGACGATCTCCGTCGCGAGATTCGTGAACAGATCAAAGCGGGCAAAAGCGATCGGGAGATCATTGCGTTTCTTCAGGCGCGTTATGGTGAGTACATTCTTTACCGTCCGCGCGTGACGCCAACCACGTACCTGCTGTGGTTTGGTCCCTTTGTTTTACTTCTCGCCGGGCTGGCGGTGCTCTTTCGCTATATCAAACAGCGGCGCGATTCGATCACGGAAGAACCGTTGTCAGATACCGATCGACGTCGCGCGAAGGAGTTGCTCGCAGCAAGCTCAGGAAAGGAGACCGCATGATCCTTTTCTGGGTGATCTGTGCGGCTTTCATCCTGCTGGCGCTCGCGTTCGTGTTGCCGCCGGCGCTCGAACGTCAGGGTGAGTCAGCCAACAAACAGGAGGACGAACGAAAGCAGGCGAACATTGCCGTCTATCGCGATCAGCTTTCGGAGCTGGACGCTGATTTGAAAAACGGCATCATCGCTCACGAGCAATACGCACAAGATCGCGATGAGATCGAACGGCGGCTCCTGGAAGACACGGCGAGCAGTCAAAGCAGTGAGAAAGTCGTCGGGAAGACTACGAGTGCAAAGAACACGGTTTACGCACTCGGACTCGCGCTTCCCGTGGTGGCAGTCGTTTTCTACCTGAACGTGGGAACTCCGAAGAGCATCACTGGCGAAGCAGCACCAACCAGACCTACTCAGACTCAAACACAGGCTGAGGGTCCGGTTTCCGGCGAGCGTACGCAACAGCAGATCGAAGCAAACGTCGATGCTCTTGCGCAGCGCCTTAAGACAAACCCCTCGGACGTTGCTGGTTGGACCATGCTGGCGCGCTCATTCAGTTCGATGGAAAAATTTGCAGAAGCGTCGGGCGCTTACGCGAAGGCTACCGAGCTGAATCCAGACGACGCCGATCTCTGGGCCGAGTATGCGTTTGCCGCGGCAATGGCGAACGGCCGAAGTCTCGAGGGCCAGCCACAGCAACTCATCGAGCAGGCGTTGAAAGTCAATCCAAAGAGCGCAAAAGCATTGCAACTCGCCGGCAGCGCGGCGTTTCAGGCAAAGGATTACAAGAAGGCCGTGAGCTACTGGGAGCGCGTGTTGCAGCAAGTACCGGCTGATTCGGAAGTTGCTCAAATAATTGTTGCGCGCATCAACGAAGCCAAGTCGCTTGACGCGGCGAAGTAAACTCTAACTATGACGAGAGAGAATCTTCTTTTTGCAATTATCGGAATCCTGCGCGGATTCATCGTCGGTTTCATGTTTGCCAGTTCGATGAGCCAGAAGCAGGCGATGCTACAAGCGTCGGCTGGGCCATCAACGATGCCGGCCGATCATCCGCCGCTCGCCTCTCAGAACGCTCCGAATCCGGAAGCAGTGCGCCAGCAGGTCAACGAGACGCTCGAGCAGGCTCGCAACGAACCAACCAATTTCGACGCGCAACTGAAGGCCGCTGAGCTGTATTACCAGATTGGTCGCTACGACCAGGGCATTGAGTTTCTCGTTAAAGCAAATCAAATCAAGCCGACTGATTACGGCACCGTGGTGAAGCTCGGAATGTTCAACCTCGATGCGGGTCATTTTGAGACTGCGGAGAAGTGGTATCGAGCGGCGATGAAGATCAAGTCAGACGACGTGATGGTCCTTGCGGGTTTGGCTGTGGTTACGCTGCAACAGGGTGATTCGAAGGCTGCTGAGGATGCGATCGCAAAACTCGAGAAAGTCGCGCCGGATAGTCCTGATTTACCTCAGTTCCGCGAGAAGCTCGCCAGCCTGAAGAAATAAGTAACCACAGATAAACACGGGTTGGTGACGGATCTAATCTAAGGAGAGATCGACATGCGGACGACGTTAGCTAGTAAGATCCGATCGATCTTGCCGTCCTTTCCGATAACCACCACCTGACCGTTCTCGACCGTCACACGCCGCACCGTACTCATCGAACGATTAATCAGCGTTCCATCATTAGTCTCGATCACGAGTCGTGGTCCAACTTCAGGTTCAGGTTCCGCCAGCGGCGGCTTTGGCTTTGGTTCTTCGACCGGAGCGGCGGCTGGTGTGTCTCGCGGCCGCGGCGTCGTGGTCCTGCGGCCTGTAGGTCTTCCCGTACGACTGTTCCGTCTGGGCGCTGGGCGCTCGGCTGCGACCTCGGGAGATTTCTCAGGTGCGGCAGCGGGCGTCTCGACCGGTTTGGGTTCGGGCGTGGGCTCTGGTGTTGGTTCGGGCGTTGGCGCGGCGGCGACTTCCGTTACTGGCGGTGCGGGCTCTTCGATTCTCGCGCCGACTGAGGAGACGCGCCTGCCTCCTGGCGAAGTGGCGGGTGTTGGCGATGCTTCGGCTTCCGCGATATCAGGTCCACCAATGATCGGCTCAAACGAGCCGCCGAAAAACAGTTTATAAGTTCCCTCTTCGTCATTTGGACTGCGCGCTTCGATGCGAAGCACCAGGCTTTCACGCTTGCGAAGGTAGATGCCTTTCGTTACCGGCGTAGTGATCTCAGCGTAGAGACTCAGCTTCAGTAACGGCCGCAACGTACCGGCGGTGAAGACGTCGATATCGCCGTTTAGATTCTGGCTTTGGATCGTAATCAGCAGATCGCCGGGTGTGCCGGTGAACGCGAAGTAGTGATCGGTAAAACGTGCGTCTCCCAGATCGCGCGCCGCGATGCGTCCGTTGATGTTGTTGGTACGCACCGGCGAAGGCGCATTTATGTCCTGCGACTGCGCAAACGCCGCCGCACAAACCACAAAAAGTAACGTTACTAGACAGGAGATCCGAACCATGGCAGCCCGCAAAGCATAGCAGACTGAGAAAGAACTAACCACAAAGACACTAAGACACAAAGAACACTCTATTCATTTTTCACCTTTGTGTCTTTGTGCCTTTGTGGTGATATCCTCCCCACATGAAGCTGTGTTTCTCGATACTTCTGACCCTTCTCGCTTCCGTTCACGTTTTCGCCCAATCCTGGACGACAAAGCTAGACAAAGACATCCGGTTCTATCAACCAACGGAGATGGGAGTAGTGATCGCGGGGACTGAGAAATCGCTTTACGCGGTTGACGGCGCCACCGGTGACACGCTCTGGCGTCGTAAAGATACTTCGCTCGACGAGACGGACGTCGCGCCCGTGCCGGGCACGGATCTGTTGCTCTTGAGTTTTGAGAAAGGCGACAAGGCACGGATTGAAGCAGTGGATATTCTGACCGGCGATTCGATCTGGCGTAGCGACAAGATTAAAGGCGCCGTGATGCAGATGTCGGTCGATACCGAGGCCAACCTGCTGGCAGTCGTCCTGGCCAAAGACGCGAAGAACCGCTCTCGAGACGGTTTCAAGCGCCGTCCGCTGTTGTACGTTCTCGATCTCGCAAGCGGCAACGAACTCTGGAAGTACGAAGTCGGCGAAGTTGAGATGATGCCGACGCGCTGGCCGGAAGATAACGGCAAAGAGGTTGATTACAGCTTTGATAACTATTACCCGCCGGCGTTTGTCGCGGGGCGGCTCTATGTCTTTTACGAAGGCGTGACTTCCTTCGACGCCCACAGCGGCAAAGAGCGTTTGCGCGAAAAGTATCGCGTCAATGAAGAAGGGCTGGCACTCACCGAGGCGGAGCCGATCTTTACTGACTCGTTTATCTACGTTTCGGGGCACGGTCGCGTGCGCGCAATCTCGCGGCAAAGTGGCGACACCGAATGGGAAGCAAAGGATCTCGGTCTTACACCCGAGATGATTCTCGTCGACAACATCCTCTACGTTCGCACCGGTGGACAATTCACGCGCTTGAAAGACGGCGAAACGATCGAGCGTGGTTCGTACGGCGTGAGCGCGATTGACGTGCGCTCCGGGAAAGTGCTCTGGAGACACAAAGGCGCTGACAAAGGCATCACGAATCTGCTCTTGCCCGATCGAAACACGATCGCGATCGCCGATCGCGACGATCTGATCCTGCTGGACGCAGCCAACGGCAAACGAACCGCACGCGTTTCACACAAGATCGAACGCGCCTCGTTTGGCCTTTTGAATGAAGGCGGCGACGTGGTGATAGGCGGTCAATCCGAGATTGCGGCTTTCGACCCGGTGAACGGACGCCAACTGTGGCGCGCGCGACACACGCCTCCAGGACGCGGAGTCTTTCGCACCGTCGCGGCGATCGCTGCGCGGGCGGCGTCGCTGTATTTTCGTTTCGGCGGCACGGCGATGACTGCGGTGCGTGGTGTGCAGATCGCGCGAGCAGTTACGAGTTTGAGCTGGTCTGGACTAGCGGCACGCTCGTCGTTTACGAATCTTCAAGCACTCGCAACTGCCTCATCTCGAAACTACGGCACATCGCGTTTCAAACAGTTCGGGATTGCCTCACGCATTCGCGGCGGTGGTGGTGGCGGTTCTTTCGTGCGTAGCAGAACCAGCGGCGTCGAAGAACGACTCATCGATCGACTCGATCCTTCACGCCAGCTCGAGCGACTCTCACGATTCCTCTGGCATCGTGAGCGGCTCGCAACACTGCGTGGCCAGTGGATGTATTTCTACACTGACCTGGAGAATCGCGACGGCAATGGTCTCGCAGGCGTCAACGTCAATAACGGCCGGACCGACCGCGAAGTACGTCTCTCGGATCTCGATGAACGCTTCGTCACTGATGAAGCGCTTGGTGTGATGTTTGTCGCTTCAGGCAATCGACTGATTGGCCACAGACTAAACTGATCGAAGCCGCAGCGAATTAGCGATCACTGAAACCGAGCTGAAACTCATCGCGGCGGCGGCGATCATCGGGCTCAACAGGATTCCGAAGAACGGATACAGCACGCCCGCCGCAATCGGCACTCCGAGCGTGTTGTAAACAAACGCGAAGAAAAGGTTCTGCTTGATGTTGTTCATCGTCGCGCGGCTGAGTGAACGCGCGCGCAGGATTGCCCGCAGATCCCCCTTCACGAGAGTGAGGTCCGCACTCTGCATCGCAACGTCTGTTCCCGTGCCCATCGCAATGCCCACGTGCGCCTGCGCAAGTGCCGGAGCATCGTTGATACCGTCGCCGGCCATCGCCACGATTCGACCCTCGCCTTGCAAGCGTTTCACGATCGCAACCTTCTGGTCCGGTAAGACTTCCGCTACGACTTCGTCGATCGCCAACTTACTCGCCACCGCTTCCGCCGTCTTCCTGCTATCGCCGGTGAGCATGACGATGCGAATACCTTCGCGATGAAGTTGTTTGATTGCGTCGGGCGTCGTTGCTTTGATCGGATCGGCGACGCCGATCAATCCCGCCGGTTTCTCGTCGACTACGACGTACATGATCGTCTGACCGGCAGCTTTTAACTCTTCGGCTTTCACACTCAGAGCCCCGGGATCGATCTTGAACTCCTCGAGTAATGCGCGATTGCCGAGTCCGAGGCGCCGGCCTTCGACTTCACCGACCACGCCTCGCCCGGTTAACGAATCAAAACGGGTGGCGTTAGTGAGTTGGATTCCGCGTTCTCGCGCACCGGAAACAATTGCTGCCGCGAGCGGGTGTTCGCTGTGGCGTTCGAGCGTTGCGGCGAGACGCAGTAATGCTTCCTCATCGATCGTGCCGTTAGTGACAATGCTTTCCAGTTTAGGTTTGCCCTCAGTCAGAGTTCCGGTTTTATCAACCACGAGCGTATCGACTTTTCGCATCACCTCGATGGCTTCGGCATTCTTGAACAGCACACCATTCTGCGCTGCCTTCCCTGTCGCAACCATGATCGACATCGGCGTCGCAAGACCGAGCGCGCAGGGGCAAGCGATGATCAGCACGGCTACCGCGTTGACCAAACCATAGGCCATCCGGGGCTCTGGTCCCCAGAGACTCCATACGACAAAAGTGAGCACCGCGACAAGCACCACCGCAGGCACGAAATAACTCGAAACAACGTCGGCAAGCCGCTGTATCGGCGCGCGGCTGCGCTGCGCTTCTGCGACCATTTGCACAATTTGGGCCAGCAGCGTCTCGGCGCCAACACGCTCGGCGCGCATCACGAAAGAACCGGTACCGTTGACTGTTGCGCCAACCACGCGCGTGCCAACGGTCTTCTCAACCGGGATCGGCTCGCCGGTGATCATCGACTCATCGACGGCGCTGGAACCTTCGACTACCACGCCATCGACCGGCACTCGCTCGCCTGGTCTTACTCGCAGTCGATCGCCGGGACGCACTTGATCCAGTGGAACGTCTTCTTCGTGGCCGCCATCGCGCAAGCGCCGCGCAGTCTTTGGCGCGAGGCCCAACAGCGCTTTGATCGCAGAGCCTGTTTGACTGCGCGCACGGAGTTCGAGCACCTGGCCCAGCAAGACGAGCGTCACGATGACGGCGGCTGCTTCAAAGTAGACCGGCACGTTGCCGTGATGATCGCGAAATGATGCCGGAAAGATCCCCGGGGCGATCACCGCGATCAGGCTGAAGAGATAACCAACGCCGACGCCGAGCCCGATCAACGTAAACATGTTCAGACTTCGATTCACGACCGAGTGCCACATGCGTTCGAAGAAAGGCCAACCGGCCCAGATCACGACGGGCGTCGCTAGCACTAATTGGATCCAGACGAGCGTCTTCATCGGGATCAACCGTTGGAGCGGTTGACCGGGGATGAGATCGCTCATGCCAAGCGCGAAAACTGGAATCGTCAGGACGACGGAGATCCAGAACCGGCGCGTCATGTCGGTGAGTTCCGGGTTTTCTTCGTCGTCGAGCGAGGCGGTGAGCGGTTCGAGCGCCATGCCGCAGATCGGGCAACTGCCTGGACCATCGCGAATGATCTCGGGGTGCATCGGGCAGGTGTACTTCGTCGCAGCGCGTGACGCTGGTGCGCGAGAGATGGGGATCGGTGCTACGGCTTTGTTAAGGAAGCTTTCCGGGTTTTGTTGGAAACGGTGGAGGCAGTGTTTGCTACAGAAGTAGTAAGTGGTGCCCTGGTACTCGAAGGAGCCCGCGGCGTTATCCGGATCGACCGTCATGCCGCAGACTGGGTCGATAGCTATGGTGCCTATTTGATCGATCGTTTTCATTGTCGTAAAGAATTTTCTCGCGCAAAGGCGCAAAGACGCAAAGGTAGACGCAAAGGAAGACCTCCGGCGTTGAGAGTTTAGAGTTCAGCCTTTAGGCTGCATCTTCGCGCAATAGCAAGCTAAAGCTTGAACTCTGAACACTTGAAGCCGGAGGTCAGAACTTTGCGCCTTTGCGCCTTTGCGTGCGAAAACCTATTTCAAATATTCCCAATGACTGATCCCCGAAACACGCCCTTCAACCGCCAACGCCCCCGCATACCCTTCCCCAACCTCAACATCAAACATTTCCCAACGCTCCGCCTCATCGTCTCTCACCCTTATCAACCGCGCCGGCACTCCCGGCGCGAGCGTCACGTCAAATGCGTCGAGCGGCTGCGACAGTCCCATCCCCGTCGCCTTGATGAACGCCTCCTTCCGCGCCCAACAACGAAAGAACGCCTCCACCTTTTCGTCTTCCGGCAACGCAGAGAAAGTCTCCACCTCCGGTGCCGAGAAAAACCTCCGCGCTATCTCCTCGCTAGCAAAGTCCGCGCGTATGTGCTCCACATCGACTCCGATCTGGCAATCCTCGCTAAACGCAAACAAAGCGACACCATGCGAATGCGACATGTTGAAATGCAAGTTTTTATTCAACGCCGGCTTGCCATACGGACCATAGGAGAAATTGAGCGTCTCAGGTTTCTCTCCGAGATACTTTCCGACCAACTCCCGCAATAGACCACGCCCAACAACGAAATCTCGTCGATGTCTTTCAAAATGAAACCGGTTGGCCCGATCGATCTCATCCGAACCCAAGGTTTTCTCAAACTTCTGCACCAACTCGTCTGGTTGAGCCAACGCCGCACACCAGACGTGCACTTCACCCTTATCAAACTTCGGCGAATCCGGCGGCGGCGTCCATATTTTGGATTGCGACATCCCGCGATCAACTTAAACCAGAACGACACCTGGACACAAAGCGCGTAGCAACAAAAAGAACAAATTTATGTGTCAAGGTGGGCACATAAAACCGCGCTGGGCCGCTTGTACTGTGCGGTTGTCCAGGAAAGTCTCCCGAATTTCTCCCCCGACTGTGCAAGCAGACAAGTGTTACCCGACGCTTACCGCGCTCGGTTCAAAATTGATTTCGCTCAGGAGGGTCTTGCGATGTCGCCAACTATCTTCAGCCTGATCCGCATAAGTCTGTGCGGATTTTTTATTTTCTCCGTCATGATGACGGCCCAGGCCCAATTCAGGGCAGGAGTCCAGGGGACCATATCCGATTCAAACGGGGCACTCGTACCCGGCGCGAGGGTGATACTTAAGGACGCGGGAACCGGAAAGACTCAGGAAGTAACTTCCAGTGAGGAAGGCTTCTACAGAATTGCCGGCCTGGCTCCGGGCCGTTATGAGCTCACTGTTGAGAAGGAGGGCTATAAGAAAAGCATTTCGCAAAACGTCACGGTGGCGGGAGAGACTTTGCAGGGCGTCGACGTCATCCTCGAGATCGGCGAGATCACCGCGGTGGTCACGATCAGCGATGAAACAGTGGCCCAACTGGAAACCGAGAACGGAAACGTTGATAAAGGGATTACTCCAGCCGAAGTCAAACGACTACCACAGCCGGGACGCGACCCTTACGAGTTGATCCGCCTGACGCCCGGAATCTTTGGCGACGGCGGGCGCAGCCCGAATGGAAACTCTTCTGGTCTACCGAATTCTCCCGGCCCAGGTGGCTCAAACAATTCAATCTTTCAGGCCGAGAACCAGCCGCAGATCAGTGCCAATGGTCAACGCGTCTCCGCCAATAATTTTCAGATCGACGGCGTGAGCGTGAATAGTCTTAGTCACGGTGGCGCCGCCGTCGTCACGCCAAACCAGGAATCGGTAAAAGAGATCCAGATATCGTCGGCAACTTACTCGGCGGAGGATGGCCGTAACTCCGGCGCGCAAATCAAAGTTGTCTCGCAGAATGGAACCAACGATTTTCACGGCAGCGCTTTCATCAAGTACAACAGTCCAAAGCTCAATGCATTCAATAAGTATCCAAACGATTTCGGCCGCGGGCGTCTCGAAAGGGTCGAGCGTTTCTTCCGGCAATTCGGCGGCAGTCTCGGTGGACCACTGTTTCTGCCGCGTTTCGGCGAAGGTGGCCCAGCCGTCTATAGCGGCAGAGACCGAGCGTTCTTCTTTTTCTCGTATGAAGGGCTGCGCGAAAACTCGACGGCGCTTTCAACCGGCTATGTCGAAACTCCACAGTTCAGGCAGAGCATCATCAATGCACGTCCGGGTGGAATCAGCACGGCGATACTCGGCAGTAACGGTGTGCTGCCGCGTATCTCCGGCACGCTGCCGTCTTCTTGTGCCGACGTGCGAACGCCCGAGGCGATGCCCTGTCAGGAACTTCCCGGCGGTCTGGATATCGGATCGCCTGATCTGGCACTCGGACAGTATCTCCGTCTGGACCAACTCGGTGGTACGGCGGGACTCGACGGCATCCCTGACGTTCAGAAAGTGATCATTGCCGGCCCCAGCACCAATAAACCAAACCAATACAATGCGCGGTTTGACGTGCTGCCGAACTCCAACAATCAACTAACATTGACCACCTATCTCACGCGCAGTTTCTTGATCGGTAGCGATACGGGAGCTGGGGCACGGCCACAGGCTGACATCACCACCGCGCCACACAACAGCGCGTTTGCTGTGCTGTACAACCGAACCTTTTCGCCGACGCTGCTGAACGAAGCGCGATTCAACTTCACCAAGTTTGCTTTTAATGAAGTTGAATCTTCCAATCAAACAAACTTCGGCATTCCGCGGGTCGAGATTGAAAGCCTCTTCAGAGACGGCAGCCGCATTCGCTTTGGCGCGAACCAATCCGAGACTACTCCCGGCGTCTTTTCTGAGAAGACAATCGAGTTTCGCGACGTCGTCAGCAACGTGCGCGGTAATCACGGTTTCAAATTCGGCGGCGAGTTTCGCCGGGAGTTTAATGACAACAATCTCAACGGCGCTTCGCGTCCGTTGTACACCTTCGGCGGACTCTTTAACTTCGCCAACGACGCACCTCTCTTCTATCAGATCAATGCCGATCCGGAGACGGGCGGCGTGGCAAACGCACAGCGCCATTTCCGTTCCAACAGTTATGGTCTGTTTATCCAGGACGACTGGAAAGTCCGGCCTAATCTGACTCTGAATCTCGGTCTGCGATACGAATACTTTGGCGTGTTGAAAGAGCAGGATAACCAGGTGTCAAACTTCATTTTTGGTCCTGGCGGTGGTCTGGCGGGTTCCAGAGTTGAACCGACGAGCGAGCTTTATGATCCGGACAAGAACAATTTCGCCCCGCGCTTCGGTTTTGCTTATAGTCCAACCCGTTACGGTCTCCGGGAAAAACTGGTGCTTCGCGGAGGATTTGGTATCGCTTACAACCGCATACCGGAAGTAGTTTTCTCTAACACTCGTGGCAATCCGCCGTTCTTTGCCCGCTTCGCGCTTTGCTGCGGCACTACCGATCCTGAGTTCGGTTCGCCGTTCCTGGATGGGCAGATTCTCTACACACTCGGCACGAGTACTTCACCATTCAGCTATCCGGCGAATCCGGCGTTGGCGACCGGTATCGATCCGGCCACCGGTACGCCACCAAATCGAACGGTGGAAGTTTACGGTGCGCTTGCCGATACTCCCGCCGCTTACGTCTATACCTATTCATTCGAGGGGCAGTATGCGCTGCCACACAACCTCGTGGCGACAGTCGGATATCAGGGCAGCTCGAGCCACGGGTTGATTCGTCTCGTTAATCAACTCTTCGTTCAACAGAATATTCCCGCAAACTACTTTGCGTTTGCGGTATTCATTCCCACGCCTGACGTGAACTCAAATTACAACGCGTTGAATGCACGACTGACGCGAAGGTTCTCGAACAGCTTCCAGTTTGACGTGCTGTATCGTTGGGCCAAGAGCATCGACACGCTCTCGAATGAAGGACCGGGTGCTGAGACTAATCAGACGTTTCCACAGGACCTGAGCCAGGAGCGTGGTCCATCCGATTTCGACGTCAGACACAATCTGAACATTTCAGGACTCTGGGACCTGCCCTTCTTCCGCAATCGCAAGGATTTTGTGGGCAAAGCGTTCGGCGGTTGGCAGATTGACGGGATACTGACAGCACACACCGGTTTCCCGTGGACACCGCACACCGGACAGTGCGTGCGCTCCGCGAACTCGAATAATTTCGTTTGTCCATCACGTCCAACGAGATACTTTGGAGGAAATCTGACGGACACCGATAATGAAGCGTTCATCAGACCGGGCGGCAACTTCCCGGGCGGCGGATTGCTCTATTTTGATCCTAACAATCCGAACGGCGCTCTGCCCCCAGGTATTGGACGCAACTCGTTCCGCGGTCCAAGATACTTCTCGGTAGACATGAGTCTCGCTAAGCGAACTGGTCTGCCGTCGTTCCTGGGAGAAGGTGCGTTTCTGGAAGTGAAAGCAAACTTCTTCAACGTCTTTAACAAGCTGAACCTGGCTCCGTTTGAATTTTTCGCCCCGACCATCGACAGCCGCGATTTTGGTCGCGCTCAGAATGCGCTGGCGGGACGTGTCGTTGAGTTGCAGGCACGGTTCAACTTCTAAGACCATTTATCCACAGATTACGCAGATTTAGTTTTCTGTTCTGTGTAATCTGTGTAATCTGTGGACCACTTCCATGAAAAGATACATTTGCTTCGCAGTATTATTACTGCTTCTCTCAACTGTCGCTTCCCACTCGCAACGTCCCCAAAATGTCGAGCAGCGCGTCAATGCTCTTCTCGCGCAAATGACGCTGGCCGAAAAGCTGGGCCAGCTACAACAACTCGACGGCGAAGGAACCGGAAACTTCCGTCCCGAGCACCTCGATCTCATTCGCAAAGGCCAGCTCGGCTCGACGCTCAACGTTCGCGGCGCGCAACGCACGAATCAAGTGCAGCGCGTGGCGATGAACGAATCGCGTTTGAAGATTCCGGTTCTCTTTGGTTTCGACGTCATCCATGGTTATCGGACGATCTTTCCGATCCCGCTCGCGGAAGCGAGTAGTTGGGATCCAGCACTCGCCGAACGCTCGGCGGCAGTCGCTGCTCAGGAAGCAAACAATGCCGGATTGCGTTGGACCTTCGCGCCGATGGTCGATATCGCCCGCGATCCACGTTGGGGACGAATCACCGAAGGCGCGGGTGAGGATCCGTTTCTGGGAGCGGCGTTTGCTCACGCGCGTGTGCTTGGATTTCAAGGCTCTGATTATGGCGCTGCCGATAAGGTGCTTGCCTGCGCGAAACACTGGGTCGCTTACGGCGCCGCCGAAGGCGGGCGCGACTACAACACTACGGACCTTTCGGAAAACACGCTCCGTGAGATCTACTTTCCGCCGTTCAAGGCGGCCGTCGATGCCGGCGTCGGCACGTTGATGAGTTCGTTCAATGCGATCAATGGCGTTCCTGCGTCGGCGAATGCTTTCACGTTAACGAAGGTGCTCAGAGACGAGTGGAAGTTTGACGGTTTCGTGGTCAGCGACTACACCTCGGTCAAGGAACTGATCAATCACGGCGTCGCGGGTAACGAACAGGAAGCAGCGGCGCTGGCGCTCAATGCCGGGGTCGATATGGAGATGGTGAGTCGCAGTTACAACGCTTTTGGTGCACAGCTTCTGGAGCAGAAGAAACTCTCTCAGGCCACGATCGACGAAGCGGTCAGGCGCATCTTGCGGATCAAGTTTAGGCTGGGGCTTTTCGATCGTCCGTACACGGATGAAGCAGTAGAACCGACGTCTTTGTTGAGACCGGACAGCATCCGTTTGGCGCGTGAGATCGCAGGTCGCTCGATGGTTCTCTTGAAAAACGATCGCGATACGTTGCCCCTCAGCAAGAATGTCGGATCGATCGCAGTCATTGGACCGTTGGCTGATGATCGCCGTGCGCCACTTGGTTGGTGGGCGGGCGACGGTAAAGAAGAAAACACCGTGACTCCTCTGGCGGGCATAAAGGCAATGGTGTCTCCGCAGACCAAAGTCCTCTATGCGAAAGGCAGTGAAGTTAAAGACGACTCAACTGCTGGTTTTCAGCAGGCTGTCGATATCGCTAAACAGTCGGACGTTGCGGTTGTTTTCGTGGGTGAAACTCACGACATGGTCGGTGAAGCTGCTTCGCGTAGTACGCTCGATCTGCCCGGCCGGCAAATGGAACTGGTCCAGGCGATTCAGGCCATCGGTAAACCGACCGTGGTCGTGCTTGTTAATGGCAGACCGTTATCGATCGGTTGGATCGTGAATAACGTCCCTGCGATCCTCGAGTCGTGGATGGGCGGCAGTCAATCAGGAAACGCGATTGCCGACATTCTGTTTGGCGACGTCAATCCGGGCGCTAAGTTGCCCGTGAGTTTTCCGCGTACAGTCGGGCAGGCGCCGATGTACTACAACTACATGAACACCGGGCGACCGCCTGAAGCCGAGAACCGGTACACGTCGAAGTATCTCGATCAACCGTGGACGCCGCTCTTCCCTTTTGGGTACGGCTTGAGCTACACGAAGTTTAAGATCAGCAACTTGCAACTCAGCGCGCCGCGCATCGCTGCTACTGGAAAACTGACAGTTACCGCCGAGGTTGAAAACTTGGGTCAGCGGCCGGGCGATGAAGTCGTTCAGTTATACATCCGCGATCCCGTCGCGTCGATGACACGACCAGTGAAAGAGCTGAAGGGTTTTCAGCGAGTAGCACTTCGACCGGGCGAGAAGCGAAAGGTTGAGTTCACGCTCGGCAGCGAACATCTGGGATTTTGGAATCGTGAGATGCGTTATGTGGTCGAGCCTGGGGAGTTTCGCGTGATGGTGGGAGCGAGTTCAGCGGATGTGATCGAAGCGAAGTTCGAAGTTAGCCAGTAATGCCACGGATTCTACGGATAGAGCGGATCTCCTTCCTTGCGCTGATACTGCTCTTTGCTGCGGTCAGCGTACCCGCGCAGCGGTACGAATCCTTCGTTGACGATCTCCAGCAGCGCTCCTTTCGTTACTTCTGGGAACAAGCCGATCCGCAAACCGGGCTCGTCCCGGATCGCGCCCGTATGGACGGCTCGCCGCTGCCGGCTAGTCATCAAAACGTCGCCAGTATCGCCGCTACCGGTTTTGGTCTGACTGGAATCTGCATCGCCGTCGATCGGAAGTGGATCAACCGGAGCGAAGCACTCGAACGCACCCGCAACACTCTTCGTTTCTTCGACTCACGCGCCTTCCACCAGCGTGGCTGGTTTTATCACTGGCTCGATGCGAAGACCGGTGAGCGTCGTTGGAACAGTGAGGTTTCTTCGATCGATACCGCACTGCTGCTGGCAGGCGTGCTGACGGTGCGGCAGTGCTTTCCTGAAGACGCGGAAATAGTCAGGCTCGCAAACAACATCTACCGGCGTGTGGATTTTCGCTGGATGCTGAATGGAGACCCACTGCTTCTGTCGCACGGCTGGAAGCCCGAGAGCGGCTTTTTGAAACCGCGCTGGGACACTTACAGCGAAAACACGATCCTTTACCTGCTGGCGATCGGTTCGCCTACTTACCCGATTACTGCGAGTTCTTGGTCCGCGTTGTGGCGAGATCGCTATCGCTACGAAGGCCACAGTTATTTCACCACGATCGGCGTGCCGCTCTTCATGCACCAGTACTCGCATGCCTGGGTTGACTATCGCAATCGTCGCGAAACAACCGGCGACCGGATCGACTACTTTGAAAACTCCGTCGCCGCGACACTCGCGCATCGTGCGTTCTGCATCAACCTGCGGCACGACTTTTCTGACTTTGGGCCAGACGTTTGGGGCATCACTGCATCTGACAGTGCGAAAGGTTATCTGGCCTGGGGCGGTCCACCGCGAGATCCCGACATCGACGGCACGATAGTGCCTTCCGCCGCGGGTGGTTCGTTGATGTTCACTCCTGAGGTCGCCACTCGCGCGCTGCACACGATGCACGAGAGGTACGGCGCGAAAATCTATGGTAAGTATGGCTTTGTGGACGCCTTCAATCCGAAGACGGGCTGGATCGATACGGACGTAATCGGAATCAACGTCGGCATCATTCTCGTCAGCGCCGAGAACATGCGCACCGGAAACGTCTGGCGCTGGTTCATGCAAAACCGCGAAATCCCCCTCGCACTCCAACGCGTTAGACTACTAAAGTACAAGGCTTCAATAAGGAGGACTTATGCCCAACGTCAGAGCGAACGACATCACCATGGGCTACGATCAGCAAGGTTCTGGTGAGCCGCTACTGCTGATTCCTTATCTTGCCGCGGATTACACCTGTTACGCCTTTCAAGTCGCGGAGTACGCGAAACACTTCACCTGCATCACTGTCGATCTGCGAGGTGCTGGAGAAACTGACAAGCCCGAAGGGCCTTACACGACCGAGCTACTCGCGGAGGATGTGAGTGCTTTCATGCGTGTGATTGATCTGGAGAACGCACATGTAGCGGGACTTTCGCTGGGAGCCGCGGTTGGAATGTGGCTGGCGGCGAAGCATCCTGAGCAGGTGAAGACGTTGTCAGTTCACAGTGGTTGGACCAAATCGGATTCGTTCATCAAAACAGTGGTGGAGAGCTGGCAGGTGTTGGCGAGAGGTTTTGACAGCGTGACCGAACTCATCATCAGAGGAATCTTCCCCTGGTGCTTTACGCCTGAGTTTTATACCGGCAACGCTGAATACATTGCCTCGCTGGAAGCATTCGTGCGCAGCCGTCCCGCGCCGCCGGTTGAGGCGTTTATTAGCCAGACTGAGGCGGTCCTGGCTCACAACGTCGAATCCGAACTCAAGAACATCGAGGCTCCGACGCTGATCACCTTTGGCCGCAGCGACATGATCACCTCCACTCGCTTCGCCGAACCGCTTCAGGCCAATATTCCAAATACCGAACTATTCGTTTTCGAAGCTTCTCACGCTCCGATTTATGAGAAGGTTGAAGAATTCAACACTCGCACGCTCGCATTCCTCCAGCAGCATTCTGATTAACGGATTGACAGGATTTTCAAGATGAAGGAAAAGCAGGGCGTTGATAATTCAACTAATTAGGTTCGGTTTCAGGAACGGATTGCTCTTCCTTTATTCATCTTGAGAATTCTGTTAATCATGTCTTTATGAAGCTTTTAATCCTGGGCGGGACGAGATTTCTAGGTCGTCACCTCGCGAAGGCGGCAGTCGCCAACGATCACGAAGTCACGCTATTCAATCGCGGACGATATGATCGCCAGCTTCCAGTTGAATCGATTCAAGGCGATCGCAATCACGACCTGTCGAAGCTTCGCGGCCGTCGCTGGGATGCGGTGCTCGATACGTCTGGAATGTTGCCGCGTGCAGTGCGAGCCGCCGCAGAAACCTTATCTGACTCGGTTGACTCATACACGTTCATTTCCTCTCAGAACGTCTACGCAGACGTCAGCAACGCCGGCGTTGAGGAGTCTGCGCCACTCAGAACCCTCACCCGCGAACAACTGGACGAGGCAAACGCGATCGACACCTCCGGAGAGCCATCGTATGGCGCCCTGTACGGTGGACTGAAAGCGCGCTGCGAGCAAACGGTTGAAGCAGTTATGCCGAACCGTGTGCTAAACATTCGTCCCGGTCTGATTGTTGGTCCTGACGACTATACAGATCGCTTTACTTACTGGGTGATGCGCGTTGCAGATGGCGGTGAGGTGCTTGCTCCTGGCCGCCCGGATCGTTTTGTTCAGTTTATCGATGTACGTGACATTGCGGAATGGCTTATCACAATGATCGAGCGCAAAGAAACCGGCGCCTACAACGCGAACGGACTCCCTGAGACATTTACGATGCAAGCGGTGCTTGAAGAATGCCGGTCAGCGAGCAACAGTGACACTACTTTCACCTGGGTTTCCGAATCGTTCCTACTCCAGGAGAATGTTGCGGCATGGAGCGACATGCCGCTCTGGCTTCCGGAAGAAGTCGCACCGCACCTCGCAGGTTTCATGTTTGTCAGTCCAGCTAAAGCCGTTCAGTCCGGACTTCGCTTTCGTGCCCTCAAAGACACAGTTCGCGACACGCTACATTGGGCTCAAGCGAATCTCTGCACCCAGAAGTTGAAAGCCGGAATCGAGCGCGACAAAGAACAGACGTTACTAAGCAAAAATAACGTATAATCCCTGACCACACCCGGATCACTCTAAAGACATCTTTTGGGAGCACACAAAATGAAGAAGCAGACCTTCTGGGTTTTGACGCTTGCCTTAATCGCGCTTTCCTTTGCCGCCTTAATCCCCGGGACTCCGGGAGTGCAGTCGCAGGGCCGTGGAGCCGTCACGCCCGAGATGATCGCACGGCGAAAGGCGATCGAGGAGGAACTGCAATCGATCGCGATCGTCGAACGCAAGCTGATGATTCCCATGCGCGATGGAATACGAATCGCGACAGATGTCTACCGCCCAAAGAATACCTCGTTGAAGTACCCGACGATCTTTTCGCGCACTCCGTACAACTTCAACTATTGGGACGTTCGCAATGGCGCGCCGCGCGATCTTTCGACTGAACTCGAAGCAGTCAAGCGTGGCTACGCCTACGTAAACATGAACGAACGTGGCCGCTTCTTCTCAGAAGGAAACTACGACATCCTCGGACCGCCGTTGACCGACGGTGAAGACGAGTTGACGTGGATTTCGAAACAACCCTGGTCCAACGGCAAGGTCGGCACGATCGGCTGCTCTTCGACAGCGGAGTGGCAACTGGCAGTTGCAGCCCAAGGCCATCCGGCATTCACCACGATGATCGCGCAAGGGTTCGGCGCCGGCGTCGGACGAGTTGGTCCGTGGTACGAACAGGGCAACTGGTATCGCGGCGGCGCAGTCCAGATGCTGTTCATCGCCTGGCTCTATGGCCAGCAGAACCAGGTGCGACCGATGTTTCCGCGTGAAGCCACGCAGGAGCAATTGCTCCTCGCTTCCAAAGCTTTCGACCTTGCACAACAGCAGCCGCAGGTCGATTGGTCGAAGGCGCTGCGCCACCTTCCAGTGAAAGACATCATGAAGGAAGCAGGCGGCCCGCGCGGAATTTTCGCGAATCGGATGCCGGTTCCAACAGGTGGGGCGATGATCGAACGCGCGCCGAATGATCCGGCCTGGTACAAAGGCGGCTTGTGGCACGACAACATGAAGATCAACATTCCAGGGTTCTGGTTCATGTCGTGGTACGACGTCTCAGTGGGACCAAATCTCGCTGCTTTCAATCATGTGCGAAAGACGGCGAGCCCTGAGATTGCCGATAAGCAGTACGCAGTGATTGCGCCGACCCTGCACTGCGCGTTCAGGCGAGCAACTGAAAACACCGTCGTTGGTGAACGCAGCATGGGCGACGCGCGTTTGAATTACGAGGAGCTCACCTATGAGTGGTTCGATCACTTCCTCAAAGGCTGGGACAACGGGATTCTCGAAGAGATGCCGCGCGTGCGTTACTTCACCATGGGCATTAACAAGTGGCAGACGTCAGACACGTGGCCTCCGCGCGGCGCACAGCAGATGAGCTTGTTCCTGTCGAGCAGCGGCAAAGCAAACACGCTCAACGGTGACGGCGTGCTCACGACCACTGCTCCGGCGTCAGATAACCCGGATCGGTTTGAGTACGATCCGATGAATCCCGTGCCCTCGCTCGGCGGTAACGTTTGCTGCACTGGCAACGCGATCAGCGCGGGCTCTTACGATCAGCGTAAGAATGAAACGCGTCCCGACATACTTGTCTACACCACCGACCCTTTGAAAGAAGGAATCGAGGTCAGCGGCTCAATTGAAGTTACGCTCTACGTTTCTTCGGACGCGAAAGACACCGACTTCACAGTGAAACTAATCGACGTTTATCCGGACGGACGTGCATACAACCTGGACGAAACGATTCAGCGGATGCGTTATCGCGATGGTTACAACAAGCCCGAAGTGTGGATGCAAGGCGGCAAGGTTTACAAGGTGACGCTCGGTCCACTGACGACCAGCAACTACTTCGAAGCCGGTCATCGAATTCGCATTGAGGTCTCCAGCAGCAACTTCCCGCGCTTCGACCGCAACCTGAACACGGGAGGGCGCAACTGGGACGAGTCAAAAGGCGTGATCGCGCGCAATGCCGTGCATCACTCGCGACAATATCCGTCGGAAGTAAAGCTCACGGTAGTAAAGAAACTGACGTCAAAAATCTAGCCTTAACAGGAGTCTTCACGATGAATGGTGGCGTATTGGCGGGGCTGATTGCGATCGCAATCGGCGTTATGGTCTTCCTCTGGTTACAAAAACGTAAGCAATAGAATCTGAGATCGTTTTTGTGCCTTTTGTGCCTCTTCGCGGCTGCACTTGAGGACAAGCTTCTTCATCCGATCTCCTGAGTAAAACTGACTCGACCGGAGGTGAAGGAACTTTTCCACTAGAAATCTGCTCTGGATCCGTTAAGATCCGTCCAATCCGTGGTAGAAAATCTGAAACAAAAATACGGCTTCTCAACGTACAGGTCGCATGTCAACCACAACACTCCCTCAACTTAAACCACTTCGACTCTGGCCCGGCGTCGTCGCCCTCGCGCTTCAGTGGTTTTCCTGGTTCATTGTTCCACTCTTCTTTCCGCCATCAATCCTATTCGCCGCGATGCTCACCGGAGTCATCATGGGATTGGTCATCGTGGTGTGGTGGATGTTCTTTAGCCGGATGCAATGGCTGGAGCGAATCGCCGCAATTGTTCTAATTGTTTTCTCAGTGATTCTGCTAAAGCGCCTCGTCCACGTGTCGATTGTGAACGGAATGATGGGGGCGATGTTGTACGTCATCTCCATCCCGGTGATGAGCCTTGCTCTGGTCGGCGCCGCAGTCGCCGGGCGACGTCTCTCGCGCGCGGGCCGGCGCGTGGCGATCGTCGTCGCCATTCTGATCGCGAGCGGAATCTTGATGGCAGTCCGGACTGAAGGCATAACCGGAAACGCGCAGAGTGACTGGCAACTTCGTTGGAGCAAGTCGCCCGAAGAAATCCTGTTGGCGCAGGGCGAAGAGCCAGTGGCGCCGCCTTCCGCTGCAACATCAACATCGGCAGGACCGGAAAGCGGCTGGCCCGGCTTTCGCGGTGCGAAGCGCGACGGCATAGTACGTGGCGTACGAATCGAAACTGATTGGACCCAGAAACCTCCAGTCGCGATCTGGCGCAAGCCGGTCGGACCAGGCTGGTCGTCATTCGCCGTCAACAACAACCTCATCTACACACAGGAGCAACGCGGAGAGAACGAAGTCGTCTCTTGTTACGACCTCGCCACCGGCAAACCCGTCTGGAGACACAACGACAACGCACGTTTCTGGGAATCGAACGCGGGTGCTGGTCCACGCGGAACTCCGACCCTCAGTAACGGACGCGTCTACACACTCGGCGCGACCGGTATCGTCAACGCACTCGATGCACTTACCGGCTCGGTCGTTTGGACGCGCAACGCCGCCACCGATACGAAAGCGAAAACTCCCGGTTGGGGTTTCTCCGGCTCGCCACTCGTCGTCGGCGACGTTGTGATCGTCGCTGCTTCGGGCGCGATTGCTGGTTACGACACCGCCAACGGTAATCCTCGTTGGATGGGTCCGGCCGGAAATGCGGGCTACAGCTCGCCTCACTTACTGACAATCGGCGGCGTTGAGCAGGTGTTGTTTACTAACGGACAGGGCGTGATTAGTGTCGCGCCTGCCGATGGCAAAATGCTATGGAAGTACGACTGGCCAAGCGACAGTATCGTGCAACCGGCGATCACCGCAGACGGCGATGTGCTGCTCGGCAGCGGTTCGGGAATGGCCACCGGAGTCGGCGTGCTTCGCCTCGCAGTTCAGAATGGTCCGAACGGCTGGGCCGCAAAAGAGCGCTGGTTGTCAGACGGACTCAATCCTTACTTCAACGATTTCGTGGTTCACAAGGACCACGCCTACGGTTTCGACAGTAACGTAATCACCTGTATCGATCTCAAGAACGGACAGCTCAAGTGGGAAGGTGGACGCTACGGTCATGGCCAGATGGTTCTCCTGTCAGACCAGGACCTGCTGGTAGTCATCTCCGAAGAAGGCGACGTCGCGCTCGTGAAAGCGGCTCCGGATCAGTTCAGTGAGATTGCGCGTTTTAAAGCGATCAAAGGCAAGACCTGGAACCACCCGGTGCTCGTCGGCGACACGTTGCTCGTGCGCAACAGTGAAGAGATGGCCGCTTACCGTGTCTCGCTCATGCGCTAACACGTTGATACAAGAAATCAGCGCGGATGGGGTGGCCACGGAGAGCCACCCCTACAAATACGCCACGGGAAGTATTGGACTCGGAACGTTTGTAGGGGTGGCTCTCCGTGGCCACCCCATCCGCGCTGATTTCTTGTATCAACGTGTTAGCGCATGAGCGAGACACGGTAAGCGGCCATCTCTTCAC
>JBIOVO010000328.1:0-4399 GCA_044867735.1 Pyrinomonadaceae bacterium | reverse complement strand
GTTCGGTTCTTGATCGTAATGGCGCCAATCGGTGTGTTTGTGCTGCTGCCGACGGGGTTCATACTGCGGTACCTCATGCGCCGCGCGAAGCGGATGAGGCTGGCGCAGGCACTAGCAACGCCGCCTGTGGATTAGGCTAAAAAGAATTTACTCGCGCAAAGGCGATCCGCAGATTACGCAGATTTTTCCCTAATCTGCGCAATCTGTGGATTGCCTTTGCGTCTTTGCGCCTTTGCGCGAGAAAATCTTTTAATGCTTACTGCGCCGACGGGTTAGCAAGTGCCTCCGCTAGTCTCATCCGCTTCGCACGGCGCATGAGGTACCGCAGTATGAACCCCGACGGCAGCAGCACAAACACACCGATTGGCGCCATCACGATCAGGAAACGAACGATGAAGATCAGTATTCCCGACGCGAGTTCAAGACTGTCCGAAACAGCGTCGCGAATCGTGTGGCCAAAGCCAGTCGGATTTACCGCAATCGTCTTCGGTGCATTGATGTTCACCGTGATCGTCGAAAGCGCCGAGCGGTTCTCGAGAAAACGTTTGCGCCCCTCGAGTCGTTCGATCTCTGTCCTGACGTCTGCTATCTGTCGCTGCACTGAAAGCGCATCTTCGATCGCTCTCGCCTGCTTCATGATTTCCAGAAACTGCACTTCGAGAGCTCTCTGAGTCTTGATGCGTGCCTCGAGGTCGATGAAATCTTCGGTGACGTCCTGACCGGTTACGTTTTCTGCGGGAAGGTTGCTGGCCAGTTTCTTAATTTCATCCATTGTCGCACCAAACTGAGCGGACGGAATACGGACCACGAGCTTGATATCGAGTGTCCTTTTGGCTGGATCCATGTTCTCCCGTTGTTTTGCTTCGGACGTAACGACAAAACCGCCGTGAGTCTCGGCGATCGAGGTGATGCGATGTTGTGCCTCCGAGGGTGAATCGACTTCGACAGTGAGATCGGCGTTGCGAATGATCTTGCGGTCGGCAGCTTCGTCTATTTGTACCGCTCTGTCCGCGTCTGTGAGCGAGACCTTTTGTTGCTGAACAGTATTGTGATAGCTGAAACTGACCCGGGCGTCACTCTTGGCTGCAGCCTCGTTTGCAACGGTTGCGGGCGGCTGTTCTTGAGCGGATTGAACTGGTGCACTCGACGAGTTGGTCGCACCACTACCGGCACGGTCACCGCTGGCGGAGCAGGCCAGTGAAAGAAACGCGAGGACTAATAAGGAAATAAGTGGAGATTTCATGATTGGCCTCCTGCGAATTGGGAATAACAGAGGAGGAACGCATCCGGAGGCCAATACTTGCATCCACAGATTACACAGATTGATGCGGATTAATCTGTGTAATCTGTGGAGATCTCTTTCCCGTCCGGCTTCTTGATCCCAAACTTTTCCAACCGGTACTGCAACGTCCGGAAGGTCAGGCCCAGGAGCTTCGCCGCCTTGGTGATGTTGTAGTCAGTCTGTTCCATCGCTTGCGTGATCAGATTTCGTTCGACATCTTCGAAATTGATCCCCTCAGCCGGCAACTTGAACGCGCCTTCCGCCGCTGGCCCAACTTCCTGCCGCACCTCGCTGGGAAGATCCTCGATGGTGATCTGGTCTCCTTCACTCAGCAAGATCGCACGCTCGATCGCCGACTCCAACTGCCTGACATTTCCGGGCCAGGAGTAGTCGTTCATCAACTTCTTCGTTTCCGAAGTTAGACCAGTTACGAGTCGTGAAGTGTTCCTGGTGTGTTTCTTCAGGAAGTAGTCGATCAAAACGGGAATGTCTTCACGACGTTCGCGCAGCGGGGGCACGTCGATCGAAAGCACGTTGATGCGGTAATAGAGATCGTCTCTGAAACGACCGTCAGCAACCATCGCTCGCAAGTCTCTGTTCGTCGCCGCGATGACGCGCACGTCAACGTTGATCTCGTGCGTGCCACCTACGCGGCGAATCTTTCGCTCCTGAAGCGCGCGTAAGAGTTTTGCCTGAATGCCGACGTCGAGCTCTGCAATCTCGTCGAGAAATAACGTGCCGCGATCCGCGATCTCGAACAGACCTTTCTTCTCCGCGTGCGCGCCCGTGAACGAGCCTTTCTCATGACCGAATAATTCCGACTCTAGCAGGTTCTCATTGATCGCTGCGCAGTTAACTGCCTGAAACATCTCCGTGGCACGCGGCGATTGATTGTGAACTGCGCGCGCGATCAACTCCTTGCCCGTTCCCGACTCGCCACGAATCAACACCGTCGAGTTCGAGCGCGCAACCTTCAGAATCATCTTCTTCACCGTCTCCATCTTTGGAGAGGCCGAGATAATGTCGCTGTCGATTGCATCGAGCCGATCGAGGGCGCGATTGATTGTTTCCAGCAGCGCGGCCTTGTCGTAAGGCTTTTCGAGATAGTCGAACGCGCCGCGGCGCAGTGCTTCCTTGGCGGATTCGATAGAGCCATGCGCGGTGAGCAGGATGACTATGATCGAAGAATCGAAGTTCAGCAGGTGTTGCAGCAGCTCGATGCCGTCCATGCCGGTCATCTTCAGATCAGTCAACGCCAGATCGAAACGTCGATCTTTAGCAAACTTAAGCGCCGCTTCGCCTGAAGCTGCGGTGGTCACGTCGTAGCCTTCCTCGCTCAGGATCATCTCGAGGATTTCTCTTTGCGACTTCTCGTCGTCTACAACAAGGATGTTCTTTCGTGACATGTTTAGTTCTCTTTAGCCGGTAGAATTATCGTGAACGTTGTACCGCTGCCTTCCATCGAAGCAACACTGATCGTGCCGCCGTGATCGTCAACCGCTTTCTTAACTATTGCCAGACCGAGACCGGTGCCCGTTTCCTTAGTAGAAAAATAAGGCTCAAAGACTTTGGAGATGTCTCCAGCGGCAATGCCGCAGCCGCTGTCAGTGATTTCAACCTTAACAGAGTTTGGGTCAGTGTTCGACAACCTGATCGAGATGCTGCCGCCTTCGCCGTCGATTGCCTCGACTGCGTTGATAACCAGATTGGTGAAGACCGAACGCAACGATTCGCGATCGGCCGTGACCGGCGGCAAATTTTCTTCCTGAATGATTTTGGTCTCAATCCCGCACTCTTCAGCTCTGACTTCGATGATGCGCAGCGCGTCTTCGGCTTCGGTGCGGATGTCGACGTCTTGCAGCTCGAGTGTCGAAGGCCGTGAGTACTTCAGAAAATCCGAGATGTGGCGGTTGATGCGCGCGACTTCCGCCTTAAGTTGATCAGTAAGCCGAACAAACGTTTCTTTCTTCGTCTGATCGGCGGGTGCGAAGGAAGAACGCAAATGATCGAGGGTCAGGTTGATGTAGTTCAGTGGATTGCGAATCTCATGTGCGATCGCCGCGGCCAGACGTCCGACGACCGCGCCCTTCTCAGCCTGATGCAGTTGCGTCTCGAGTTCGCGGGCGCGTGCGAGTTTGGCAGTCATTTCGTTGAAGGCGGCAGCGAGCGTGCCCATCTCATCGCCACGATCGGCAGGTACCTGGACGTCGAAGTTGCCACCGGCTACTTTTCGTGCGGCAGTTGAGAGCTCTTTAATCGGACGCGTGAAGCGCCAGACAAAGAAGCCGGTGACGAGCGTCGTGACAAACAGGACCGCGAGTGTGTATTGCGCTGAACGTGATGACTGTCGTTCCAGAACATTTGTCAGCGTATTGGCCGAGTCGAGCACGACGATAATGAAGCGCCGCCCTTTGTCAGTTTGCACTGGAAAATAAAAAGCGCCCGCTTCACCGAAATCGACGCTCGTCGAAGGTGGAATCCACGCAGGCAAGTGTTCGTGCTGGTTTGTAAACTGGACGGCGCTTCTCAGCGGCAGCAGTTGAATATCTTTGAACTGAATGTAGCGCGTCGTCTTGTCTTCGCGTTCGCGTGGGTTGAACTCCGGAATCACGCTGTCGCGAACGTTGCCATCGTCGTCCACGACCAGAATATTCTTCACCCGGACGTTCTTGTCGTTCAGTAGCGGTTCTCGCAGGCTGCCGATGATCTCGTCCAGGTACTGATCGCTCTGTAGACTCTCGAGACCAAGGGCGATGCCGGTCATGATCGCCTGTTCCTGTTCGATGATCATGCGAGCATTAGCTCGAACCATCCGTAGGTTGAAGTAGTATTGGATACCGAGGGTGAGCCCGAGCATCAAGGCGAGCAATAGTAAGAGCCGGGCTCGGAAGCTACGAATTTGGGCGGAGAACTTCATGTGCAAACTAAGAAGAACCTAACGGCATCAGACGTTGTCGCCTGGAAGAACTAACGCATTCCGCGTTTATCTTTATTTTAGGGTCCAAACAACCGGGCTGAAGCGGGCTTCAGCCTCTTTACTGGAAACCGTTGGAGTCGCTGGCACATTTCGTTCCAGTAAATTATGTATAATCGATTACTTTTTTATTGCCCACAACT
>JBIOVO010000327.1:0-21442 GCA_044867735.1 Pyrinomonadaceae bacterium | reverse complement strand
TCCATCTCGGCCTCGATTACAACACGCATAGCAGCCTGAAAACACTCAGGCTGCGCCTTCTGCATTCCCATTTGATCCTGTAAATACTGGCCCGGCAAAGTATCGTGCAGATCGCGCTCGTCGTAACGTGTTCCGTGCGTGATCTCTTTCCGCACTTTGTCTGCGATCTCGCCGAGATCGATGAAGTAATCAGAAACGTCGATTAGCTTTGGCGCCGTGTTTGACCTGAACCCGGCAATCTCCACGCGACAGCCTTTGTAAGCGACTGCATTGACCGCGTAAACAAAATCCTCGTCCCCCGAAACGAGCACTGCCGTATCGTAACGACCGGCAAGCGAGAGCATATCCACTGCGATCTCGACGTCGAGATTCGCCTTTCTCGTACCGTCGTAAAAGGTTTTTAGTTCCTTTTGTATTACGCGAAAGCCATTACGACGCATCCACAAGAGAAAACCCTGCTGGCGTTCGGCGCCTACATCCACGCCGGTATAGAAAAAGGCTCGCAGAAGCCGGCCGTCTCCTAATAGTACGCGGAGAAGTTTGTTGTAATCGATGTCAATGTTATGAAACCGCGCTGCATGGAAAAGGTTGTTACCGTCGATAAACACTGCGACTCTTCCGCGATGACCGAGCTGCCATGAAACGTTATTAGTAGGATCAAAGTTATGCATAAACTGACTCCAAAACATCCCCCAGGTATTTGAACCTAGAATGCGGGTTTGCTGTTCACTGGTCAAGTAGAGAGGTCTATGGACCTGCGATCAAGATGTTGCAATTATTTCATCGTTGATTGCGTCCAGATAGACCTTGCTTATGGGGCCATTGGTGACAGCAATTTCCCAGGCCAGCCTGATTTGCAGGCCGCTGGGCGGGTTTGCCGAGGGCTGGGCATACACAACCAATTCTCGAGCTTCAACCGCTGCGTTCGCAGGTAGAGAAAAAGTCTGTGTCTGACCAGTTGGGCTTGTCACCGTCACGGGTTGGGTCTTGATTCGATTTGCGGCCTGCTCGCCTGTCACCTTCGGAGTTAGACCAGCAAGCGTTGCCTGAAGACGATCGGCATTGGGAATGCAGTTGCTGGAAAAACCGACCACCTGGCCGTCACTGCGAAAACGAATGACGAGATTTCCGAAACCGCCGCGCAGGGGATAGCGAAACGGACGTTGTTCATAACGAGCGACCTTGATACCTGATGGCTCATCGATTCTTTCAATGAGCGACAACTCGTTCGGTTGCGCACCGATCAAGCGTTGCCACTCGACGATGAATCGCCGCAACGACTCGCGTACTTCTTCTTCCGTTGGCTCCGTTTGGGAACCGACTTTTGGGAGATGAATTGATCCGCTCACACTGGCGGGCAAGCTCTCGAGTGTGGCCGTGTATGGATGAAGGTTCGCTTCAGTCTTTACGGGTATTCCGTAGCGTTGCGATAACTGATACCAGGCGAGGGAAGCTTCTTCGAGCCGGGTGCCGAGATCCGAGATTCCGATTGGGTACAGTGGTGCGTTTGCTGTTGGACCATTAGCGTCGATTGGTTGCAAGGCGGAGCAGGCGGTCGCAAGCGTGGAGAGCAAGACAATCAAAAAACATTTCCCACGCAAAGGCGCAAAGGCGCAAAGGAAGACGCCAAGGAGAAAACCAATTCTTCCTTTGCGTTTTTCTTTGCGCCTTTGCGCCTTTGCGTGGGAAATCATTTTAATGCTGCTCATTATCTTCGTCGTCGTATAATTCAAATACGTGGAGGAGCTGTTGCCTAAAGATAACGAAAACATTCCCTTCTTTGGACCAGTCGAACCCTCAGAGCCACAAGGGTTTCCAGCGGAACAAATGATCCGCTGCGAGGAGTGTTTGAGAGCAAATCCTCCAACCAGAGTAAACTGTCTCTACTGTGTTGCTCCACTACCGCTAACAGAGTCCGCTGCGAAACTGCGCAAGCCGGTCCTCCGTCAACCTGAAAAACATCAGCTAGGTTACAACAATATTCTCCTCCCGCAGAACCAGGCAGTTGCAGCGACGGCAATCGCGGATGCCGCCGCGCTTTTGAAAATGAATGAAGACAATCTGCGCCAGCTACTATCGCAAAACGTTCCTTTGCCGGTAGCGCGCATCGCCGCTCGTGAAGAAGCCGAGCTCGTCTTCATCAGGTTGAGAGATATCGGACTCTGTAGCGTGACCCTGAGTGATGAAGAACTTGGACTGACAGGCCCGGACGGCGGCGTCAAACGCGTTAAGTCGATGACACTCGAAGAGCGTAGTTTCACCATTCATCAGGCGGGCACGAATGAAAATACTCCCGTCGCCTGGTCTGACGTGACTTTGATTATACCGGCGCGCTTGTTTGAAACGACGGTGGAGATAAAGGAGCGGATGAGTCGTAAGCCGGAGAACGATATCCTCGACACCAACGAATTCTTCAGAGACGAAGCAGTCATCGATTTTTACACTGCCGGCCACGAACAAACCTGGCGTGTGAGTGCACATGGTTTTGACTTCTCATGTTTGGGAAAGGATAAAGCTCTGATCGCAAACGAGAACATCGGCAAGCTCCAACGACTGCTGATTGCGAATGCTACGAACGCAAAGTTTGACGACTCCTACGGATGCGTTCGCAACCTGCTTGAACTGGCCTGGACCACGCAGCCGGAAACTCAGTCGAGCGGTTGGCGGCGTGAAGGACCGGGCAAGCTCAGTGTCGGCGTAGCCACGACGAAGAGGAACGAGAGTCAGTTCACTCGTTATTCCAGACTGCTTTACTACCTCCACTCGAAACCACATGTCGTCGCGTAGACCAAATCGAGGTAACCAGGAGCGTTCCAACGCCGGCGCGCAAGAGGTGGTCTATGGCGTGAATGCGGTGCTCGAAGCGCTGCGTGCCGGTAAACGTCAGATCGAAACGATCACCATTCTCGAGAGTGCTCGACCGGATCGTTTGAAGTCCTTACTTGATCTCGCGCGTGAGAAGGGCGTGCCGATCCATCGCGTACCGCGACTCGATCTCGATCGATCACTTGGCGAGGCGCGGCATCAGGGAGTCGTGGCGCGCATCGCCGCCGCACGTTATGCAGATGCGGATGAATTGTTGGACCATTTGGAAACGAGGATCGGAACTACCGATCCGCCTTTAGTCCTGGGTCTGGATGCGATCGAGGATCCACGAAATATGGGTTCGATACTGCGCTCGGCGGAGTGTGCGGGTGCGCATGGAGTCTTCATTGCTGAGCGAAGAGCCGTGGGACTGACAAGTGTCGTGGCCAAGGTTGCGGCGGGAGCGCTGGAGTATGTCCCCGTGGCTCGGGTGACGAACCTCGTTCGATTGATAGAGCAGTTGAAAGAACGTAACATCTGGGTTGTCGGAGCAGCGGCTGAGGCGAAGCAGTCTTACACGGAGTGGGACTGGACCCTGCCCGCAGCGATCTTTCTCGGCAACGAAGGCCACGGTCTTCATCGCCTGGTAAGAGAACACTGCGACACTTTGGTTCGTATTCCTGTCTCCGGCAAATTGGATTCGTTGAATGTTTCGGTGGCTGCCGGAGTGCTTCTTTACGAAGTGAGGCGCCAGCGAGCGCTGGCAGGTGGTTCAACCCCCAGAGGCGAGAGATAAATGTTCTGTCCTAAGTGCGCAACACAGAATCTCGAGGGCGCGAGTTTTTGTCGCACGTGCGGAGCAAACATCAGCCTGATACCGCAGGCGATGACTGGTCAGATAATTAAACCGCCGGCTGAGAATGTCGAGGAAGGAAAGCGTAGGCGCGGTAGGGAAGTTACGTTGGACCAGTCGTTCAAGAACATTTTCATGGGTGTGGCGTTCTTGTTTATCTCGATTGCGCTGTCGAGATCAGCGATAGGCCAGGTTTGGTGGTTCTGGATGTTGTTGCCGGCGTTCTCGTTCATGGGGACGGGGGTCGCGCAATTCATTCGGGTGAGAGAAAGAGAGAAGCAGTCCGCACTGATGCCGCCGCCCATGACGCGCGCGTTTCCGGAGCGTCCGCGAGATCCCGAGGAACTGATGCCGCCGGCGCCGAGTGTGACGGAGGGGACGACGCGGCACCTGGGAGTTGAGGCGCCCACGCGGCACTTTGAGAGTAACGATTCAAAATAGGATTACTCGCGCAAAGGCGCAAAGGCGCAAAGTTAGGACCTCCGGCTTCCGGGGTCTTCCTTTGCGCCTTTGCGCCTTTGCGTGAGAAATTCTTTCCAACGTGACTAACGCCAAACCAACCCGCGTCTGCGTTCCAATATGCGAAACGAACCTCGAAGCACTTCAGCACGCCTCTGAACGCGCAACGCAGTGGTCCAACATCATCGAACTCCGCCTCGATTGCCTTGAACAACTACCAGATCTTTCGCAAGTACGAACGCGTCCGTTGATCCTGACGCTTCGTCCCTCCGAACAAGGCGGCTATCGCACACCAACCCGCGAAGAGCGACTCGCTTTTTGGCGCGCACAACTTCCCCAAAGCGACGTCTGGTGGGACATCGAAGCCGATCTTGTCAACGATCTGTCCCCGGATTGGTCACGAGTCATCGTCGCGCATCACGACTTCTCCGGCGTGCCCGGCGATCTGGACCAGATTTATGAACGCCTCTCGCAAACTCCCGCCCAGATCGTGAAGATCGCTGTCCACGCCAACGACATCATCGACTGTCTACCAATCTTTCAACTTCTCGATCGCGCGCGCAGCGATCGGAAAGAAATAATCGCCATCGCCATGGGCAATGCCGGACTCGCAACCCGCATTCTCGGCCCATCGCGAGGATCTTTCCTGACCTACGCCGCCATCGACGACGATCGCGGAACCGCACCTGGCCAGGTAACCGCACACAAGCTTCGCTCGCTTTACAACATCGAGCACATCACCTCCGAAACGATGATCTGCTGCCTCGTCGGACTGCCAGTGATGCACTCAGTCTCGCCGCACATTCACAACGCGGCTTTCGCCGCAGAAGAACTAAACGGCGTTTACCTTCCATTTGAAGTCCGCGACGTCAAAACTTTCTTAAAGCGCATGGTTCATCCGGCTACGCGAGAGTTGAACTGGAACCTGCGCGGTCTCAGCATCACCGCTCCACACAAACAGACCGTCATGGAGTGTCTCGATTGGATCGCCGAAGATGCAAAAGAGATCGGCGCGGTTAATACGGTCGTGGTCGAGGATGACCGCCTGCTCGGATACAACACCGACGCCGCGGGATTAATGGAACCATTGCTGAAAGTCACCGGTTCGCTAAATAACAAACAGGTAGCGGTCATCGGCGCTGGTGGCGCCGCAAGGGCGGCAGTGTGGGCGCTTCAACATGAGGGCGCCAACGTCACCATCTTCGCGCGTCACGTCGATAAAGCACGCGAGTCTCATAATGTTTCCTGCGAGTCTCTCACCAACGCTTCATTCTCAGGTTATGACGCCGTCATTAACGCCACGCCTGTGGGATCCGGCGAGCACATCGATAAATCTCCAGCGACGGCGGAGCAACTAACGGGCGCAGGATGCATCTATGATCTCGTCTACAATCCGATCGAGACGCGATTAATGCGTGAGGCGCGGCAGGCAGGCTGCGAAACTCTCGGCGGACTCGACATGCTGGTTTCGCAAGCAAAGCTTCAGTTTGAGCTTTGGACAGGAATCAAATCCACGGATTCACACGCATTAACACAGATTTGTAGATCGGTGTTGGCGGAGTAATCTGTGACCTGGGCCCGTCTGCACCTCAAACAGTCCTTTTGGTCACAAACTGCTCCCCTTCGGTGTTACTCAAACGATATAGCTGCGGATTGCATTGTCAGAACCTCCCAAGTTCCAGCCCGATCCGGTTGAGATCAACTCAATGAGCAAGTCTGCCGACATGGTTGATGACAAGCCTGTCCTGTCGAGGCGCCTGGTTAGATATGGGCTTATCTGGGGCATCTGGACGATCGTCGCGCTCTTCTTCAGCACTCAGATCTACATAATGTATTACGCGGAGAAGCAGCCGATCCGTTACACGGAAGGTTTTCTCATTCAGGCTGCGGCGTGTTATCTCTGGGCGCTCGCAACGCCACTCATGCTTTGGCTCGCCAGGAGTTATCGCATCGACCGCAGCAACTGGTGGCGACGACTCTGGCAACATTTTCTTTTCAGTCTCGTGCTGGCGGGGGTGTTGCTCGCCCTTCATTTCATGATTTACATGGCTATGATTGGGCGAACGGCGAACATCACGCCGTTCAGGGTCTTTGGTTATCTCTACTACAATCTCGATCGCTGGATACTCGTCTACTGGTTCATCGTTTTGATGAGTCACGCCTTCAACTACTACAACAGTTTTCGCAAAGGCGAGTTGAGGGCTTCGCAACTTCAAACGCAGTTGGTCGAGTCGCAACTCGAAGCGTTGAAAATGCAGGTGCAACCGCACTTTCTTTTCAACACTCTGCACTCGATTTCGGCGCTTTTGAGTAAAGACACCGAAGGCGCCCGGAAAATGATCACGCGGCTGGGCGACTTCCTCAGGCTGACTCTCGAGAATTCCGGATTGCAGGAAGTAACCCTCCAGCAGGAGATCGAGTTTCTGAATGGCTACCTCGAGATCGAGCGCATTCGATTCAAGGATCGTCTCACCACTGACATTCAAGTCGATCCAGAGGTGCTCGACGTTCGTGTGCCCAACCTGATTCTCCAGCCAATCGTAGAGAACGCGATGAGGCACGCTATCGGAAACTCGACTTCCGGACATGTCGAGGTAGTCGCCGCGCCGGTCAACGGCGTCGTTCGTATTGAAGTGAAAGACAATGGCCCAGGCATCAAGGGTGATAGGACGCTGGAAGCGCGGCGCGGCAAGGGACTTGGTTTGGCTAACACGCGCGCGCGTTTGCTGGGACTTTACGGTGATAAAGCGCGCTTCGAACTGTCCAATGCTCCCGCGGGAGGGCTGGTCGTCAGGCTCGAGATCCCTCGCCACTAACACTCAATATCCAAAGAGTTGTATCGCTCTCCACTTTATCGTTCATCCAAAATTTTATTGGTTATTAATCTGCCGTAAGGACGAAACTCAGCATCTAACTTCGTCGTACGAGGCGATGAATAGTTGGGACGCATTTGTGGGTTTCCGGCGTCACAACTGATTCAACCGCGGTGTTCATTTACTGTGAGACCTCACGGTCACGCTCATTGCGTTATTCACGTTTTGTAGGAGGCAAGGTGACGAACGCAAGACGTATTCGCGCGTTGGTCGTCGACGATGAACCACTAGCTCGCGACATGATTCGCGAGATGCTCGAAGATGATCCCGAAGTCGAGATAGTGGGGGAGTGTGCGAATGGTCGCGAAGCGGTCGAAGCGATCAAATCGGAGAAGCCCGATCTCGTCTTTCTCGACATTCAAATGCCCGAGCTGGGTGGATTCGAAGTGCTCGAATCGCTCGACCGGCAAACTGCGCCTTACATCATCTTCGTAACCGCGTACGATCAGTACGCCGTTCGTGCCTTCGAAGTGCACGCCTTCGACTACCTACTCAAGCCTTTCGATCACGAGAGATTCGACACCGCCTGGCAGCGAGTTAAGGAACAGATCAAACTCGATCAGGGTGGCGAGCGAGAGCAGCATATTCTTGCCCTACTCGAAGAGCTGAAGAGTGGTCCGCGTCACCTCGAGCGGTTGGTAATCAAGAATGGCGGACGCGTCTTCTTTATCAGCGTCCACGATGTTTACTGTATCGAGTCGGAAGGCAATTACGTGCGGGTCTACGATCACCAGAAAGGTTACTTGCTACGCGAGACGATTAGCAATCTCGAAGAGCAACTCGACCCGAAGCAGTTCCGGCGCATTCATCGTTCTGCGATTGTTAAGATCGACAAGATCAAAGAGATGCAGCCGTGGTTTCACGGCGAGTATCGCATCATCATGGAAAACGGCAAGCAACTCACCCTCAGCCGCAACTACCGCTCGAACTTCCAACGTGCCGTGGGCAACACGATCTAGGAACGGTTTTCACCACAAAGACACAAAGACACGAAGTCAGGTATTACTTGGTGTCTTTGTGTCTTTGTGGTTAAAAACCGCCCGGCCAAGAGGTTGTCCTACCACCGTTTTGTCCGCTTTATCCCAAAATTTATGCATTCCGTCACAAGACTGAACGTTCCTGCCAAAAACTCTGAGATATTCACCGTGGCGGCCCCATCCGACAAGACTCCCCAGGAGGATGAAGGCGGCGAACTACTGCTGCCCCATTTTCGGGAGGTAAGTCAAAACAATGAATGAATCGATCTTAGGACTAGATACAAACCAGACAGAACAAGCGGAACAGGCCCCAGCCGTAACAACAACCGTCGACGTTCGACTTAACACTCTGCGTGAAACCGTGCTCCAGCTTTTGGATGAAGTTGAGTCGCTCGCGATCTCGAGACCCGTGGACATCAAGCGTGGCGCCCGTTTTTCCGACGAAGTGCGACAGTTTGAAGTCAGTCTCATTCGCACCGCATTGGGTCGCACCTCAGGCAGCCAAACTCGTGCTGCCCGGCTCCTTGGCTTGAAGCCGACGACGCTCAACGCGAAGATCAAGCGTTACGGGATTACCGCCTAGCCCCCGATCACTGCGCGACAGTATAGGTCCTGACCGATTTATAGGACCTATACTGACACTGTTATACTGACGCGCGGTGGAAGATCGTTACAGCAGACAGATTCTCTTTGGTGGAATTGGCGAACAAGGACAGGAGCGGCTGCGGGCAGCCAGGATCCTGATCGTCGGGTGTGGGGCGTTGGGTTCCGCTCATGCAGAATCCCTTGCACGCGCAGGTGTGGGCCACCTGCGCATCGTCGATCGCGACTTCGTCGAACCCTCAAATCTCCAGCGGCAGACGATGTTCACGGAGAGTGATGCCGAACAGCGTCTGCCGAAGGTCATCGCCGCCGCGGCTCACCTGCGGCAAATCAATTCCGAGATCGAGATCGAACCGCAGATAGTTGACGTCAGCTATTCGAACGTCGAACGTTTGCTCGACGGCTGTGACGTCGTTATTGACGGCACGGATAATTTCGCCACGCGCTACCTCATCAACGACGCCTGCGTTAAGCACAACACTAACTGGATCTACGGAGCCGCCGTTGGTTCTTACGGCGTAACAATGACCGTGCGCCCGCATCAAACGGCCTGCCTGCGATGCGTATTCGAAGAAGCTCCGCCTGCCGCCAGTGCACCAACTTGCGACACGTCAGGTGTGATCATGCCGATCATCAATATCGTCTCGGCAGTGCAGGTTAGTGAGGCGATGAAGTTAATAACCGGGCACGTTGAAGATCTGCACATGTCGCTGATGCAGTTTGATGTTTGGCGAAACGAGTGGAGACGAATCGGAACGGGTACACGTCGCGCTGACTGTGCGACGTGCGGACTCGCGCAGTACGAAACGTTGTCTCGTGCTGCTGAAGGAGCAGCGGTCCTGTGCGGCCGCGACGCGATCCAGATCTCGCCGGCTCAACCAACGCGAATCAACTTTTCAACACTCGCGGAACGACTGCGCCGCGCCGGTGAAGTAAAGTTCAATGAGTATCTCTTACGTTTCAAAACCGGAGATTTCGAACTCACCGTCTTCCAGGATGCCCGCTCGATAATTCGCGGCACCGATGAAATCGCCACCGCTCGCTCGCTTTATGCCAAGTACATAGGAACCTGATCAAAAGATGACTATCAAACAAGTAACCAGCCTTGCCACAATCTCAGCACTCCTTCTCATTCTAGTTTTCATCCCCGCTCATGCAGGACAGCCGACTGTCTGGGAGACCACTGGTCGTACCGAGCTATTGAAGGGTGACGCGCGCGGGGTTTCGATCAGCGATACCGGTGTGTTGATGCTTTCGCCGAAGCTTACCGAGGTCTTCAACACGCAACAGACTTACGTGTGGTCCAGTGCGGTTGATAATCAGGGCAACGTGTTTCTCGGCACCGGGCACGACGGCAAGATTTATAAGATCACGGCAGCCGGCGCCGGCTCGCTGCTCTACGACGCCGCAGAGCTCGACGTAACTGCGCTCGCAGTTGGACGCGATGGAGTGCTTTACGCCGGCACGTCGCCTGATGGAAAAGTCTATCGCATCGCCGCGGACGGCAAGGCAGACGTCTATTTTGATCCGGGTGACAAGTACATCTGGTCTCTTGCAGTCATGGCGGATGGTTCTCTCGCAGTCGGCACTGGCGACAACGGTAACCTTTATCGCGTGCGTGCGGCCGGTGCGAATCCGGATTCGTCGTTACTCGTCAGTACCAATCAAACGCACGTGATCTCGCTCGCAGTCACAGCACAAGGCGATCTAATCGCGGGAACTGACTCGGGCGGTCTGGTGCTGCGAGTTTCTCCGGAGGGAAAAACGTTTGCACTCTTCGACACACAGCTTCGAGAGATTCATGCCCTCGCGCTTGCCGCTGACGGCTCGATTTATGCACTTGCACTTAGTGACGCCGCCGCGACCGCTCGGCCGCCGTCAACACCGCCCGTTACACCACAACCTTCGGAAGGTGGAACACCAACCACTTCGGTGACTATCACCGCGATTGACGAAAGCGGGATGCCCCTTCAGGGCCAACCAGGTCAGGCTCGCAGCCGCAGCGATGTTTCCAACGCACGTAGTGCGGTGTTTCGCATACTTCCAGACGGCGCTACGGACGTCGTTTGGAGTTCGCCAACAGTCACGGCTTTCTCGATCGCGCCGGCTTTGCAACCGGGAAGCGTGCTCATCGGTACTGCTGACAAGGGGCGCATCTATTCGGTGACGAACGATGGCCGCGACACCTTGCTCTTGCAATCGCCGGAAGGACAAATCTCGTCCCTGCTGGTGAAGAACGATCAGATCTACGCAGCTTCGAGTAACCAGGGCAAACTGTTTCGCTTCGGCAATGAACTCGTCACCGAAGGCACCTTCGAATCACCGGTCAGGGATGCAAAACTGACTGCGTCGTGGGGACGGATCTGGTGGCGTGGTGCGGGCGCAGTGGAAGTACAAACGCGCACCGGCAACGGCGAGCGGCCTGATGCGACGTGGAGTGACTGGAGTCCCTCGTACAAGAATCCGGAAGGCAACCAGATCTCGAGTCCGCGTGCACGGTTTATTCAGTGGCGCGCAACTGTGCGCGGCGGCACTGCTTCTGCGACACCGGCCTGGGTCGAAGATGTGAGCGTGGCGTATCTGCCGCGTAATGTCGCGCCTGAAGTGTTGTCGATCAGTGTGTTGCCGATCGGTGTCGGCTTGCAGCAACTCGCACAGGTGGCAGTCGATCCGAATGTTGAGTCGTCCGGACTCGATCCGTCGTTGTTTGGACCAGTTGCCCAGGTTCCACCAAGACGTTTCTATCAACGCGGGGCGCGGTCGTTTCAATGGCAAGCTGAGGATCGGAATTCGGATACGCTCGAATACGCGATCTACTACCGTGCGCTCAACGAACAGACGTTCAGGTTATTGAAGGACAAACTGCGCGACAACTTCTACACCATCGACGGCGCCACACTCGCCGATGGACGTTACGTGATCAAGGTAGTCGCGTCAGACGCTCCCGACAATCCGCCCGGCCAGAAATTGACTGGTGAGAGATTGAGTGAACCGGTTGATATCGACAACACGCCGCCGGTCGTGAAAGTCATGGGCCAGCCGCAAGTCTCGCGAGATTCAGTTCGCGTTGTCTTCTCGGTTGACGAGGTGACGGGTAAGGTCAAAAAGGCTGATGCGAGCCTGAATGGCGCCGCCTGGATTCCGGTCTTTCCTGAGGACGGCATTGCCGACAGCGGCCACGAAACCTATTCGGTCGACTTCAGTCTACTCGGCCCCGGCGAACACACCATCTCGTTGCGGGCGTTCGACACGAGCGGGAACGTGGGAACACTAAGCGTTACGGTCAGGCGTTAAAATCTGTGTAATCTGCGGATAAATGACCCAACTCCTGGGGCATTGGCTGCACGATAAGGTGCGAACAAATGCGAAACCGTGCGATTTTCGCCGCTTGCTGATAGACTCCTCGCCCAAATTCACGTGGCACTTTTCTTGCTGCCTCCTGGGTCGGCGCATCTCTTTCTCCCTCCTTGCGCAGAACTTGGCATGAGGAGGAAAGGCTGAAAATGATAAAGCTAGTGAGAGAATTGGTGGTGATAGCGATGCTCGGCGTGGTTTCCGCCGGGGCGTTCGCGCAGCGTAAGGATCAGGACAAGCGTCCGCCTAAAGAGCCTGTGAAGGTCATCACCAACGATCGGAAGGACAACCGTCCGCCGCCACGGCAGAACAGTAATCAGAGACCCAAGCCCGATAACCGTCGCCGGCCTTTTAACTAAACCCAAAGAATTACTCACGCAAAGACGCACCGGAAGACCTCCGGGTTCGAAAGTTCAGAGTTCAAGCTTTAGCTGGCTGCTGCGAACCATGCAGCCTAAAGGCTGAACTCTGAACTTAGAAACCGGAGGTCTTCCTTTGCTTCTTTGCGTGTTCGCATGAGAAATTCTCATGAATGCCTCGATCCCGTGTTCTCATCCTGCTCGCCTTCGCGGCGGTCTACTTAATCTGGGGTTCGACCTACCTGGCAATTCGTTACGCCATCGAAACGCGCCACCGTTTTTGATGGCAGCAACGCGTTTTCTGAGTGCGGGCCTGATTCTGTTCACCTGGGCTGCGCTCAGCGGTGAAAGCCTTCGCGCGTCTCTGTCCCAATGGCCTCGAGCTTTCGTCATCGGCGCGCTGTTGTTGCTTGGCGGCAACGGTGGTGTGACCTGGGCCGAGAAATACATCGCTTCGGGCCTCGCTGCGCTGCTGGTCGCGACAGAGCCGCTGTGGGTGGTGATGTTGAACTGGGCCATCAGCCGCCAGCGGCCTAACACAAAAGTATTGTTAGGTGTGTTCATCGGACTCGGTGAGCGAGCATAGCTTTCAAAGCATGGGCGAGATGGATGATGGCAGTGTTAATTGGGTAGCCGTCCTCGATGTCCCAAATCGCTGAGAGCACGGCCTGGGCGAAGGACCACCGGAGAACGCGGGCGTGGTCGAGGTTGAGCGTGGATGTCAGGAGCTCAAGGCGGCGATGAATTATGTCGGGATTTAAGAAGAGCTCCGGTTGTACGACCGGGTTTCGCAGTATTGGTCCAATCTCATACTCCAGCTCACCAATAACGCCTTTCGGGTCGATCGCAACCCAGCCACGGTTGTTATCCAGCAGCACGTTGTAGTGTTGCAGATCGCCGTGCAGGAGTATCGGTTTGCGTTGTGATGATGCGAGCTCGCAATACAAACTGCGAGCTTCGGTAACGAGGTCGGGTGAGATCTGTTGATCGCCGCTCTGGAGGTATCGATCGAAACCACGTCCCCAGTCCGCTACAGTCGGACATCCGTCGAGTGGTTCGTGATCGGCGAGCTTAGTTATCACCTGGGCCAGGATTCTTGTAGCCGCTTCGTCTTCGCCGCGGCTCAAAAGACTTACGAGCTGTTCACCCGGATCGAGTCGTTCGACCAGGACCGCGTCAGTCTCCGACTCAAGAACTCTGACCACTCCTTCCCCCGCCAACGCTCTAAGCACCGCGCCTGAATTCGACTCGTCGCCCGAGTGTTTCGTTAGCTTGAGCACAACGGGCAAACCTGCGCGCGTGCCGAACCCGAGCAGCGACGTGGGCGTCTCGCGGATCTCTTCGAGAGTTACATCCCACGCGTCTGCTTGTGAGTACAGTGACATGACTGACAGAATTTACCTGAAAACTCTTTCTTCATCCTGAAAATTCTGTTCATCCTGTCTAAGGCTTGGTATCGTCACGCAAACATGTCACGTCTGGAGCAACTTGAAAATCAGATCGCGAGACTGAAACGTCGCGCGGTCCGTCTCGATCAGATCAGCCGCAAATACTGGAACGCCCGCCGCATCATCTTTGTCTGCGGTGTGTTGCTGGCTTTGGCCTTCTGCAATCTTGCTGGAACAAGACCAGCATGGTACTTCGCCGGCTTACTCTTCGTCATATTCGCCGTTGTCACGTACTTTCACTCGAAGGTGCGCGATAGTCTCACGCGCAACTCGCTCATGATCGAGATCAAACAGATCCAGATGGCGCGCATTCGTCTGGACTGGGACAAGATACCGCCCGCGGACGAAACGGCCCATGCCATTCCCGGCCATCCCTTCGAAACTGATCTCGACATAACCGGCGAACGTTCGCTGCATCGTCTGCTTGACTGTGCCGTCACCAAAGAAGGCAGCGAGAGACTGAAATCGTGGCTCTTAAACGTCCGGCCTGATTATCATGTCATCGAGCAGCGTCAGACACTGGTCCAGGAACTCAAAGGCCATTCGTTATTCCGAGACAAACTGCAACTGCTTTCGGCCGAAGCGCGCGTCAGCACCGGACCAGTACGTCCAGGTGCGTCTCGACTTTGGAACTCCCGCATCCTCGTCGATTGGATTGAGCGCGCCGAGCATAAACGGTCCCTGCTCCCAGTGGTGCTCTTCTTAACGGGCCTCTGCATTTTGAACATCGTTTGCGTAGTGCTCGATCTGCTCGACCTGCTTCCCCAGATCTGGGCCATCACGTTTCTCATATACATGGGTGCGATGTACGTGCTTCAATCGCGCATCGCAACTGCCTGGGGCGAATTGCACGAACTCGAAAAGACACTTTCCTACTTCAAAGTTGTCTTTCGCTATCTTGAATCACGCAAGTACAATCATACTCCAGGCCTGGCGGAGATCTGCGCGCCGTTTGTCGCTCAAAACAAACAGCCGTCAACCGAGATTCGGCGCCTGGGACGTCTGGCGGCAGCTTTAGGTCTGCGCACGAATGTGATTTTGTGGTTCATCGCGCATCTGCTCATGCCGTGGGATTTCATTTTTACGCATCGCCTTGAGATCGTAAAAAATGAGATCGCACACCAATTGCCTCGCTGGCTTCATGCCTGGTACGAACTCGAAGCGCTGAACTCGTTCGCTAACTCCGCGTACCTGAATCCTCACTACACATTTCCGGAAATAGCGACAAACAGGAATCAACTCGTTGCGCAGAACATCGGTCATCCGCTGCTCCGACCCGAAGCAAAGGTCTGCAACAACTTCGAACTGGACCAACAGCAACGGATCGTCATTCTCACTGGTTCAAACATGGCCGGCAAGAGCACTTTCCTGAGAACGATTGGCGCGAACTTGTGTTTGGCTTACGCCGGAGCGCCGGTGAATGCGGATCGTTTACATGTGCCGATGCTTCGGTTATTTACGTGCATCAAGGTGAGTGACTCCGTGCAGGATGGCCTGTCGTATTTTTATGCTGAAGTTAAACGACTACAGGCACTGCTTGCTGCAACCAGAGTCGATGACGAACTACCGGTGTTGTTTCTGATTGACGAGATCTTCCGCGGCACGAACAGTCGTGAACGCCTGATTGGAAGTCGTTCCTACATCCGCACGTTGGCTGAAGGAAGCTCGGTTGGTTTGATCGCGACACACGATCTCGAGTTGATAAAACTGGCAGACGAGATAAAAGGCGTGGCGAACCTGCACTTCCGCGAAGAAGTAAGCGACGGCCGGATGGTCTTTGATTACCGCTTGCGACCTGGACCATGTCCGACGACCAATGCCCTGGTTATCATGAGCCTTGAAGGTCTTCCGGTAGATCGGTAAGTTATCCGTGCAGTCCGTGACTAAACCCAAAAGTCGAGGAGCGTTTTCGATGAAGAAGTTGATTCTATTCAAACTCGCTGTCGCACTGTTCGCGGTGTTCCTGTTTTCCACGAACGCGGAGTTGAAATCTGCTGCCGAGACAAACATACCCGGTCTGCGCTTTGACATCTCTTTTCCGGAAAGTCTCACTAAGGATGCTCTCGACGGCCGGCTGCTGTTGTTGATTTCCACCAACAACGATAGAGAACCGCGTTTACAGATCAGCGAAGACCTGACGACGCAACAGGTATTCGGCATCGACGTCGATGGTTGGCGCGCCGGGGAAACGCAGACCGTAGATCAGAGTGCATTCGGTTATCCGGTGCGTAGTTTGGCCCAGGTGAAGCCAGGCGATTATTGGGTGCAGGCGCTACTTCATCGGTACGACACCTTCAGACGTTCAGACGGTCACACGGTCAAACTCCCGATGGATCGTGGTGAAGGGCAGCAGTGGAGCCGCGCGCCCGGCAATCTTTACAGCACGCCGAAGCAGGTTCGCATCGATGCGAGCACTGCCCGGCTTGGCATCATGCTCACGCTCGACAAGGCGATCGAGCCGATCAAGCCGCCGGCGGATACGAAGTACATCAAACACATCAGGATTCAGAGTGAACGACTATCGAAGTTTTGGGGAAGGCCGATGTATCTCGGCGCGCACGTGCTGTTGCCCGAAGGCTTCGACTCGCATCCCGACGCTCGTTATCCGCTCGTCATTTTTCACGGACACTTCCCGGCAGACTTCGGCGGCTTTCGCGAACAGCCACCGGATCCGAATTTGAAGCCCGAATACAACGAGCGCTTCAAGATGGCCGGATACAACAAGATCGTGCAGGAGCACGCCTACCAGTTTTACAAAGAGTGGACCGGGCCGGACTTCCCTCGATTTATCATCATCGAGATCCAGCACGCGAATCCTTACTACGACGATTCTTACGCAGTGAACTCGGCCAATCTTGGTCCATATGGCGACGCGATCACGTACGAACTGGTTCCTGAAATCGAGAAGCGTTTCCGCGGCATCGGCAAAGGCTGGGCACGTTTTCTTTACGGCGGCTCGACCGGCGGTTGGGAAGCGATGGCCGCGCAGGTCTTTTATCCTGACGAGTACAACGGCGCGTGGATCGCTTGTCCCGATCCGATCGATTTCCGCGCGTACACAGTCGTTAACATCTACGAGCACGAGAACGCTTACTATGCCGATTCGAAGTGGAAACAGATGCTTCGTCCGGGTAAACGAAACTATCTCGGCGAGTTGTCGGCAACTGTGGAAGACATGAATCACATGGAACTGGCTCTCGGAACGAATAGCCGTTCCGGTGGTCAGTTTGACATCTGGCAGGCAGTGTATTCACCGGTTGGTGCTGACGGTTATCCGAAACCGATCTGGGACAAGTTAACGGGGAAGATCGATCGCTCGGTGGCGGAGTACTGGCGTGATAATTACGACCTCGGTTACATACTCAAGCGCGACTGGGCGAAGCTTGGACCAAAGCTCGAGGGTAAGCTTCACATCTATGTTGGCGAGGCTGACAACTACTTTCTGAACAACGCCGTGTACTTGGTGGAAGAGTTTTTGAAGGGCACGAAGAATCCGAATTACAACGGTGTCGTCGATTACGAGCCGCGTGCGGAGCATTGTTGGAATGGCGATCACACTCGCCCGAATGCTACTTCGCGTTTGCGCTATCACCAGTTTTACGCGCCGAAGATCGTGGAGAGGATTTTGAAGAGTGCACCGCCGGGAGCGGACTTGAAGAGCTGGAAGTATTAGCCACGGATTGCACAGATCGTTACACGGATTTAAGGCCCTTCATGATTTCCGTGTGCGCGGCCAGGATGCCGGCGGCTTGATCGGCGTTTGGGGTTAGGGACCAGTCGTCGTGGTCCCAGGTGCCGCCGAGGACGACGCCGTCGCGGCGGGGGAACATGTAACCCGAGCTGAGGTAGCAGTAGTCCAGTTCCGGCTGTGGCAACAGAATCTCGAGTTGGCCACGCACTGGGATGAGTTGTTCGTCTTCGAACAGCGCATGTGAACCGAGACCGGTGCAGTTGAAAACTACCTGTTCGCGCAGACGTGCGATCTCAGCGCGACTCTTGAACTCCTTCACTACGACGCGCCCGCCGGCGACGTAGAAATCACGTAACAACGCACTCAGATAGATCGATGGTTCGATCAGCATCGTCGAGTACTGTCGCACGTAAGAGAAGCCGAAATAGGTTTCCGGGTCGCGGTGAATCTGGATTTGCGGATAGAGATCGTTGCCACCGGGTAGTTCGTGATCGAGAGACATTTCGCTGCGCGATAGTTCGAAAGTATCCATCCAGCGCACGCCATACTCCGGACCGACCAGCAGTTGAAACGCTCGATTCGAGATCTTGCAGGCCTGCCGAAACTGATCCATGAACTTGCTCGACTCGTTTTCATAAACCGATGTTGGCGCCCACGATGCTCCCGCTATGTTGGAAGTCGTATTCGGCGGGAGGTCCTTTGAGTAGATGGTTACTGTCCCTGGTCCATTCTGGAAACGACGTTGCAGGAGGATTGCGGTTGAGAGTCCGCTGACACCGCAACCGAGCACTGCGAAGCGTGCTGGTCGTGCGGACTTACGAGTGATGAGATAGTCGCGCAGGAGATCGACTGCCAGAGTCGCAGTGCCCCAGGAAAGCGTTACGCCGCCACCGCCGTGTCCGTAGTTATGAACGAGCAGTTTGTTGCCGAACCGCTCGGCTTCAACTACAAACCCATCCGGACGATATGGTCGCAGGCCGACGACTTCGCGAATGATCCGATCGCGCGCGACTTTTACTGGGGCAAACTGGCGTTTCGATCCGAAGGCGATGGCGCGGGCCGCGATCATCGCCGCGACTGCGCCACCAATAAAACCACGTCGATTGACGAACGTGTCCACTGATTGGAAATTGAACCACAAAGACACTAAGGCACAAAGTATTTATTTGTAAGTCTTTGTGTCTTTGTGTCTTAGTGGTTCAATCTCCTCTGCATAAGTTAATCTGTGACCATGACTGTCTTCCCGGAATGGCTGGCGCCGATGGCCGCGACCCTGACGCAGGATCGTTTTACCGGGCCCGAATGGATCTTCGAACGGAAGTTTGATGGCATCCGTTTGCTCGCTTACAAGAAGGGCAGCGACGTGCAGTTGTTCTCGCGCAACCACCTGCCGCAAAACGTTCCCGCCGTACAAAGAGCGATCGAACATCTGCCGCACGACGAGTTGATACTCGACGGCGAGATCACCTGGCGTGGAGGCAAGGTCGCTTATCACGTGTTTGACATCATGTGGCTCGACGGTCGCAACGTTACGACATTGCCGCTCGAAGAACGCCAGCAACTACTTTCCTGCTTACCATTTGAGGAACCAGTCGAACGCGTGCAGTTGATCGAAGATCCCTCGCCCTGGGAACGTGCGGAGAAGGAAGGTTGGGAAGGCGTGATCGCGAAGCGACGCGGATCGATTTACGAGCACCGGCGTTCGAAGCAATGGCTGAAGATGAAATGCGAGTTGTCGCAGAACTTCGTAGTCGGCGGCTTCACCGATCCGCAAGGCAAACGCGTCGGTCTGGGTGCGCTCTTAGTCGGACATTTCGAAGGCGACGAACTCGTTTTTGCCGGAAGGGTTGGAACCGGCTTCGATACTCAACTGTTGCTGGACCTTCGGGCGCAGTTAGACCAGATCGAAATAGAGAAGTCGCCGTTCACGCGTGCGGTTGGCTTACCGCGTTTGCGAATGCACTGGGTGCAACCAAAGATCGCGGTGAAGGTCGGGTTTATTGAGTGGACCGGGCACGGAAAACTCCGCCATCCACGGCTGCTGGGAGTTGTCGATCAAGCAAACGGATGATCACGCATCCTGAAAAGGTTTTGTTTCCCGATGAGGGGATCACGAAGGGCGAGTTGGCGGCGTACTATGAAGCGATTGCGCCGGTCATGCTTCCGCATCTGCGTGGCAGACCGATCACGATGGAGCGTTACCATCGCGGCATCGGCGCTGCGGGTTTCTTTCAGAAAGACGTGTCGAAAGGTTTTCCGGAATGGCTCGAACGCGTAGAGGTTCCGAAGCACGGCGGCACGGTCCATCATCCGATTGCGAACGACACGCGTTCGTTGCTATGGCTCGCCAATCAGAACAGTATCACGATTCACGTTTGGCCGTCGCGTACGCCGAATCTCTACAATCCGGACATCTGCGTCTTCGATCTCGATCCGATGCGAGAGGATGACCTCGATACTTTGCGTTCGGCAGCGTTAAAGGTGCGGGACTTGCTGGACGAACTCGGTTTGCCGAGTTGGGTGAAGACTACAGGCTCGAAAGGTTTTCACATCGCCGTGCCGCTGAACGGCAAGTCTGACTTCGGCACGGTCGCACGGTTTGCGCATGTTGTCGGAAAGATCATGGTGCAGCGTGATCCGGAAAATCTGACGCAGGAGTTCAGCAAGGTCGATCGCGGTGGACGGATTCTTGTTGATACTGGTCGCAACGGTTACAGCGCAACTTTTGCAGCGACTTACACCGTACGAGCGAAACCCGGTGCTCCAGTCTCAGCACCCTGCACCTGGGAGGAACTGGAGCAGGGCGTCGTTGGTCCGAGTACGTTTACGCTGCGAACGATGGTGCAACGAATGGCTGACGTCGGTGATCTCTGGGCGGATATGTTGAAGAAAAAGAGATCGCTAAAACGCCCGATCGAACGACTAAAGAAACTATCCGCAGACTACGCAGATTCTGTTTCTGTTTAAGCGGTAATCTGCTTAATCTGTGGATGGTTTTATTCGCCGGCATGTTCCTCGATTTTTCCGGGACGGGCCAGATGAGCACGGCCCCAAACGCGAGCGCCCTCAACCAGCGGCAGCACGGACCGACCGTAATCGGAAAGGGAATACTCGACCGGCGCCGGCACCGCGCCCTTCGGCTCGCGATTCACGATGCCGTCGTTCACCAGTTCGCGAAGCTGCTGGGTGAGAACTTTCTGAGAGATGCCGGGCATCGCCTTTCGCAAGGCTGCGAAGTGTTTCGGCGATTCTGCCAGCCAGTAGATGATGATCAACTTCCACTTACCGCCGATCGCGGCCAGTGCTGCCGTGAGGGGACAACCCTCGACCGGATTGGGCCGCACGGCCGGTTCATGGTTACCTGAAAGTGCCTTCTTGCTGGCGCTCATAAGTCGGTTTAGAGTCCGTCAGTAAAGAAAATTGCCTGGAGGTTAGGGATGATAGTAGAAGTCCGCAGTTACCGGATCAAGCCCGGAAGGCGTGAAGAGTTTATAAAATTGTTCGAGATGCGTGCCGTGCCGGCGCAGCGAGAGTATGGAATGCAGATCATTGGGCCATTTCTCGATGTCGAGAACCCGAACAAGTTTGTCTTCCTGCGCAGTTTTCCTTCGCTCGAAGAACGCGAGCGGATGAAGGACGCGTTTTATGGCGGCGAGATTTGGAAGAACGAGTTGGAAGGTCTGGCGATGCCGCTGCTCGATAGTTATGATGTCATACTTTGCGAAACGTCTCCTGGATGCGTGTTCGACATTTCGGGCTCAAGTCAGGGCTGACTCGAGTATGCGTAGTCGTTTTTCAATTGGGCCACTTGCCTCGATGACGATGAGGTTGGACGAAGCGATAATTCCGAGTTCGTCTTCGCGGTAGATCGCGCTCAGGCGCCGGTCGACTGCTTTGCGCAGTTTTGGAAATTCATCGTCGGGTGGTTCGATGGCTGGGTCGATGGGAAGGTAGACGATCAGATCGAGATGCTCAAGCGTTCCGGACAGCTCATCTAACTCGGTTTGTGATATGCACTCG
>JBIOVO010000326.1:0-24602 GCA_044867735.1 Pyrinomonadaceae bacterium | reverse complement strand
CCTCCGTGGCCACCCCATCTTTGTGACGGTTCGTGTATGAATGCGTCGCCGTCGTAACCGGTAAGTGCGACGGGACTGAACTCCGCGCAACGTCGCAAGAGTTCGTTGAACTGGCCACTGAGCGGAGACATCAGAAATGGTTCGGGTTGACGAAGGTCAAGAGGCCGCCGCTCTTCAAATAACGTGAACTGATCCGCGTCGATATGAGTGATCGGAATCCCTATGTGATTCGCAGCGATCGTCGAATAATGCCGCTCTTCGTCGGGTAGTAGCGTGTTGTAAACGTTTGCGACTGCGTGAACTCTATGATCCAGCAAGTCGCTGCTGATGGCCGCGAGGCTGGTGGAATCGAGACCGCCGCTCATCGAAATCGCCACGCGATCAGTGCGCAGTCGATCGGCGACAGCGGTCGTCAGCAATTCTGCAAACCGCTCGACATATTCTTCTTCGCTGCGTAAACGGATCGGGTCGGACATCTCGAGCGTCCAGTAACGACGAAGCGAGATTGAGTTGTTTGAAACCGTGAGAGTGTGACCCGCCGGAAGTCGCTGAATGTCGCGAAATATCGTCGCTGAGAGATCCTGGTTTAGCCCGAAGAGTAGATAGTCGCCGACGGCGATCTCGTTCAGTTCATCCGACACACTGGGTCGCAAAGCGTCCAATGAGTTGTTGAAAATGAAACCGTTGGGGCCGCTGGCGAAGAAGAATGGTTTGACGCCGAAGTGATCCCGAGCGCAGAAGAAACGTTTGCGGCGCTCGTCCCAGATCGCGAAGGCGAAATCGCCGAGCAAGTGTTTGACGCAGTCGTCGCTCCACAGTTCGTAAGCGCCGAGGATGAGTTCTGAGTCAGTTGCAGTTGGCGATGCCTGGAGTTGTTGAATCAGATCATGCCGGTTGTCGATCCGTGCGTCGCCGGAAAAGTTGTTCATTTTCAGCCGTGGCTAATATCGAGTAGGCCTTTCTCAACCAGATCCTCAACCAGCGCAGTCAAGTCTTCTCGCAACGCTTGGCCATCGACGTCATACTCTTGCAGCAGACGCTCATACGCCGTTTCGATCGATTCGGAAGTCGTCAGCACTGTCAGGATGCGCGTGCCGATCGAGTCGAGCCCGAAGTACCGTTCGCTTTGCAGGTTGAGAATTACCGATTCATCCTGGAGGTTTGAGATAAGGACGTCGTCAGGGATCGCCACTCGATCCGAGAATGAAATTGACATGGCGCGCATTCTACCACGCAGAGGTTGCGCCGACGCGCGTTTCCGGGCAATCTGTCGGCACAAACTCGAAGGAGCCCCAATCGCATGCGAGCATTAACCAGGTCTCTCGCTGTTTTACTCGCAAGTGTTTTTGCAGCATCCGCTGTCATCGGCCAAACCGCAGTTCTGCGTGCCACGGAACCTGACCTGACGAAACAACCGACGCTCTACGTCGTCGCTTATGCACATCTCGACACGCAATGGCGTTGGGAGTATCCGCGCGTCATCAACGACTACATCCCGAAAACTCTGCACGACAACTTCGCGCTGATCGACAAGTATCCAAACTACGTCTTCAACTTCAGCGGCGCCAATCGTTATCGCATGATGAAGGAGTACTGGCCAGCGGACTATGCGCGGCTGAAACAGTATGTCGCTGCTGGTCGCTGGTTTCCCGCCGGCTCTTCAGTGGAGGAAGGCGACGTTAACGTTCCTTCCGCGGAGTCGATCTTTCGCCAAATACTTTACGGCAACCGCTTTTTTAAACGTGAATTTGGCAAGACGAGTGCCGAGTACATGCTGCCCGACTGTTTCGGTTTTCCAGCCTCGTTGCCAAGCATACTCGCGCACGCAGGTATCAAAGGATTCTCAACACAAAAACTAACGTGGAACTCTGCGGCGCTCGTCGGTGGTCGAGGCTCGATTCAGGAAACGCCGCGCGGAATTCCGTGGAACGTCGGCTACTGGCGGGGACCGGACGGAAGAGGCGTCATCGCCGCGTTGAATCCCGGCAGTTACGGCGGTCAGATCCGGGAAGACATCAGCAAGAGCCCGATCATCGCGAACCCAAACGCGCGCAACAATCCGGTGGACTGGCCCCGGCGAGTCGATCGCAACGGCAGAGTTAGCAGGCTGTTCACCGATTATCACTACTACGGAACCGGCGATACAGGCGGTGCGCCGAATGAAGACTCGGTGCGCATGATGGAAGCGATCGTCACGAGGAATCCCGCGTTCATGCCATCGCCGGCGTCGAGCGTTGGAGATGGACCGCTGAGGGTCGTGCCCGCAACGGCGGAACAGATGTTTCTGAAGATTCGTCCGGAGCAGATCAAGCGTCTGCCGCGTTATGAAGGCGATCTGTTGTTAACGGATCACTCCGCGGGTTCGCTCACGTCGCAGAGTTATCAGAAGCGTTGGAACCGAATGAACGAGCTGCTTGCGGACGCTGCGGAGAAAGCATCTGTCGGTGCAGCATGGTTGGGCAATCGTACGTATCCACAGCAGCGTTTGAACGATGCGTGGACGTTAGTGATGGGCGGACAGTTTCACGACATCCTGCCGGGCACGTCTACGCCGAAAGCGTTTGAGTTTTCTTGGAACGACGATGTGATCGCGATGAATCAGTTTGCGAGCGTGTTGACGAGCGCGACGGAAGGCATCGTGGCGTCGCTGGACACGCGCACGCACGGAGAACCGATCGTTGTCTACAATCCGCTCAATATTGATCGCGAGGACGTGGTTGAAGCGACGGTGACATTTGCTGATGGAGCGGCGAAAGAAGTCGATGTTGTTGGTCCGGATGGTCTTCCGGTTCCCGCACAAGTTGTTGGTGAAAAGGGCGATGCGACAAGAGTTTTGTTTGTGGCAAAAGCGCCCTCGGTTGGTTATGCAGTTTATGATGTGCAATCGGCTACGAGTCCCTCAACTCAATCAAGCTTGAAGGTAAGCGAAAGCGCGCTCGAGAATCATCGCTACCGGATCAGTCTGAACGCGGACGGAGACGTGTCGAGTATCTTTGATAAGAAACTCAACCGCGAACTGCTTCACGCTCCGCTTCGGCTCGCAATTAAGAGCGACACGCCGGCGCAGTGGCCGGCGTGGAACATGGATTGGGCCGATCAGCAGAAGCCGCCACGTGCTTACGTGGGCGGAACGGCGCGCGTTCGTGTGGTGGAGAACGGTCCGGTGCGGGTCGCGATTGAAGTCGTGCGTGAAACTGAGGGTTCAAGGTTTCAGCAGACGGTGCGTCTTTCAACGGGCGACGCCGGTAATCGCGTTGAGTTTGGCAACGTGATCGACTGGAAGACGAGCAATGCAAATCTAAAAGCGACCTTTCCACTCACTGCAACAAATCCCAAAGCTACGTACAACTGGGACCTCGGCACGATCGAGCGTGGCAACAACGATGAGCGCAAATTTGAAGTGCCATCTCATCAGTGGTTCGACCTCACTGACAAAAGCAAAAAATTTGGCGTGACTATACTTTCGGATTCCAAGTACGGTTCCGACAAACCCGACAATCGAACACTTCGACTCACCTTATTACGCACACCCGGAATCGGACCGCGTGCGGGTTATGCGGATCAGTCAACACAGGATTGGGGTCGACATGAATTCGTTTACGGGCTAGCGGCGCACGCAGGCGATTGGCGTCGCGGACAAACCGATTGGCACGCGCAACGTTTGAATCAACCGCTGTTGGCGTTTCAGAGTTCGAAGCACAAGGGCGCAATGAAGAATACGTTTTCCATTTTGCGAACTAACGACAGCCGCGTGCGGGTGCTGGCGCTGAAAAAGGCTGAAGACAGTGATGAAGTGATCGTGCGGGTGGTGGAGCTGGACGGAAAGTCGAATCCATATGTTCGCATCACGTTTGCCGGCTCAGTGATCGCGGCGCGTGAAGTGAATGGACAGGAGTTGCCAGTCGGGAAGGCGTCAGTAATCAAAGGCCAACTGGTGACGACGCTTGGGCCGTTTCAACCGCGCACCTTTGCGGTGAAGCTGGAGAGGAGTTCGGCGGAGTTCAGTCTGCCTCAATCGCGACCGTTGCAATTGAAATATGATCTCGCCGTTGCGAATCGTGATGGTGAACGATCTCGATTCGGTTTTGACGGTGAGGGATTAGCGTTGCCCGCCGAGATGCTTCCGCGTGAACTGCCTTACGCGGGTGTGGTTTTTCATCTCGCGCCGGGCAATGGAGCGAATGCAGTTGTTTCGCGTGGGCAGGAGATTTCGATTCCACCGGGCATGAGGCGACTATACGTGCTGGCTGCTTCTGCTGCGGGCGATCAGGATGTTGTGTTTCGGATCGGAGAAGAGTCAGTAAAGCAGACGATTCAGAGCTGGAGTGGTTTTATCGGCCAGTGGGACAATCGTCAGTGGAAGACGACAGAGGTAACCATCCAGCCGCGCGCCATGCCGCCGGACATTCCGCCCGATATCGCCGCTTATCTGCGCCGGCCACGAACGAGACGTGACGTTTACGGAGAGATGACCGGCATCGCGCCGGGTTACATCAAGCGTACGCCAGTTGCGTGGTTCGCTTCTCACCGACACACTGCGGACGGCAAGAACGATGCTTATGCCTACTCGTACCTTTTTGCATACGCGATCGATGTGCCGGCGAATGCGAAGACGCTGATGCTGCCGAATAATGACAACGTGCGGATTCTGGCGATAAGCGGATCGAACGAGCTCGTGAACGTCCAACCCGCCACGCCGCTCTACGACACTTTGGAAAGATAGTCCACAGATTACGCAGATTACACAGGCAGAAAACAAACGGTGTAATCTGTGGATGGTTCAGTAATGATCGCGCTTAAACTCTCGAAGATCAGCAAGTCCTTTGGTCCAACGATCGCACTCGATAGTGTAGATCTCGAACTCCGTGAAGGCGAGGTGCACGCGCTCATCGGCGAGAACGGCGCCGGCAAGAGCACGCTCATGAACGTGATCGCCGGGGCTTTGCAACCCGACAAAGGCTCGATGGAGCTCCACGGCCGTTCTTACACGCCTGCAAACCCACTCGATGCACGCACACACGGGATCGCACTAATTCATCAGGAACTCTCACTCTGCCCGCATCTCAGCGTTGCCGAAAACGTTCTCATGGGCATTGAGTCGTCGCGCATGGGTTGGCTCGATCGCGACAAGCTGTTTGCGCGCACCAACGAAGTGCTCAAGACTTTTCATCACGCCGACATTCGTCCGGATAAGCGCGTAGGCGATCTTTCGGTTGCAGCGCGGCAGATCGTCGAGATCTCTCGCGCCCTCGCAGCGCAAGCGCGAATCATTTTAATGGACGAACCAACCAGTAGTTTGCAACGCGCGGACGTCGAACACTTGTTCACGCTGATTCGCAAGTTGAGTGCGGAAGGAATCTCCGTGATCTACATCAGCCATTTTCTTGAAGAGGTGCGCCAGATTTCGGATCGCTTCACGGTGTTGCGTGATGGCCGCAGCGTCGCTCACGGAAACATCTCCGATACAACGGACGACGAACTGATCGCGAAGATGGTTGGGCGCGCGCAACAAAATCTGTTTCCGGTCCGTACTCCTGCAACGGCTCCACGCGAGACAATTCTCGACGTCCAAAATCTTGCATCACCGCCGCTGCTTAAGAGTGCGAGCTTTGAGTTGCGTCGTGGTGAGATTCTCGGCATCGCGGGTTTGATGGGTTCGGGAAGGACGCCGTTGTTACGTGCGATCTTTGGTCTCGAGCGTCCGGCGAATGGAACGATCGCAGTAAACAAGAAAGCTTTGCCGAGTGGACGCACCACTCCCGCGATGCGTCTAATCGAGGGCTTCGGATATCTCAGCGAGGATCGCAAAGGCGACGGTTTGACGTTGAACCAATCGATCGCCGACAACGTGACCGTGACGAAGTTTGATTCGTGTTCGCGTTGGGGCTGGCTGGATCTCAGTGCGCAACGCAAACAGACTGAGAAACTCGTCAACGCGCTGAAGATCAGGACACGCGGGGCGCAGCAGGAAGCCGGATCGTTGTCGGGTGGCAATCAGCAAAAGGTGATCGTGGCGAGGTTGCTCCACCAGGACGCTGACGTGCTCCTGCTCGATGAACCGACGCGCGGGATCGACATCGGCAGTAAAGCGCAGGTTTACGAAACGATCGCGGCGTGCGCCGCGCAGAACAAAGCCGTGCTGATGGTCAGTTCGTATCTGCCCGAACTGTTTGGTATGTGTGATCGACTGGCGGTGATGAGTCGTGGCCGGCTTTCGGAAGTGAAGCCGATCGACGAGTGGACTCCGGAGAGCGTGTTGCAAGCAGCGATCGGTACCACGGATCACACGGATGAAAGACGGATATAAGGATCAATCTATGAGAGTAGCAATGGGGTTCTTATTATTGACTTTCGGCATGGTGGTTAATGCGCAAACCCCTTTGGAGGACATGGTCAAAACCGAGCAGGCGTTTTCGAAGATGGCCGAAGAGAAGGACACGCGCGACGCGTTCATGGCCTACATCGCCGACGATGGCTTGTTGTTTCGTCCGGGCGCAGTTAATGGAAAGAAGTGGATGCTCGAGCATCCGGTGCCGCCTTCAGATAAGAAACCGTTGCTCGCCTGGCAGCCTTACTTCGCCGGTATGGCGGCGAGTGGCGACATGGGCTTCACCACTGGACCATGGGAGGCCAAAGGCGACATCAAGGATCCGAAGCCGTCGGGCTACGGCCATTTCGTAACTGTCTGGAAGAAGCAGGCGGATGGTTCGTGGAAGTTTGTAGTCGATCTCGGAATCAGTCATCCGGAGTCAGGTGGACCACAAACGCTTTGGCACCCAACAGAAACCGTCACGCCAACTGAGAAGACCGTCGTCACTGAAGTTGCCCTCAAAGGTCTACTCGTTCGCGATCGTCTGATGTCTTTAGCGGCCGCAAACGGAGGACTCGTGAAGGCGTTTCAATCGTTTGCTTCTCCAAACGTTAGGCTTTATCGAAATGGGAGTCTGCCGTCTGTCGGACGCGACGAGTCTGTCGCCGCGCTGAGTAAGGCGAAAGGACAGTTTGTCTCACAGGCTATCGGTGGCGACGTGTCGCGGGCCGGAGATCTTGGTTACACACACGGCACGTACGAAATCACTGAGGCGAAGAAAGTCATCGAACGTGGCAGCTACGTGCGCATCTGGAAAATGCAGGACAACGTGTGGCATGTGGTGCTTGACGTGACCAATGCACACTGAGAGTCGCACTTTCCGCGCGCCCGGCCGCGTCAACCTGATCGGCGAACACACCGATTACAACGACGGCTTCGTCATGCCGGCTGCGATCGATCTGGCGACGTGGGTCAAAGTCTCGCCGCTGCCAGATCGCCGGCTGCAAATCTTTTCCGAAAACTTCAACGAACACGCAGAGCTCGATCTCGACGCCCCAATCGTCTACATAAACGGGGATTGGAGTGACTATCCGATCGGCGTCGCGGTAATGCTTGAGAAAGCCGGGCATCGTCTGAGTGGCGCGCGTCTGGAGATTCGTGGGGAAGTTCCGCTTGGAGCTGGATTGAGTTCGTCAGCAGCGATCGAAGTTGCAACTGCGTGCGCACTGGTAGCGAACTCGGGCCTGGAAGTTGAGCGTCGCGAACTCGCGTTGCTGTGCCAGCAGGCTGAGAATGAGTTTGTTGGTGCGCGTGTGGGTATCATGGACCAGTTTGTGTCGCTGTTTGGACAGCAGCACAAGGCGCTGTTGCTTGACTGTCGATCGCTCGAGTTCAGATTGTTGCCGCTGCCCGACAACGTTCGTTTGATCATTTGCAACACGATGGTGAAGCATGAGTTGGCGTCGAGTGCATACAATGAGCGTCGCGAGCAGTGCGAAGAGGGTGTAAGTCATCTGGCGAAGTTCCTGCCGGGCATTACCGCGCTGCGCGACGTCACGCTGGAGCAACTGGAACATTACGGTCGCGAACTTTCTGACGTGGTCTATCGACGCTGCCGCCACGTGATCACGGAAAACGCGCGGGTGTTGTCGTCGGCGGAGGCGCTCGAGCAGGGTGATCTTCAGCGCTTCGGTGAACTGATGGCAGCGTCTCATCTCAGCTTGCGCGATGATTACGAAGTGAGTTGCAAAGAGCTCGATTTGATGGTCGAGCTTGCTCGAGAGATCGAAGGTGTGTACGGTGCACGAATGACTGGCGGCGGCTTTGGCGGCTCGACTGTGAATCTTGTGGATCAGCACCGGGTTCATCAGTTTCGGGAGCGAGTCGCTCAGGGTTACGAGCAGGCAACCCAAATTAGACCAGAGATCTACATTTGCCACGCTTCAAAGGGCGCCGAAGAATATTTTGACAAGATTTCATGATTTAACAGGATGCCTTCTAATAAAAAATTTCTTGTGAAATCCTGTTAATCTTTGTCCAAACCGACATCATGTCAAAACTAATCATCCTGGCTGCGGGTTACGCCACGCGGCTTTATCCATTAACACTAGACCAGCCCAAGCCATTGCTGCCCGTGGCAGGCAGGCCGATGCTGGAACACGTGCTCGACAACATCGCCACCATCGGTGCGATCGATCACGCGTATGTGGTTACGAACGCAAAGTTTGCGCAGCATTTTCAGAAGTGGGCGGAGAGCTATCATAGTCCAAACCTTCACTTCGGCTTCACCATCGTCAACGATCAAAGTACTGACGATACGAACAAGCTCGGCGCGATCGGCGATATGCATCTCGTGTTAACGAAACACCAGATCGACGACGACATCATCGTGGTCGGTGGTGATAATCTCTTCAGCCAGGATCTCTCCGAGTTTGGAGACTATTGTCAGCAAAAGAACTCGCCCGTGACAGCCGTATACGACGTCGGGGACCTCGAAGAGATAAAGAAATACAACGCCATCGAGATCGACGAAAACAATCGCATCACCTACTTTGAAGAGAAGCCGAAAGTGCCGAAGAGCACGCTGACAGGGATCGCGCTTTACTTCTATCCGAAGTCAGCGCTGCCTTTGATCCGCAAGTACATCGAAGAAGGTAACAACCCCGATCAGCCCGGCCGCCTGGTCCAATGGCTTTATCCGCGCGTGCCCTTCTACACATGGACAGTGCCAGGTCTCTGGTACGACATCGGTTCGATCGAAACGCTCGAAGAAGCTAATCGTGTGTTTGCCGCTCTGTGAAGATCATGGAAAACCATTTGCCTACCGCGCAAGGGCCCGGGAAGATCATCAAAAAGCATCTGGCTACGCTTCCATTGTCGGAGGAAAAGGTCTACCTTTTCACGCTCACGAATTCGCGTGGCGTGGAAGTGTCGATCCTGAATTTTGGTGGGGCGATCATGTCGCTCAACGTTCCTGATCGCAAAGGGAATTTTGGCGACATTGTGCTGGGCTACAAAACGCTCGAAGACTACGCGCGCAATCCGCGTTACCTCGGAGCCCTCATCGGCCGTCATGCGAATCGTATCGCGCTCGGTAAGTTTTCTTTGAATGGAGTGGACTATCAACTCGAGCAAAACAACGGCGCCAATCATCTTCACGGAGGTTTCCAAGGCTTCGACAAACGTGTTTGGAATGCGACTGAAGACAATGGTTTGCGGTTGACATATTTCAGCAAAGATGGCGAAGCCGGTTATCCCGGAAACGTAACGGCCACATGCGTTTACACGTTGTCAGACGACGACGAACTGAGCATCGATTACCAAGCCACGACCGACAAAGACACGATCGTAAACTTGACCAATCACGCCTACTTCAATCTCAAAGGCGAAGGCACGATCCTGGACCACGAGTTGACGCTCAACGCCGACAGCTTCACTCCGGTCGGAAGCGATCTGATTCCAAGCGGCGAAATCAAATCCGTTGCCAGCAGCCCAATGGACTTCCGCCACGGACGCAAGATCGGTGCTGAAATCGGTTTAGTCGGTGGCTACGATCACAACTTCGTGGTGAATGACTACGATGGATCGTTAAGATCTGTGGGACGTCTCTATGAAGAAACAAGCGGGCGTACGCTGGAGGTCCTGACTACGCAGCCGGGCATACAGTTTTATTCCGGCAACTTTCTTGATGGTACGCTGCTTGGCAAAAATGATTTCGCGTATCAGAAGTATGCCGGGTTGTGTTTGGAGCCACAGCACTTTCCGGATGCGCCGAATCAGCCGAACTTTCCGTCGACAGTGCTGCGGGCGGGAGAGAAGTATCATCAGATCACTGTATTTCGTTTCTCAGCTTAAACACGGATGACCCTGATACTAATACTGATGTTGATGCTTTCGGATGCGCGAGTGTCGTTCGAGCATAACAGTAACGAAGTTGCGAATCGAGACTTCAAGTTCAAGAAGATTGCCTCACCTGTGAAGGACGATGTGGCGGCGAATGCGAAGTTGAGCTTGATCGACGGTGAACTGGACCAGGGCGGCGCTAATCTTGCGGCGCTAACCGATGGCCGGTTGCCGCGCGACGAGGACGAACCGGCGGCGAACGTTTTCTTCCGCGCCGGCAGCTCAGGGGGTCGCTTTCGAATGGACTTAGGCGCGCCGATCGACATCGCGCAGGTCAACACCTATTCGTGGCATCCGAATACGCGTGGCCCACAGTTGTACAAGCTCTACGCTGCCGATGGATCGGAGACTAACTTGAACCTGGATCCGAAACGCGGAGTTGATCCGGCCTCTAGTGGTTGGAAGTTGATCGCGCTCGTGAGCACGCTCTCAGATCAGGGCGTCGAGGGCGGACAATATGCCGCAAGCGTCAACGGAGTGGGCAAACATCGTTACCTGCTTTTCGATTGCTACGTAACCGAGCTTCACGATAACTGGGGAAACACCTTCTACAGTGAGATCGATGTGATTGCGGGGAAATAATCCGTTTCTATCCGTTTAATCTGTGTCCTTCTTCATACGCCCGGATCGCGTCTTCATGCTGCAAGGTGAGGCCGATGTCGTCAAGTCCCTCCATCAAGCAGTAACGCTGAAACTCGTTAACACGGATTTGCACGGATAGACCAAACGGATCTGAGACGGATTGGTGTTCGAGATCGACGGTTAGTTGGTAACCTTCGTTCTCTTTCGCCCGCCGCATGATCTCGGAGGCTTCCAATGTGATCGGAAGCATGCCGTTCTTAAAACAGTTGTTCGCAAAGATATCGGCGAACGAAGGCGCGATGATCACGCGAAACCCGTACTCGCCAAGCGCCCACGGCGCATGTTCACGCGATGAACCACAACCAAAATTCTTATCCGCCACCAGGATCGACGCGCCCTGGTAGCGCGGCTCGTTGAGCACAAACGAAGTATTCAGTTGACCATCCGGCAGGTAACGCCAGTCGTAAAACAGAAACTGCCCGAACCCCGTGCGCTCGATACGTTTCAAAAACTGCTTCGGAATAATCTGATCCGTATCGACATTCGCCCGATCGAGCGGCGCCACCAGTCCTGTGTGTTGTCTAAAACTTTTCATAACGATTTCGTAGTAAGAGCGGTGGCAAGCCACTCTTCCTGACTTGCACTTTACTTTGGTTCTAAAGATCCCTAAGAAGAGGGAGTCAGGAAGAGGGGCTTGCCCCCGCTCTTACGCCTACTTAAACTGCCAATTCCTAACATCGACAAAATGCCCTTTGATCGCCGCCGCCGCCGCCATCATCGGACTGACCAGATGTGTGCGCCCGCCGCGTCCCTGACGCCCCTCGAAATTGCGATTGCTCGTTGACGCACAACGCTCACCAGGTTGCAGGATGTCGGCGTTCATACCCAAACACATCGAACACCCGGCCTCGCGCCATTCAAATCCTGCCTCGCCAAAGATCCGATCGAGCCCTTCCGCTTCCGCTGCGCGCTTCACGTCCTGCGAACCAGGAACGACCATCGCACTCACCGACGAATTGATCCGATAACCTTTCACCACTCGCGCGGCCGCGCGCAGATCCTCGATCCGCGCATTCGTGCACGAACCGATAAAGGCACGATCGATCGCAATGTCCTGAATGCTTGTGCGCGGCGTGAGTGCCATGTACTCGAGCGCGCGCTCAGCCGCTTGTCGATCAGCAGAGCTCTTCGCCTCCAATGGATCCGGCACACTACTCGTCACGGGCACAACCATCCCCGGACTCGTTCCCCACGTCACAAACGGTTCGAGCCGTGAAGCATCAATCTCCACTACTCGATCAAACACGGCGTCGTCATCACTCTTGAACGTCCGCCAGTGCGCAACCGCCTCGTCCCACTCTTTGGGCGCAAAGCGTCGTCCCTTCAGATAAGCAAACGTAGTTTCGTCAGGCGCGATCATTCCCGCCCGCGCGCCCGCCTCAATGCTCATATTGCAAAGCGTCATTCGACCTTCCATCGAAAGCGCACGCACCGCTTCGCCTGCGTATTCGATCACGTAGCCGGTCGCTCCGTCGGTACCGATAAGCCCGATCATTCCGAGCGCCAGATCCTTCGCCGTCACTCCCTCGGGCAGCAGACCGGACGTTTGCACCTTCATCGTCAGCGGTTTGTTTTGCGGCAAACACTGCGTTGCCAACACGTGTTCGACCTCACTCGTGCCGATGCCAAACGCGAGCGCACCAAACGCACCATGAGTGCTCGTGTGACTATCACCACAAACGATCGTCATGCCGGGTTGAGTTAGACCCAGCTCTGGTCCGATGACGTGAACGATGCCTTGTTCGGGAGAGTGAATGTCGAACAACTGAACGCCAAACTCTTTGCAGTTGCGACGCAGTGTTTCGACCTGGTTGGCAGCAATCGCATCCGCGATCGGAAGACTGCGATCGGCGGTGGGAACGTTGTGATCGACAGTGCCGAAAGTTAGATCCGGGCGTCTAACTTTTCGGCCTGCCGCGCGCAATCCCTCAAATGCCTGCGGCGACGTCACCTCATGAATGAGGTGTAGATCGATGTAGAGGAGCGTTGGTTCACCCTGCGCTTCACGGACGATGTGAGCGTGCCAGAGTTTATCGAAAAGCGTTTTCATGAATAATTCTGTTCTAAACAGCGTGATACGCGTGCCGCATGTCTGCAATTTCGGTTACAGCTTCGCAGACAAGTTCGCCCATCTCGCTCGTCGTGACGACATAACCGCCCGTGCCTTCAGAGATGTCGGGCGTGCGGTAACCGGCTTCGAGTACGTGCTCGATGGCAAGTTCGATGTCCGCAGCTTCCTGTTCGAGATCGAACGAATACCGCAACATCATCGCCGCTGAAGCGATAGCGCCGCAAGGGTTCGCGATGCCTTTGCCGGCGATATCGGGCGCCGAGCCATGGACGGGTTCGTAGAGTCCGACTTCGCCGCCAATCGTTGCTGAAGCAAGCATTCCCAACGAACCGGTAATTACCGCAGCCTCGTCAGATAGAATGTCGCCAAAAAGGTTTTCAGTAAGTAACACATCGAAGCGACGCGGATTCGCAATCAAATGCATTGCACATGCGTCAACGTAGAGATGATCGAGTGTGACGTCTGCGTAGTTCTCGGCAACGCGCGTCACTGTTTGTCGCCAGAGTTGCGACGTCTCGAGTACGTTGGCTTTATCGACTGAGGTCACTTTGCCGCGGCGTTTGCGCGCGGCTTCGAAAGCGACTTTTGCGACGCGCTCGATCTCCTCGACTGAGTATCGCATCGTGTTGTGCGCGACAGTCGTTCCGTTCGTGGCTGTGATTCCTCTCGGTTCGCCGAAGTACAAACCGCCGAGCAACTCGCGCACGATGAGAATGTCAGTTCCGCGCGCGACCTCTTTTCGCAACGGCGAACAAGCAGCGATTGAATCGTAAGAGATCGCCGGTCTGAGGTTCGCGTAACCACCGAGCGCACTCCGAATCAGCAACAACCCGGCCTCAGGCCTTTGATTTGGCGGAAGACGATCGTACTCAGGTGCGCCGACCGCGCCGAGCAACACCGCTTCCGACGACAAACACGCATCGAGCGTCGCTGTCGGCAGCGGCGATCCGAACTTCTTGATCGCAACGCCACCGATGGCGTGCTCGTTAAACTCAAACCGGTACCCATGAATTCCCGCGATCGTTTGCAACACGCGCGTAGCCTGCGCGGTCACTTCCGGTCCTATCCCATCGCCGGGAAGAGTTGTGATCCTTGCTCGCATCTGTACCTCTAGTTGTAAGGTTTTAGGTCTTTGGTCCTGGGTCTTAAAAAGACCTAAACCCAAAGTCCTATGTCCTAAGTCTTATGCTGCTGCCCCCACGACTGCCTCATCCCGTGAGGCATTGCTCAGCAGCGAAATCAGATCCTGATCGTAAATTCGTTTCTTGCGATCGGCGAGATTGGTAAATTTTCTGTAAGCGGCGTCGAGCTCGGCCGGCGTGACGTCGTAACCAAGTTCGTTGTAACGCAGCGAGAGTGCATGACGTCCTGAGTGCTTGCCAAGCACGAGCGAGTTGGCCGGAACTCCCACCGATTCCGGCGTCATGATCTCGTAGCAAAGCGGGTTGTTAATGACTCCGTGTTGATGAATGCCAGCCTCGTGTGCAAAAGCGTTGCGACCAACGATCGCCTTGTTTGGTTGCACTTCAAAGCCGACAATACTCGAAAGCAGTTGGCTCGTTGGATACAGTTCGCGAGTGTTGATGCCGACTTCAAAAGGTAAACGATCTGCACGGACGTGCAGTGCCATCACGATCTCTTCGAGCGACGCATTTCCGGCACGCTCGCCGATGCCGTTGATCGTGCATTCAACTTGTCGCGCGCCTGCTTCGATTGCCGCCAGACTGTTGGCGACCGCGAGTCCGAGATCGTTGTGACAGTGCACACTGATAATCACTTCTCTGTCTCTGACGACGCGCTCGCGCACCTGTTGAACCAGACGCGTGTACTCCGGCGGTGTTGTGTACCCGACCGTGTCCGGTACGTTGAGCACTGAAGCTCCCGCATCCACCGCCACGTCCAGCACTTCACACAGGTAATCGATGTCGCTGCGCGTCGCGTCTTCCGCGGAAAACTCGACGTCTTCGGCGTAACTGCGCGCCATGCGCACGGCGGCGCGAGTCATTTCGATCACTTCCGCGCGGGTTTTCTTGAGTTTGTGCTCGAGGTGAATGTCTGACGTTGCGCAGAAAGTATGAATTCGCGGGCGCGCTGCGTACTTCAACGCTTCTGCCGCTCGGGCCACGTCCAGATCGGACGTCCGGCAGAGTGCAGCCACTTTCACTTTCCGGCACTGCGCCGCCACGGCTCTGACAGCCGCGAAATCACCTTCGGACGCGATCGGAAAGCCGGCTTCGATGATGTCGACGCCCAGCTCCTGAAGCTTGCTGGCCATCCGCACCTTCTCGGTGAGATTCATCGAGCAGCCGGGTGACTGTTCGCCATCGCGCAAGGTTGTATCAAAGATGCTGACTCTGTTTTGTGGCACGGGGACCCTCCTGTGTGGGCAAGCAACTGGGGATGCTACGGATCGATGGGCCAAGAGTCAAAGCTATAATCTTTATGAGAAGATAAAAAAATTTAATAGGTATAACTGTAGGGGTGGCCCTCCGTGGCCACCCCATCCGATGGAGAGTTACAAGCAAGATGGGGCGGCCACGGAGGGCCGCCCCTACAGTTATGGCTGAATTGCTTATCTGGATGGGACTTCTGCGATCCGGCGCGCATATTCCTCAAATTGGCCCGTGTAATAGAGCCTTGTGAGGTCCTTCTCCAACGCCGTGCCCTGAACCTTCGTCCGGATGAGGCGGAAGATTCTCTCTTTCAACCAGTAACCGTGATCGTAGCGTTCACCAACGGCCGAAGCGAAAGCGAGTTTATCGATCTCCGGAGTCGTCAGCCCGCGGCGCCAGGCAGCCCGGTAGACCATCAACGCCTCCTGAAACGACTGGCTCGCGACCTCGCCGAACAGCGCATTCAGTCCCTGCCATCGTTCCTTGCGCGTGTCGATCAGCGGTACCACATCGGGATTCGGATTGGCCGGCGAGCGGTAATCCAGCAGCGAAACACGAAAGTCGATTGTTCGATCGCCGTCGTAGTCGTACTCCACCGAATCGAGAAAACCGTTGTTGTTTGTATCGGTGTATTTGACGACTTCTTCGACTCGTTGAGCCATAGGCTTCGGCGACGGAGTCTTCCAGCCACCATGAAACTCGGCATTCTTGTCCACGGTCCAGGCGCCCCACTCGGCGCCCGCCAGGTGAAACTTGCGATCGAAGACTCCGACGTAGAGTTTGCCTTTACCGGAATTGTCCTCGTCAAATTCGCCGCGATCGCCGAGCGAGTCAGCCTGCGGATGGCCCGAGATGCCCGGACGTTCGTTTGGACCGACCATCGCTAGTTCGGCGTAGTTGCCGCGCCGCCAACGCTTCGTCGAGTAGAGGTCGATCTCCTTCGGACCGCCAAAGCCGTGCATCGGGTAGTACATCTCCACGCGTTCCCAGCGATGATCGTCATCGTCTTCATCAAAAACAAAATAGATGCTGGCCCAATTCGCGAGGAAGAACGCGTCGTAACTCGTCTCATGCGGCATGTACATCAGCTCATCGATTTCGCGCCAGTTGTTCCACTGAAAACAGGCGTTGAATTTCAGATTGCCTTTCAACGCCGGATACTTGTGGACCATCTCGCGATAGGGAATGCCCGGACCGCCGGCTCCGCGCAACGACATGTCGTAGTCAGTTTCATTACCTTTGGTGGAATCGTTGTCGAGATCGAAAGTGGCGAACGCCTCGCTCAGCACGCCGGAAAGCTTGGTCACGTCTTTGTCGAGTGCTGGGACGGGATCGAGCCAGCGAATCGCCATCTCGCTCGCGCCGTCCTTATCAAAATCGAAGAAAGCAAACGGGTTCTCCCAGTTCAGACGCGGATCCGGCAGCGATTGCGGCGGGCGATGAATCTTTAGAAACACGGAGTTGCCGTTGTAATCCGGCAGCCAATCCGTTCGATCCGTGTAACCCCAGTTGTCATTACCAAAATCGAAGCGCTCCCAGTCGAGCCAGCCGAGTACGCCATCCTTCTCAACGTCAACAAAGACCATCCAATGCGACTCGCCTGGGTTCCAGTTATCTTTGGACCACTCGCGGCCCTGCGTCACGAACGCCTGGAGATCGGCGCGGCCGTCGCCGTCGTTATCGGCCCACTTGATGTTGATGTCGGTTGCGCTGTCGTAAAGTCCGTCACCGTTCTTGTCGATCTGCATCACGTCTGCGACCTGGTCGCCGCGCGTGTCGGTGGGCAGCATGTCGCCGTTTTCATCCAGCCAGCGAACTCGTTTTCCGTTCCACCAGCGTTCGAGAATGTCAGGCTTGCCATCGTTGTTGATGTCGAGTCGAACGATCTCGTCGGAAGGCGTGGTGGATTTCAGCGCGGTCTTTCGCAGATCGTTTTGTGCGAACACGTTGTTGGCGAACAGAATCAAAGCGACGAAGGTTAAGTAGGGGCGCATGGCACGTATTTAAACCACAAAGGCACAAAGACACAAAGAGACCGGATTTAAACTTTGTCTCTTCGCGCCTTTGTGGTTTAAATACATGACGTGCATCCAAACACTCTGCGCAACAAGCTTTCCGGCGTGATCGCGTTTCCCGTCACGCCTTTCAAAGAGAACCTTTCCCTCGATTTACCCGGGCTGCATCACAACCTGACAAAGTTGCTCGAGCATCCGGTTTCCGCGGTCGTCGCCGCGGGCGGTACGGGCGAGATGTATTCGTTAACGCCCGCCGAGTATGCGCGTGTGATCGAGTTGACGACGCATGCCGTCGAAGATCGTGTGCCGGTGGTTGCCGGGGTTGGTTTTGGACAACGACTCGCGGTCGAGATGGCGCAGGCGGCGGAGAAGGCCGGCGCCGATGGCATCCTGGCGTTTCCGCCTTACTACCCGCAGGCAGATGACGATGGTCTGGTCGAATACTATCGCGCCATCGGCGACGCCACGCAGCTCGGAATGTTGATCTACAGCCGCGACTGGGCCAGCTTTACTCCCGCGATGGTGGAACGCTTAACTGCGATCCCGACGCTGGTTGCGTGGAAGGATGGTCAAGGCGACATACGACGGCTGCAAACGATCATGCGCCACGTCGGTGATCGGCTGCATTGGATCGGTGGCGCAGGCGACGACATGGTTGCCGCCTATTACAGTGCCGGAATCAGGACGTTCAGCTCGAGCATTGCTACCGTCGCGCCGCAACTCTCTTTGAAGCTGCACGAACTCGCCTCCACTGGTGATAGTGGAGCGTTGACGGATTTGCTGGACGAGTGCGTCATACCACTCTACGCGCTCCGCGCGCGGAAGAAGGGTTACGAAGTGTCGGCGATGAAGGCGATGATGGACATGGTTGGGCTCAATGGTGGTCCAGTGCGTCCGCCGCTGGTGAACGTGAGTGCGGAAGAGGAAGATGAACTCCGCACGATTCTTGCCACGTGGGAAAAGTTTCTTTAACACACAATAGGTCCTACATGATCACCGATTCTCACCAACACTTCTGGCAGGTCGGTCGCTTTGACTATCCCTGGATGACGAGCGATCTCGGTGTGCTCTATCGCGATTATCTGCCCGCTGAATTCGCGTCGATACTGCGTGACAATCAAGTTCAGAAGACCGTCCTGGTCCAGGCAAGCAATAGCATCGAAGAGTCACGCTGGCTCCTGGAACTTGCGAATGAAAACGCTTTTATCGCAGGTGTTGTCGGTTGGGTGGATCTGATGAGTCCGGATGTGGACGCGCGGTTAGCGGGACTCAGTTCTCATTCGAAGTTCAAAGGCGTCAGACACCTCGTCGAAAGCGAACCGAACGACGATTGGCTGGTTCAACCCGCCGTTCTTTCAGGCCTGAAGGACCTCGCGCATTACAACTTATCTTACGACTTGCTCGTTCACACGCGTCATTTGAAGCATGTGGCGCAAGTTGCTGAAAGCTGTCCGGAACTGTCGCTCGTGATCGATCACCTCGCAAAACCACCGATCGCAAAGAACGAGTTTGACGAATGGTCGCACGCTCTCGCGCCGCTGGCACTGTATCCCAACATTTACTGCAAGCTCTCGGGCCTGGTTACTGAGGCAAACTGGCACTCCTGGGAAACAAGCGACCTGCGCCCTTACGTTGACTACGCATTGGAATTGTTTGGCGCGGATCGGCTGATGTTTGGCAGCGACTATCCTGTATGCTTACTCGCTGCGTCGTACAATCGAGTGCTCGAATCGTTTCAGGAAATACTCTCCGGTCTCAGCGACCTTGACCGTGAGAAAATATTCTCATTGAACGCAGCGAAGTTTTATCGTCTTAGTTAGGCCACCGATGCCTGAAACCTATTTCATCACCGGCGCGCAAGGGTGCATCGGTTCGTGGATCGTCAAAGCGCTCACGGAGCGTGGCGACCAGGCCGTCGTCTTCGATCGCAGCGATGATTCGCGACGGTTGAGCGCGATCATGTCGCCCGAAGATCTGGCGCGAGTTCGTTTCACACTCGGCGATATCACAGATGGCGCCGCAGTTTTATCAGCGCTCCGTGACTCGGGCGCGCAGAAGATCATTCATCTTGCCGGCTTGCAGGTGCCGACTTGCAAAGCGGATCCCGTTACCGGCGCTCTCGTGAATGTGGCGGGCACGCTCAATATCTTTGAAGCCGCGCGACAGATTGGGATCAAAGCAATCGTGTACGCGAGTTCAGCGGCCGTCTACGGTTTGAACGACGACGAAAAGGCCCTCGACGAGTCGGCGCAATGCGAGCCATCGACGCATTACGGCGTTTTCAAACGTGCGAACGAAGGCAATGCTCGCGTCTATTTCCTGGACCACGGCATCGACAGCGTTGGTTTGCGCCCCTTAACTGTGTACGGCGTCAATCGCGACACCGGACTCACGAGCGATCCGACGAAAGCGATGAAGTCGGCGGCGTTAGGGCGCCCTTTTCACATTCGCTTCGGAGGCGCTACGGACTTTCAGTACGTCGCCGACACGGCCGCCGCATTTATCGCGTGTGCGGATCAAATGCCCAACGGCGCAAACGTTTTCAACTTGCACGGCGAAACGGTGAGCGTCGAGCGCATCGCGAGCTTCATCAACGAGCAGAATTCCAATGGCAACCTGATCACTTTCGGTGGACCACCGATTCCGATCGCCGCCGCAATCGACGATACCGCGATTCAAAAAGCAATCAGCGGCTTGCCTTCGACCCCGTTCGAAACGGGCATGCGCGAAACGATGGACCGGTTCGCCGCGCTGCGCGACGCCGGGCGCCTCGATACGAGCGATATCGACGTATGAGTGTGTCACCTCTCATCAACCAAAGGGACTTGCCTTTGACTTCCGCGCACACGATGAAGGCGAGCGTGCTTTGCGACGTGCAACGTCTCGAAGTGCGAGACATTCCGCGTCCCGTGATTTCGCCCTATGAGGTTTTGATTCGAGTGGCGGCGGTTGGCCTCTGCGGCACTGATGTGCACATCTTCGCCGGACACGCGAACTACAACACAAACGAATACGGCCAACCGATACCACTCGCCTTGCAGCCGCAGATTCTGGGTCATGAGATCACCGGCGTCATCGAGGAGGCCGGAAGTGCCGTCAGTGATCTGCGCGTCGGCGATCGCGTCGTGATCGATCAGGGGTTGAACTGTGTGAGCCGCCGGCGAGAGATTCTCTGCGACTACTGCCGCACCGCGAATAGTCACCAATGCGAGTTTTATCGCGAGCATGGCATCACTGGATTGCCCGGCGGTCTGGCGCAATTCATTGCCGTTCCTGCTGTGAATGCGATCAACATCACAACGCCACTCGACGCGGCGACGGCTGCTCTAGTCGAGCCGCTCGGTTGCATCATTCACTCTTCCGATACCGTGGCGCGCTCGCAAACGCGCCACTCCATCAACGCCGAACCCGCGGAGCAGCGCGTGCGCAGCGTGTTAATATGCGGCGCGGGACCGGCGGGCTTGCTGTTCACGCAGTACCTGCGTAACGTACTCAAATACGAAGGCTTCCTGTTCGTCAGCGATCCCAACGCGCGCAAACGTCAACTCGCAAAGAGCTTTGGCGCTGATGAGACGATCGATCCCGTTCGTTCCGATCTGGTGGAAGTGATTCACGAACATACCGGGGGCAAGGGCGTTGAGTATCTGATCGAAGCGTCAGGTTCGGGCGAGGTTTTCCGCTCGATGCCGGGATTGATTCGCAAGCAGGCTTCGGTGCTTTTATACGGACACGGCCACACCGGTACAGATTTGAGCGTGTTGAGCAGCACATTGTTTAAGGAGCCGGTGCTGGTGAGTTCCGTCGGAGCGTCGGGCGGCTTCGAAAGCGATGGACGTCCGTCAGTTTACAAACGTGCGCTGCATCTGATCGAACAGAAACAGATCGACATCGCGTCGCTGATCACGCACCGGTACACGTCGTTCGAAGATGTTGAGCGAGCGCTGTCGCGGGAGATTCACGACGAGAACTATGTAAAAGGAGTAGTAGTTCTCTAAAGAATGAAGGTTTCGCTATTCGTCACCTGTCTCGTCGATCAGTTGTGGACCAGCATCGGTATGAGTAGCGTTGCGGTGTTGCGGCGAGCGGGTTGCGAAGTCGAATTCGACAAGCGGCAAACGTGTTGCGCGCAGCCGGCTTTCAACACCGGTTATCTGGACGAAGCGCGCCAGGTTGCGAAACGCTTTATCACGATCTTCGAGGAGAGCGGCGCCGATGCGATCGTCAGTCCTTCCGGATCGTGCACCGCGATGGTGCATCACTATCCGCAACTCTTTGCCGCCGATCCGGAATGGCTGAAGCGTGCTCAATCGGTTGCAGCTCGAACACACGAGCTGAGTTCATTTCTGATCCGGGTGCTCAAGGTTGAAGACGTGGGAGCGTCGTGGTCGGGCCGTCTTACCTGGCATGATGCATGTCACGGTTTGCGTGATCTAAATCTGAAGAGTGAACCGCGAACTCTGATACGCAACGTTCGTGGCGCCGAGTTTGTCGAACTCGAACATGCCGATGCTTGCTGTGGTTTCGGCGGCACTTTTTCGGTGAAGTATCCGGAGATCTCTGTGGCGATTCTCGATCAGAAGATCGACGCGATCGAGCGCGCGGACGTGCAGGCGGTAGTGTCCGGCGATGCCAGTTGCCTGATGCAGATTGGTGGCCGCCTCTCGCGCAAAGGATCGAACGTGCGTGTGATGCATATCGCTGAGCTGTTGGCGTCGGGTCACAGCTAAATCACGAATCATGAATCATCTCAGCAGCGAAACGTTTCGCGAGAACGCGAAGGCCGCATTGGCCGACGTGCATCTGCGTGGCGCATTGAAGCACGCGACCTCGCTTTTCGGCGAGCGCCGCAAGGAAGCTGCTGCGGGTTTGCCAAACTGGGAAGAGCTGCGCAGCCGCGCCCGTGCGATCAAAGACGAGGTCTTGCTCCATCTCGATCGTTACCTTGAAGAGTTTGTGCAAAACGCCGAGGGGCGCGGCGCGAAGGTCCACTGGGCGCGCGACGCTTCCGAGGCGAACGCGATCATCACCAAACTCGCGGTCGATCGTCAGGCGCGAATCATCGTCAAGAGCAAGAGCATGACGACTGAAGAAACGCATCTCAACAACGCGCTCGAAGCCGCAGGGATGCAGGTGGTAGAAACGGATCTCGGTGAGTACATCATTCAACTCGCTGACGAGCCGCCGTCGCACATCATTGCGCCCGCCATTCATAAAACCCGTCAACAAATCGGCGCGCTCTTCACCGCAGAGCTCGGCATGCCGCCGACCGACGATGTGGACCAGATGACGAGCACCGCGCGCACGACGCTGCGTGATCGTTTCGCGGCAGCCGACGTCGGTATCAGCGGCGTAAACTTCGCGATCGCCGAAACCGGCACGATCGTGATCGTCGAGAACGAAGGCAACATCCGTCTGACGACGAGCCTGCCGCGCATTCACATCGCGGTGATGGGGATTGAGAAGGTGATACCGCGCTTTGCGGATCTCGATGTGTTTCTTAAGCTGCTGCCGCGCTCGGGCACAGGACAAAGACTGACGACCTACCAATCGTTCATCACCGGCATCAAGCGCAACCCCACTGACGAAGGGCCGGACGAGCTACATATCGTATTGCTCGACAACGGGCGCTCGCGAATGTTGGCCCATCCGGTGACGCGGCAGTCGCTGGCCTGTATTCGTTGCGGTGCGTGTTTGAATGCGTGTCCGGTGTACCAGCAGGTTGGTGGTCATGCTTACGGATCAGTGTATCCGGGTCCGATCGGCGCGGTGATCACGCCGCAGTTGATGGGAATTCAAAAGGCGGCGCAACTGCCTTACGCATCGAGTTTGTGTGGCGCGTGTCGTGAAGTTTGTCCGGTGAAGATCGACATTCCGCGATTGTTGTTACATCTGCGCGGCGAGATCAGCCCGCGCAAAGGCCGCGTCGCTGAGCGTCTCGTGTTCAAGATGTGGGCTCGCGTTATGACCAGCCCGTCGTTGTACAAGCTGAGCTCGGTTGCCGGTCGCATACTCCAAAGCGTTATGCCAATCTCACGCGCATGGACGAACGGCCGCGACCTGCGTCCAATTGAGTCGAAGACTTTTCACGATCTGTGGTCCAATGAATAACGCCGCGCGCGAATCAATCCTCAATTCCATCCGCACGCACCTGGCTGCGAGCCCGGCCATGGATGTTGAGGAACATCAGGCTTTTCCTGAAATTCCGGTATCTAATTCAGATCCGGTAAATCGGTTTAAGGAATCCGTCGAATCCGTGGCAGGGCACTGCATCGTAACCACGGATGTGGCGGATTGTGTAAAGCAGATCATCGCGGATCTGAAAGTCGCGTACTCGGATGATCCGCCGGATGCGCACGACATCTTCGGGTTTGATGTGGGTGTTTCGACTGCTCAGGCGGCGATTGCCGAAACCGGCACGCTCGTGCTCGACAGTGCGTGCGAACGACATCGACTCGTTTCACTCGTGCCGCCCGTACATATCGCCATCATCAATGCTTCAGCAATCGTTGACACGCTCGGCGAGGCCTTGGCGATGCTTCAGAAAAAAGAAATCAGCCCGGCAATCACATTCATCACCGGCCCATCGCGCACGGCTGACATCGAGTTAACGCTGGCCATCGGCGTGCACGGCCCGCGGGAGTTGTACGTCATCGTTGACGGATCAAAGTAGATGCAAATCATTTCTTTCGCCACACAGGAGACAAAATGGAGCGTGCCGCGGCTCGGCATGATTCTGGAAGTTGACGGGCACGACACCGGCTATCGTCTCGATTGCGAGAAACTATTCTCAGAATCCGAGCGACCATCGAATCCGCTCGCGTGGTTTGACATGGATGGTCCATGGTTTCAGAGAGCGCGCGAAACACACGACACATTGATTGCAGACAAGCAGGTGCTCGACGAAGCACGCGACAAAGGCTGGCTCGTTCCGAGCCGCGATGCTTACTGGTTCGCGCCCGTGCCCCGCCCGGGAAAACTCATCTGTATCGGACTCAACTATCGCGATCATGCCGCCGAGAGTAAGATGCCGATCCCGGAGAAGCCGGTCGTATTTTCGAAGTTCTCAACCGCGGTGATCGCGCCCGGCGAGCCGGTGGTCCTCCCGTCGACGAGTCAACAAGTTGACTATGAAGCGGAGCTGGCCGTCGTGATTGGCCGCCGCGCGAAGCACGTGAAAGCGGATCGCGCTTACGATTACGTGCTTGGCTACACTGCTTTCAATGACGTGAGCGCGCGTGATTTCCAGTTTGCCGACGGGCAGTGGCAAC
>JBIOVO010000325.1:0-20934 GCA_044867735.1 Pyrinomonadaceae bacterium | reverse complement strand
CCTGAAGTGGCAGGTAGCGCAGCTCCAGATCTCGAAACGACTTTGCGATCTGTTGCAACCACGGGCGCTGGCTTTTCACTCGTGCACGGCAGTAATCACAATCGTTGTGCTCCTGCTCCACTCGATTCACGATCAGATCACGCACCGGTACTCCCTGCTCCCGCAGCAGCTCAAGGTATCTCTCCGTTTCGCGGACACTCATCGCTTCCGGAATCGTCACCAGCGCAAACCTCGTCTGCTCCTTGTCGTGCAACAACCCTCGCACAGCCTCTATGCGTAGACTGAGATCCTTCAGAAACAGATCGACTTCGTCCGCCATCGGTTTGCGCCGTGCGAAGTGAGCCACGATATAGCGATGCTTGTCGCCCATCAGATCGAGCGCTTTCACCATGCGCGCAAAGACTTCGGGCAGTCGCAGTAAACGCGAAGTGTGGCCCGATGGCGCAGTATCCACCACGATGTGAGCGTACTTCCCTTCGCGATCCAACTCGCTCAATTCAAACAACGACATCACTTCATCCAGGCCCGGCAAGGAAAGGCTCAACAACTCGTTGATATCTTCTTCATCGAGCAGCGTGCCACGCTCCGCGATCTCCGCCAGCACCTTGCCGTGGGCCGCGCGAAACCTCTCCAGCGCGAGGCTTGCGTCCATCTCATACGCAAACAAACGCGGTTTCACTTCAACCAGACGATTACCGATTTTTACATCGAGACTATCCGACAGCGAGTGGGCCGGATCGGTGGAGAAAAGAAGAATCGAATCGTTTCGTTTGAGTTGCTTAAGAAGATAGAGGGCAGTGGCTGCGGCTGTGGTAGTCTTACCAACACCACCCTTGCCGCCGAAGAAGTGGTATCGCGCCGTGTTCATCCGTGAGATCCGTGGCTAAATGTTTACTCCCTCTCATCGCCACCAACTTCGATCACAAAACTCGACGAGTCAGCCGTGTGTATCGCATCGTGCATCAACCCGAGTTGGCGCTGTTTAATCACCCGCAGCCGCGCAAACAACTCCGCCTCGCGCTCACGGAATTCCTCGTCCGAGACCTCTTCCAACTCGTATCGCATCTGCAACTCGAGCAACTGCTCCTTGATCAGAGAGTCGTCGTTAAGTTCCTGATCGGCCATCTTTTGGATCTGGCCCAGGATGAACTTAAAGCCGTTGACCGGTGCTAACAGTAAATCGTCAATCAGAAACATTTCTTAGTTCGGCGCTACTGCTTCTGTAGGGCCTTGTCCGGGTTGCGCTTGTACGTTGGGCTCCAACTTCAAACGAATGTGGACGAAATTATACGGCGGCCAGGGTCCAGTGTACTTGAACGACAGTTTACCTTCGTACTTCGACGCAATCTCTTTAACTTTTTGGTCAAACTCCGCCTCGCGATCGCGTTCGATCAGAAACGCCGCATTCATGATCATGCGATCGCCAATCGGCTTATTAGCGCGCGACGCCACCGCCGTGTCGCGCAGTTGCGAATAGACCTCGCGAATATAGGCATCGGCCTGATCGGTTAACGCCGTCTCGATCAGACGTCCGAGCTGCATGCGCGCGAAGTAGGTTGATCCAGTGGTCCGCGAAGTGATCTGCTCTTTCAGGTGCCGGATTTCTTCGTCCTGTTGTTCGAGTTCGGCGGTAACCTTGTCGCGATCCCAATTCACTTTCAGACCGAATTCGACTTTGCCTTCCATCTTCGCGAGCACATCGCGTAAGGCGTCGTACGTTCCGCGAATCAGTTCGACGATGTCTTCTTCGGTGCGGAAAAGTGCGCCAAACGCCATTGGCAAAACCGTAAATTCACGCATCACGGTTTCGTTCACCTGCTCGTGCGTAAATACATTTTCACGCGTCGGGTCGTAGACGACCAGCGGTGTGTTTGAAACTACGGCGGCGAGCCCTTTGTGGTGAACTGTGTAGACGTCGTCCTTGCGCCCGCCGATGCCCATCGGACCAAAAGAACGCGTTTCTGAGGTTTCGATGATGCAGTAAACGTACTTACCTTCCGGAACAGGTTCAGCAGAAGATTGTTCGGCCTCGCGACTCGTCGTTTTTGGATCGGCCATGGTTCGTTCGTGGGACGCAAGAAAAGATGGGATATAGACTGCGGTCGAATCATACAAGCGTTGTTGATCTAATATCAAACATATCGAGGCTACGTGGTCGAAAAACGAATCATTTGTGACGCGGGGGACAGAACGAAATGCGAACCTTGCGTCATTCAGGGGCGATTTTCCATGTTGGCATGAGCGTTGCTCATTCACACCATAACTACAAGGAGGAGATTTCGATCATGCTGTGGACAATTTTGGTGATTCTGTTGGTCTTGTGGCTGATTGGCCTGCTCTCAAATGTTGGTGGCAGTCTCATCCACTTGTTACTCGTCGTGGCCGTAATTGTTCTGGTTATCAACCTGATTACCGGGAGGCGGGCAGTTTAAGACTCAACGAGATAGAAGCTAAGGGTTGTCGAGCAACGGAAATACTACTCCTCTGTCAAAACTGAGGAGTTGACACCCTGTTGCTCGACCTTTAACCGGCTTCTCTTACGCGCATTTCGAGCTGCATGCAACGACTCGACCGCAAGCCCAAAGATCGTACGCCGGTTTTGGGCAATAACCTTCAGCCATGCGGGCCAGCCCATCTGCGGGAAGTAAATACCGCGAAAGAAGAGTCGTGCCACTAGATGACTGATTCTGTATTGCAGTGGTTCGTGAGAAATTGAAGCAACCGCCCGTGCGTTCTGTTCTGGACTGTACGAGTATGACCACGCATGATTTGTTTCTGCCCGCGCTTCAGCAATCGTCATCTTCAGCGGATTGTGCGCCATTACGAACGGAGAAAAATCCAACCAATGCTTGGGGCGAGCCAGCCGGCCAGCCTTTTCCAGCCGTTCATAGAGAGGTGTTGCGGGGAATGGTGTTAACTGGCCGAAAACCGGGAGCCCTGGCGGCCATGACTGGATCTCCTTGAGAGTGCGATCAGCGACGCCGAGCGTGTCATTATCCATTCCAAAAATAAATGACGTGATAGCGTAGATATTTCGTTGCGCCAGACGTTTCAGCACTGTTTCGTATTCGGCGGGTTTGCTGAAGTTCTTGTTCACGTCCGCCATGTTGGCAGGGTCAATCGACTCCATACCAATAAAGATCCATTTGCCTCCCGACTCCGCGATAAGATCAACGAGATCTTCGTCGCGTAGTAGATTAGCGCTGATCTGTGCAACCCATGGTACCTGCGCACCGGCCGCAATGATGTCGCGCAAAAGCGATTTGGTGCGTTTCGTATTGATAGCGAGGTTGTCGTCGATGAAGAAGACGGCGATCTGTCCGCGTTCACGCCGCGCTCGAGCTTTCAAGCGCAAGAGTTCATCGACGACGCTTTCGTTAGTACGAAAGCGAATCGAATCGCCAAAAAATCCAGTGACCGTACAGAATTCACAACCGTAAGGACACCCACGTCCGGTTTCGATCGGCACTACGTGAAACGTACCCCAACCGCTTCCGAGCTTTGACATGAACGGACGAAAGAACCTTGGAATCAGGCTAAACTGATCCAAATCAAGCGTCTCCCAACTTATTAAGGGATACTCGTTCAGAGGAGGTTTTCGATCCAGCCCTTTATGGTCGCGCTTTGGTTGGTAAACGTCTTTCAGTTGCCCTCGAGCCGCGTCTTCAACAATCAAGGGCCAGGTTTCGTCAGCTTCGCCCAGCGCCACCGCATCGGCGTGCCGAGGTCCGCCATCTCTGCCCAGGGCTTCATCAGGTACCTCGGTGACGTGTGGTCCCCCCATAACAACGGGAATTCCAGCCGCCCTGATCGCGTCCGCAACGCGATAAGCTTTCGCGATCATCCGTGTCATCGCACCGATGCCGACAAGTTCAATCTTTTCCCTTTGGAGAAAACTCACCAACTCGTTATCACTCATTGCCTTAGCGTTTCCGTCAACGAGGAGCACTTCATGACCGGGAGGCGTTAAAGACTGGAGCAAGAACATCCAAAGATGCGGCATGAAGTTTCGAGTAACCCCATTGTCGGGGTTGTAAAGCAAGATTCGCATATTTTTTGACCGTCTACTGAACCGTTCAGCAAAGGAAGCAATAAGGACGAAAAATCAAAGAGGAAGGTGAAAACAAAACAAAATACCTGCAACTGAGGTTTTTCCCAGAGTGCGACTATATCAGAGTTTGTACGGCTTCGGACGCTGAAGCCTAAATAATTTACGGTACTTTTACAATTGATCGTTATGGACAGGGAGATCGCTGTTGGCCGGACCCTGGTAGACGCGGCCCTCTGCACTAAATCGCGAGCCGTGACAAGGACAGTCCCAGGTTCGCTCACTCGAATTCCACGCCACCACACAGCTGAGGTGCGGGCACACGGCTGAACGCTTGTGCAGTTTACCGGCATCGTCGCGATAAACCGCGACCTTCGTGAGCCCGTCTCGCATAACCGCCCCGTCGCCCGGGCTCAGTTCAGATTCTGATTTGACGTCGCCGGCGGTCATGTAGTCGGCATACTGTCCCGCGACGTTGATGTTCTCCGAAGCATATTCAGGAAGTGCCTTCACGCTGAGGCGAGACGGGCTATACAAATCTTCCCATTCATTCTTTCGACCCTGGATCAGATCCGTCAGCAAGATTCCCGCTATCGTTCCGTGCGTCATGCCTTGACCGGAATCACCGGTGGCTATGAAGACGTTGTCATCGTCGAGCGGATTACGACCGATGAACGCGAGACCATCAGCCGGTTCCATCACCTGGCCCGACCAGCGAAACTCAATCTCGCCCATTTGTGGAAAACGCTCGCGTGTCCACTGCTCGAGTCGTCCATAACGTTGGAAGCCATCATTCGCCTGTCCGGTTTTGTGGTCTTCTCCGCCGACGATCAGAATGTCGTGCCCACTCTGCTTATCGCTTTGCAAGCGAACGTAGTGATAGGGATCACCGGTGTCCCAGAAAAGCGCGGTCGTTACCGATCCTCGCGGCACTTGTGCGCCGATCACGTAAGTCACATAAGGAGCCTGCTTGGTATGAATCGCAAAGCGACCGTTTACCGGCGTGTTGGTCGCGACGACGATTACTTCACTCTTCACTACGGGACCGTGGCTCGTTTCAACGCTTGCTGATTCGCCACCTTCGATCTTCGTCGCGTGCGTTTGACCAAAGATGCGTCCACCGTCACGGATGATCGCGCGCGCGAGTCCATCGAGATATTTCAGTGGATGAAATTGTGCCTGCCGTGGAAAGCGTAACGCCGCACCAGTATCGAATGACTCGATCGGAGCTCGCGAAACTTTCTCAACTCCCACGAGTCCCGCTCGATGTGCTGCCGCAAGTTCTTCCTGCAACAACTCAGCGTCTTCGGCCGATCCGGCGAACAGGAACCCATCGAGCCATTCGAAATTGCAGCCGATCTGTTCTTCACGCGCGATCTCTTGCATCTTGTTGATCGCAGCCGTGTGGCTCGCGGCGGTTAAGCGGGAAGCTTCACCGCCGAGAAGCTTTTCGATCTCAGCGTATCGATCGTCGAAAGCGTTAGTGAGATGAGCGGTCGTTCGCCCGGTCATACCACCGCCGACTAAGCCATCGTCGAGGACGATGACGGAACGCCCTTCACGCCCTAGCAGGTAAGCAGTCGTCAAACCGGCAATTCCGGCGCCGATGATACAGATATCGGTGCGAATGCTTTCCGGTAGTCGTGATTGCGACGGCATGTTTGCCGTCGCCATCCAGATCGAAGTGCTTGCTTGCGAATCGTCCCTCATGCTTTACAAAAGACATAGGTCTTATCGGACTTATAGGACCTAGTCCCTACTTCGACGGCGTACCGATGTTCACGTCGATCCGTTTGTCACCACCAAACCAGCGACCTCCGAACACGAACAGTGCACCAATAACTAGAATCACAAAGATCACCAGGATCGCTATCACTCCGGTGTTCGCCGCACTGCTACCATTGTCTGCCATCTCTTTTCCTCCCAAGTTGAATTGAACTGGCCCTCTACCCCGCACATCAGGCCGCTGTTGTTTCACCGCCTAGCAAAGTTAAGACTTCTCCAGTTCACTGTGGCCCCTCCTGTTGCCGAACTCGAGAGCAAATCACGATCCGGGCGGCATCGTGCTTGCGGAATGGTGGTGGTGGTTAAGATTTAGTGACGATAGTGCTTCGGAACTAAACAACGAAGTAGTTGACCTGTATAGGAAGGCTACACAATCGAGGGAGGAGTAGATCAGAAGAAGTGAACACAGATTACACAGATCAAGGCGGATTTAATCGGTCGAAATCGGTGAAGATCTGTGGCCGGATTTTCCTTTGCTAATCCTTTGGAAATAGTCGTTGAGCATACGCGCATGACAGATCAAACACATTTGCTCGGGCAACTCGGTATTGGAGGACCTGATCAACGCTCCACACCACGAACAGAGAACCTCAAACGTCGGCGGCTTAACATTTTTCAACGAGTTTTGAGGATCGATTTGTTTATTCAACTTAGCCTTCCTGACTGACCAAACTACCCGATGTCCAAACAAATTCCGTTCCGGTTTCTAAAAACTCGATGACAAATCTCGAACGTTTGCAAACGCATGGCATCAAGCGGCTCGGCACGCCGAAGCGAGGCTTTCGCTATCAGTCGAATAACGGCGCTCTCACGAAGGCAGATCTGCAAAGAATCTACGAACTGAAGATCCCTCCCGCGTGGACGGAAGTCGCAATCAATTCAGCCGCAAAAGGCAGGCTACAAGCGATCGGCAAAGACGCCGCCGGTCGTTGGCAGTATCTCTATCACGAGAGTCACACGCGAGTGCAGGAGATGCGCAAGTTCGAACGAATTACGAAGTTTGCGCAAGCCATTCCGACGATGCGCGCCACTGTAGCTCGTCACTTGAGACAAAAAGACCTCGGTCGCGAACGTGTGCTCGCAAGTGTGCTGCGCATTCTCTCGACCTGCTTCATGCGGCCCGGCAGCGAGGTTTACGCGAACGAGCATGGCAGTTACGGCATCGCCACGCTTCGGCGCAAACACGTGACCGTCAAAGGCGATGTGGTGAAGTTTGACTTTCCCGGAAAGTCAGGCGTGCAACAGCAGCATCAACTTCGTGACCGGCAAGTCGCACGCGTGATCAGAAGCACGTTGAAACTTCCCGGTTACAACGTCTTCAAGTATCAGAATGGAGATGGAAAGATCGTTAAGGTGACCAGACGTCACATCAACGACTACATCAAAGAGGTGATGGGTGAGAATTTTAGTGCGAAAGATTTTCGCACGTGGGCCGGAACACTCGTGTGTGCTTGCGCGCTCGCGCGCGAAGGCGAGGAGATCCCGAAACAGAAGACTGCCAAAAACAAACTGATCGTCGCTGCGATCAAAGAGACGGCGGAAGTGTTAGGAAACACTCCGGCCGTGTGTCGCGGATCGTACGTTTGTCCGGAGATAATTAACTCGTTCGAAAAGGGTCAGGTCATAGATCACTGTTTTCGTAGTGTCGACGACCTGCTGGGTTTTCGCGGGCGTGGTCTGCATGAGTCTGAGAGAGCTTTGCTGAAGTTCTTAAAGCGTGGAAAAAAGTGAGCCACAGATGAACACAGATTGGCACTGATATTGCCGAAGTGATCGTGCAGCTAAGTTTTGTGTTCGAATATTAACCAGGGAGAACGTGAATGGAAGGACCACTCAGAGGGATACTCGCGGGCGCAGCGGCATGGAAGTTCGGCGGTGGATGCATTTCCACGATTCTGATTTTCATCATCGTGTTTTGGGCGTTGGGTTATGTGAATTGCTGAGCTTTGTCACCAACTGACGACCAACTCTTCCGCTTCCTGCCACACGGGAAGATTTGGTCTGATAGCACAGCGGTATAGTTTTTCTGGTTCATCAAGCAGGAGGCCTGCGCCGATCACCACTGTGGTGATCGGATCCTCAGGCATCGTGGCGCGCAGTTGTAGATCCGACTGCAAACGTTCTTTGAGACCCTTCAGCAGTGAGCCACCACCGGTGAGAATCATGCCTGAGTAATAGATGTCTGCGACGGCTTCCGGTTGGGCGTCTTCAATCACGCGACGAATGCCACCGGCGATCTCTCCTATGATCGGCTCCAACGCTTCACGCACTTCCGCAGCAGTGATGCTCTCCGCGTGCACAAATCCATCACTCAACTGTTTACCGACAATCTGAACCTTGCGTTCTTCGTTGTCGTCGAGCGCGCCGAGATCTCGCTTGAGTGCTTCGGCTGTGTACTCGCCGATCTGAAGACAGAAGTTGGACCGCACGTAGTCGCGAATACTCTCATCCATCGCATTACCCGCGGCAGTCAAACTCATCGAGTTAACGACACCGCCGGAAGCAACGATCGCGATGTTGGTCGTGCCGCCTCCGATGTCAACCACGAGATGCGCTCGTTCGTCGTTGAAGTTAAGACCAGCACCGATGCCGGCTAACAGTCCTTCGTCAACGAGATCGATTCGACGGCCACCGGCATCATGCGCTGCGTCGCGAACTGATCGTTGCTCAACCGCAGTCGCCGAGCCTGGAATGCCCACGACAAAGTGTCCGCGCCTGTAACCGTCGGTAACCTTACCGAGGAACGTGCGCAACATCTTTTGTGCGACCTCGAAGTTGAAGATGGTCCCGGAACGGATCGGTCGATGGACCTCGATGCCGCGTGGTTCGCGGCCGAGGAGTTTCAATGCCTTGTGACCGACTGAAACTACTTCTCCATCGTAACGATCGATAGCTACTACGGACGGCTCGTTTAAGAGGATTCCGCGGCCCGGTTGATAAATGAGTGTGTTGACGGTACCCAGATCGATTGCGAGCTCGTTCTTAAAGAACTTCTTAATAAACTTCACGGCGACGGTTCCTCCTCCAAATTGGCAGGGTCCTTGGAAGCGAGTTAAATACGCTTCCGAGCGGCAACTCGTATGCCTGAACGAAAGAGCGATTGTCCACTGGGGGATGTCTAAGAAAGTTTAAAGATCGATTAGGCCTGCGGTTCCAGAGGGCGTACGACAACTGTGCGGTGAGGCGTTAAGTTGTACGACTTCGACGCATTCAGGTTGACCGCTCAGGGCGGGAAAGGGTTTGAACCACAAAGACACTAAGACACGAAGTGGATTAAAAAAACTTAGTGTCTTTGTGCCTTTGTGGTTGAGATAATCTGCGAAATCAAGTCACTCAGATGATTGAGCGCCCCTGATGTCTTGTCACCGAGGTCGATTCCGATAACGCGGCGGCCACGCTTCGAGAGGGCTCGGAAGTCACCACGCGCCTGCGCCTGTTTCAGAATGCTGAACGTGTACGCTTCGCCGGGTACGGCGAAGTCCGTTTCATCATTCGCGATGATCTGAAAGAACACTCCCGTATCCGGACCACCCTTGTGGAGCTGTCCGGTTGAGTGCAGGAAGCGTGGGCCATACCCGATCGTGACCGCACACGTGGTCGCATCGCGCAGTTGAGTTCTGAGTTGCTGAAACTTCTCGTCGATCTCTGGAGTCTCTTCTATGTAATTCAGGAAGGCGATGTAATCGCCGGGGTTGATCGTCGCGAGGTGTGCTCGCAAGACCTCAGCTACAGGTTGCTCAGACGATTCTTCCTTACCATAGATCGTGATGAGATCATCCTTCGCGATCTCAGCGCGCGGTTCGAATTGTCCGCGACGTTCAAACGAGCTCAGCAGTTCCTTCGTCGCATCCTTTGCTTCCTGAACATTCGGTTGATCGAAAGGATTAATGCCCATCCGCCAACCTGCAACAGCGGTCGCGAACTCCCAGATAAAAAACTCCGCGCCGAGATCGTAGACGTCATCAATCTCGCGGAAGATGACCGGATAACCCGCCATGTTGATAGAGTTCAGCTTCGTCAGCGTCTCTTCCGCAAGCATGCCTTGGGCAATCGAAACGAACATTCGGTCTCGACTGTAGACCTCCGGCCCGCCTAACGGTTCGCCGTTGACGGGAAGAATTCCGGTGCCGAGTTTGCCGGTGCTTTCGGCGATCAGTTGTTCGATCCACAATCCGAGCGTCGCGACGGATGGATCGATCACGAGCGTCAACTTATCGAGACCGAAGTTAGCGAACTCACCGAGCATCGCGCCTAGAGGTAGCGCGGCGTTTTCAATAAGTGACTTTGCCTGGCTCGCTCTTCCAAGAAACGTGCGAATGTCGATTCCCATCAACGCGGCGGGAACAATGCCGAAGTACGAAAGGGCCGAGTACCTGCCGCCGATGTCCGACTGGTTTAGAAACGTCCGGCGAAATCCTAATTTCGAGGCCGTCTCGACAAGTGGCGAACCGGGATCCGTTATGGCGACAAAATTCTCGCCAGGCTGGTCGCGGCGTTTGCTTACTTCTTCGTACCAGTACTTGTAAAAAACGTTCGGCTCAGTAGTGCTGCCCGACTTTGAAGCGATCAGGAAGAGACAGCGTTCGACGTCGATCTTTTGATTCAGTTCCGCGACAACGTCGGGATCGGTCGAGTCGAGCACTAACAGTTCCGGAAATCCCTCTTGCGGTCCGAAGGTCTTGGCGAGCACTTCAGGACACAGAGACGAGCCGCCCATGCCGCAAACCATCACGTGACGAAAACCGCTGCTTCTTATCGAATTGGCAAACTCCGTCAAATCATCGACAGCGCCAAGCATCTCGTCAGCGACCGTTAACCAGCCGAGCGCGTTCTCGATAACCTTTGCGCTCTCTTCGTTAGCCTTCCAAAGCGAAGCGTCCTTGCGCATGATGCGCGCGGCGACGTCTTGCGCCTGGGCTGCTTCCATTGCGTCGTTGACGCGATCCACGAGTGGACCACGCACTAATGCCATCTGATCCATGATTACCCGTAACTCCTGCTTTTAGACTGTGAGTAAGAAGTGTAACATTCCCGGTGATGAGGGAAGGAATGCGAGTATGGAAAGCAACCCGAAACAAGCACTGATCGTGGTTGATGTGCAGAATGATTTTTGTCCCGGTGGGACGCTTGCGGTGGCGCACGGGGACGAGGTTGTCGAACCGCTGAATCAACAGATCGATGAATTTCTCGAACGTGGAGCGCCGGTTTATCTGAGTCGCGACTGGCATCCGCCAAAAACCAAACACTTCACGGCCTATGGCGGCACCTGGCCCATCCACTGCGTGCAGAACACAAAGGGCGCCGAGTTTCATCCCGCGCTTCGTAAAGATCCACGAATCAAAGTAGTCTCAAAAGGCCTCGGCGATACAGATTGTTACTCTGCGTTTGATGAAACTGATCTCGCCGCGCAACTTCACAAGCAGGGTATTGAAGAAGTTGTTGTCGGCGGACTCGCCACGGATTATTGTGTGAAGAACACCGTGCTCGACGCGATCAAAAACGGACTCAAAGTAAAGGCTCTGAAGAACGCCATGCGCCCAGTCGATGTCCAACCAGGTGACGGCGAGCGCGCGATTGAGGAGATGCGCGCGGCCGGCGCGGAAATAGTAACCACAGATTACACAGATTGATATGGGGACTTTAAACATCGATCGCTACCATGCCGCGATGGGTGATGCGTCGTTCAAGGACGTTACCCGTCTGCACGACGGGCTGTTGAGCGACGCTGAAGCCACGTTTTACGTCACCCAACGCAAACTGCCCTTCGCGCCCTGTCTGGGCCATGAACGACTAGTGCGTTTGCTCGTCGACAGCCAGATAGATCGCCCGCGCCTGCGCTTTCTCGAGCAGGACCGCGGCGGCCTGCAACTCTTTGCGAAAGCCATCGAAGACATCCAGTTCGTCGGCAAGATCCGCACCGTGCGGCCCGGCACAATCGTGTTCGCACAGGAACCGTTTGCCGACATAACGGGCGCGTTCGGACTGACTCAAGCGCAGGAGATCAAGTTTGAGCACGCATTCGATCTCCCGATGACCACGGCCAGCATCGCGATGCAGTTTCGCATGGCCGCCGGTGACAACCGCTGGCTCTCCGATTTCTCTCTACGTCGCAACGGCGATATCGAACGCGCCGTAGACATCGCGGTCTATGCTTTCATCGGCGGCTTCAACGACACCTCGAACCTCGAAGCTGCTCATCGTCTCGATATTCCGGCAGTCGGAACTGAGGCTCACTACTGGCAACAATCGTACATCGAGTACATGAACGAGCCGGAAATCGACACGCGCACCGGAAAACCAAAACACTTCGAACAGGTTGCGTTCGAACGTTGGCTCGATGCGAATCCAAACGGAACTACGCTGCTGCTCGACACGATTGACGTCTACATGGGCGCCGTTCATGCGGCGATGGCGGCCACGTCGAACGAATCGCGTCGAAAAGCGTTCAAGGGCTTCCGCGTCGATTCCGGAAACCTGGCAGAGCTGGGCCAATGGTGTCTGCGATTCTTCGCAGCCAACGGTTTGACCGGTCTGCGCGCCAACCTTACCGGCGATCTCACGGTTGACAAGGTCAAGGAGATCGTAAAGACGTTTCCGGAAGTCGCAGGCTTTGGTATCGGTACGAAGTTGTCGAGCGAAGTGCGTGCAGTGGCCGGAGTGATCTTCAAACAGTGTGTGATGAAGGGCCAGCCAACTCTCAAAGCGTCGAACTCCGAAGACAAGATCACGCTGCCGGGACGGCTGCAACTTTTCCGTGGCACCGACGAACACGGCATGTACGCCGGCGACGTCATCGGCCTCGATGACGAACAGGTAGAGATTCCCGGCGCCGTCTCGATCGAACGATTACTCGTTCCCTTCTGGGAGAACGGACAACACTCCGCAATCCCGTCCATCGTCAAACAAAAGACGTTCGTCGAGGAGCAACGCAAACGCTTTACAGATATCGAAAGCTACTCACGCACGTTGAGCGCTAAACTGCGCACGCTACGCGATGAACTGGTCAAACGGATACGCGTCGATGAATCGGGTTGGCAACAGATCCTGAACATGCCCGAGCCGGCCCCTGACAAAGCGAAAGGACAATCATGAGCGCTCCTGAACAGGTAAAGAGATCCAACGTTCGCGATTTGGTTTCAGCGGAAGAGTGGCAGGTGCGAGTCGATTTGGCGGCCGCTTATCGCTTGGTGGCGGATTACGGCTGGGACGACCTCGTGTTCACGCACATCTCCGCGCGTGTGCCTGGTCCTGAACACCACTTTCTGATCAATCCTTACGGGATGATGTTTGAAGAGATCACGGCATCTAGTCTGGTGAAAGTGGATCTCGAGGGAAAGATCGTGATGGAGTCGGAGTACAGCATCAATCCGGCGGGATTCACGATTCACAGCGCGGTTCATGCGGCTCGGGAGGATGCGCTATGCGTGATGCATCTGCACACTGACAACGGCATCGCTGTCTCGGCGCAAAAGACGGGTCTGCTTCCGATCTCGCAACAGTCGTTGTTTGTTCTCTCTTCACTTGGTTATCACGACTATGAAGGCCTCGCGTTGAACGACCAGGAGAAACCGCGCCTGGTCGCTGATCTCGGAAAGAACACTTTCCTGATTTTAAGGAATCACGGCTTGCTGACGGTTGGGCCGACAGTCTCGGACGCGTTTCTGGCTATGTTTCTGCTCGAGCGGGCGTGCAGGATTCAGATCATGGCGCAATCAGGCGGCGGTGAGCTGGTGCCGATCGACGAGAAGATAATGGCGCAGATTCCGGCGCAGGAAGCGGTCGTGACGCAGGGGCTTGGTGGAAGGTTGGTGTGGCCCGGGCTGTTACGAAAACTGGATCGAATGGGATCGAATTTCAGAGATTAGGTTTTGACCACGGATTTACGCGGATGAACACGGATTTTAATCTCCTGCCGCCTGGATCTGATCATCGGGGGCGCGCTCAGCAGTAGCTTCGGTAGCAGGCTTTCGGCGCGCTCTGAGTCGCTCGCGAATAGTCTGCGTGACTCCGCCCATCGCCCCAGCAAAGCTGCGCCAGCGCTGCGTCGCCTTCAGATCATCAAGCAACGAATAAACAACCGGAGTCGCGATCAGCGTCAGCAGCAGCGACAGAGTCTGTCCGCCGATAACGACGATCGCGATCGAACGACGCTCTTCGGCGCCTGGACCAGATCCGAGCGCAAGCGGCAACATGCCCGCCACGAGCGCGAGCGTCGTCATCAGGATCGGACGCAAGCGATCGCGATTGCCCTGCATGATCGCTTCGTGTCGTTCCATTCCCTTTTCGCGCAGGTTGTTCATGTGATCGATCTGTAGAATCGCGTTCTTCTTCACCACACCGAACAAGACGAGCACACCGAGAGCCGAATAAAGATTGAGCGTGTCGCCAGTGCCCCACAACGACAACAACGCAAACGGCACTGACAGCGGCAAACTGAGCAAGATCGTCAGCGGGTGTACGGTGCTTTCAAACTGCGACGCCAGGATCATGTACATGAAGATGATCGAGAGAATGAAAGCCCATATGAATTCTGTAAACGTGCGCTCGAGTTCGCGGGCACGGCCGGAAACCGTGGTCGTGTAAGCCGTCGGCAGGTTCATCTCGTTAACGGCTCCGCGCAATACGTCCATGCGATCCGCCAGCGCGTAGCCGGGCGCGACTGAAGCTCGCACCGATACCTGCCGTTCACGATCGAGACGGTCGATTCGCGAAGGACTGGTGTCGCGCTCGATCCTCACGAGGTTATCGAGCCGCACGAGGCCGCCACGTGATGACGGAACATACAATCGGCTGATTGTGCCGACGTCGCGTCGATCCGCTTCCGTGAGACGCAACTGGACGTCGTAATCTTCGTTGATCGATTCATCCCTGAACCGCGACGCCTCTTCTTCACCGCCAACCATCAGACGCAAACTGGTCGCGATGTCGGACGTATCGACACCGAGATCAGCAGCTCGTTCGCGATCGATCTTGACGCGCAGTTCCGGCTTGTTGAGTTTCAGCGTGGTGTCGGCATCGACGATACCGCCGAGGCTCTTCGATCGTTCGACAAGCTCGTCCGCGTATCCCGACAGCGCCACGATGTCCGGACCACGGAAGACGAAGTCGATGTCAGTGCGACCGCCAGTGCCAAAGTTGAACGACTGTCCGTTACGCACACCGATGCGCATCGGCGCATATTTCTGCAACCGCCGGCGCACTTCCGACATCACGTCCTGCTGGTTGTAGTTTCCCTTGAAGGCGTTGAAAGGATTTCCCTTCTTCGTTTCGTTCCAAAGCTTCGTGAACGAGAGTGTACGTTCCTCGTGAGGAACGATGCGGACATAAGCATTTCCCTGATTCACGCCGCCGAGGAAACCACCGCCTGCCGACGACAAAACGAGCTTCACACCGGGCGTCTCGAGAATCTCTTTCTCCATCGCCGTGATCGCCTCGTTCATCACGGCCAGGTTGGTTCCTTCAGGCCCATTGACGCTGACTTCAAACTCCGCCTCGTCGACGTTGGTCGGAATGAATTCCTGCTTCACCGCGCGATACAGCGGGATGCTGGTGAGCACTACGAGGATCGCCACGACGGCCACAGCGATACGATGCCGCATCGCAAACGCCAGCATCCACGAATACCCACCGTCGATATAACGATAGAAACCTCGTCGCGAAGCCGGTGACTCGTGACCGCCCTTCGCATCGCTCACGCGAATCAGTCGCGAACTCATCATCGGCGTCAGCGTGAACGACACCAGCAGACTTACGAGAATCGCAACCGCTGCCGTGATGCCAAACTGGTAAAGGAATCGTCCCGAGATAGACGACATGAAGGACACGGGCAGAAAGATCACGACGAGAGACAGCGTCGTGGCTAAAACCGCCAGGCCTATATCTTTGGTCGCTTCTCGCGCGGCCTCTTTGGCCTCTATTCGCTTTTCTTCAATGAAGCGGAAGATGTTTTCGAGCACGACGATCGCGTCGTCGATAACCACGCCGACCATCAACACGAGCGCGAGCATCGTCACGCTGTTGAGCGTGAAATCGAGAGCGCGCATCATTCCAAAAGTCGAGATGACCGAACACGGAATCGCGACTGCGGCGATTACCGTCGAGCGCCACGAGCGCATGAACAACAACACCACCAGGCTGGCGAGAATACTGCCGAGAACAAGGTGTGTCTGTATTTCGTGAAGCGCGGCTTCGATGTAACGCGACTGATCGCGGATGATCTCAAGCTTGACGTCTTCGGGTAGTTGAGCGGCAACGCGAGGCAGCGCGGCTTTTAGTCCTTTTATTACCTCGACTGTGTTTGCGCCGGACTGTCGTCTGATATCGAGCGTTACTGTGGGAACACCGTTGAGACGTGAAAACGAGCGCTGCTCTTTGGTTCCGTCTTCAACGCGACCGACGTCGCGAAGTTTGACGGGCGCGCCGTTAACGTTCGCGATCACGAGATCGCCGAACTGCCGCGGGTCGGTAAATCTTCCGAGCGTACGGAGCGTCAGCTCTTCTTTTCCGGTGGTTACGTTGCCACCAGGGACGTCAGTATTTTGACGTTCAAGGGCCTGGCGAATCTGCGAGATCGAGATCTGATAGGCGGCGAGTCGTTCCGCATCGATCCAGACATTGATCGCGCGGTCGAGACCGCCAACAACACGGACCTCGCCGACGCCACCGATTCGTTCAAGTTGTGGACGGGCCGTTTTGTCTGCGAGTTCGGTAAGTTCGCGTAACGATCGATCGGCAGTGAGCGCGACCGTGAGCACGGGAGTGCTGTCGTTATCGAACTTTTGAACGACTGGCGGAGTAGCGTCTTCGGGAAGACGACGTCCCAGCGTGTTAACGCGATCGCGAACGTCCTGAGCAGCAGATTCGAGGTCGCGATCGAGTTTGAAAGTCGCCATCACCAGCGACGTGCCCTGACCGGAGACAGAGCGCAACTCGCTGATACCATCGACCGTGTTGATTACTTCTTCGACTTGCTGAGTAACTAACGATTCAACTTCCTCGGGCGCGGCGCCGGGAAGTCCAACGCGAACGGAAACTGTAGGAAGATCTACTGACGGGAAACGATCGACTCCGAGTCTGAAAAAGCCCGCCGCCCCAACCACGACCAGCGATAACACGATCATCGTCGCGAAGACCGGACGGCGAATACAGATTTCCGCTAGTTTTTGCATTCATTTTAATAGGTCGTATTGGACTTATAGGACCTATAACAGTTTTCCGTTATTCCACCACTTCGACAGCCTGCCCCGATTGCAGGTTGCCCGGATCGACAATCACTTTTTCTCCCACTGATATTCCCGCAACAATTTCCGTAAATTCCGGGCTGCGGCGTCCGGTCGTGATTGGTTTCTCAAGGGCCTTACCGTTTTGCACTACGATTACTTTTTCGATGCCGGCAAATGTAACAATCGCATTGTTCGGAACTGTCACGGCCATCTTCGCGTCGTTGGTCACGATCTCCGCGTGCGCGAATGATCCGGGTCGGAGCTTTCCATTATTTCGAACGTCAGCTTCAACTACCAGCATCCGGTTCTGTTCGGCAATCACCGGGCTCAGCCGCATGATCTTGCCGACATAGACAACCGGATCCCCCTCAACGGTTACACGAACATCCTGGCCGGTGCGCACACTCTGCGATTCGCGCTCCGGAATCGAGGCACGCAACCGCAACGGATCCATTCGCACGATGTTAACGACCGGCGCTCCCGCCGCAAGATATTCACCAACACTCGTGCGCTTCTCCTGAACGATTCCGTTCAGAGGCGCAACGACTGCCGTGTCTTTCAATTGCTGTCGCGCGAGGGCCAACTCTGATCGGCGTTGAGCAAGAATACCTTGCCGGTTTCGAATCTCTTCATAGGCGTCCTGGTACCGGCCTTCCGCTACTTTAAAAGCAGCGTTAGCCGTATCAAACTCCGCCTTGGCAATAACGCCTTGTTCCACCAATTGCGCGGCGCGATCGCGATTGTGTTTAGCTTCGTCCAGGACCGCACGCGCCTGACGTACGGTTGCCGTCTGTTCCGGATCAACGCGATCGTCGGTTCCTTCCGGCGCTAACCCGAGACGTGCACGCGCCTGCGCGAGTGAGGCTTCCGCCTGTTGTACACGCAAACCATAGTCTGCCGAATCGACGTATGCGATTACCTGACCTTGCGAAACCACCGATCCAAGATCCACCGAGATCGTTCGCACTCGTCCGGGAACTTTCACACTCACAGTGGTCTGATCGTACGCAACCAGAGTTCCGTTTGCAGTAACCGTTTCACCGAAAGGCGTTTCGGCAACGGCAGTAGTTTTGACTTTGCGCGCCTCGCCCGCACCACCGGGACGACCTTGTCGTCCGGACGCCTGATAGTCGCTCTTGCACGACGTCAAAAAAAGCGCCGCCAGAAAAAGCGGCACTCCCAGAAAGAGAATTCGCGTTTCTACCATCCGCAGCAGTTTAACACGCAAGGGGGCCAAAGCTGGAATCTGGGTAATCTGTGGATGGACCTCAAAAACCACGCCGGATCAGGTACGACAGCTTGATGAAAAGCACGCGTGAGTTGCGGCGGAAGCCGGGGACGATCTCTCGCGTAAACGGGTGCCGGCTATCGTAATTCAAGTCGTCGTTATACCCGGCATAAAAGGCCGTCCCGGGACTGGGCGTCCAGCCCAATAGAGCCTGAGATCGCAAGCGGGAGTTGATGGTGTTGTAATCCAGAATCACGCGCGCGAACGTTGCTTTGGTGAACTGGTACGTGCCGCGGGTGCTCAGAATGTTCACGTTAAACGCGACGCGATCGGTGTCGTAGCGCTTCATGCGCTGCGTGTTGATACTAAACTGCATTCGCAGCTCGTTGGTCGGCTGGTAGGTGACGTTGCCGTTGAACTGAAGCAGGTTGCCGCGGCCCGGATCGAGCGGAGCTGCCTGTCCGAGCAACAACGCCGCCGGGCTCACGCGCGGATACTTGTCGCCGTTCCCAAAATCCAGATCGAAGTGTCCCCAGCGATGCGTGACCTGACCATTGAACTGAATCTTCTTGCTGTAGTTCGAACCGGCGTAAAACGAGAGATGTTGCTTGTTCGAAGATCGCTCGTTGCTCTCGCCGAAAAACGTGCATTTGTTGATTACCGAGAACGGATTGCACGGTTTAGCTTCACGTGTGGGCCCAAACTCGTGATCGAAGAGACGCTCGTAACCGGGTTCCCACCAAACACCGACCCAACTGTTGCGGGGTAACTGCAACTCGACGAGGTTCTCGTTCTCCCACGTGTACATGCGGCCCTGCCAGTCGTAATCCACGTGTGTGAAAGCATGCCAGTGAACAGAGATGATCTTCTTCTTCGGATTCGGATCGGAGTTGTAACGGATGAAGAAGGAGTTGAAATTTGAGTTTGTGCGCTGGACGAAACCGACGTCGGCGCGGTAGTCCTGCGTGAACCCTTCGCCGTAGAGTTCCCAACCCCAGTTACGACCGGAGACGTTGTAATTCGTGGCGTAACCGAAACCGTTGCCGGTGCGATATCTCGTTTCGCCGTCGTTGGGATCGAAGAAGAAGTTGCGCGACGTGGTTCCCAGCGTTTGAAAATTGAGCGTCGTTTGCTTGTCCAACCGGAACCGCCCATCGATGCCCAGCACCTGATTGTGCTTTTCGATGAAGTTGTAACTCGTAGCGATCATGCCGAGCGTGTTCTCTTTGCCGACGTCGCGCTTGAGACGAAGCACGCCGATGTATGCATTCTTATCGACGAATCTCTCGTTGTTGCAAACGACTCTCGGATCCAGCGCGCGGCGGTCGAGACATGAAAACAGCGCACCGCGATCGTCAGCGCTCAAATTGCCGGGCCCATTGTCGCTCGCGGCCATGATGCCGAAGGTGTTTCGTCCCAACTTGCCGGTAGTCTTGACCGCAACATCGGGATCGACGATCGCGCGCGTGTGCACGGCCGTTATCGGCGTTTGAAAGATGTCGATGCCTTCGAGAAAGAATGGTCGCTTTTCAGGAAAGAAGATCGGGAAACGCTGGTTAGCGGTGACGACGAGCTGATCCGCTTCGACCTGCGCGAAGTCAGGATTGAGCGCCAGATCCACCGTTACTGCTGAACTGGGGATGAATTTTGCAGTCAGACCAAGGTCGAGACCAACCGGTTCATTCACCAACCGGCCCGGGTCCTGCGCGGCGGGGATTGGGCTGAACGTACGGACGAAGCGGCTGTTCTGCGAAACTGTCAAACTCGGAATCAGTTCGATCGTGCGCTCGACGGAAAGACCTTCGAGGCCGGTGAGATGTCCGGCCTGACTCAGGTTGCTGTCGATACTGCGCGAGAAAGGCATCCACGAATCGAGTTCATTCTCAAAGCGCTTGATACGGCGGAAGAAATGCGCTCCCCAGAGTTTTCCTTTGCCGGCTTCGAAACGGAGCGACTTGAACGGAATCGCGATCTCAACGTCGAAGCCCTTTTCGTGAACGATGCCTTTCGACTCCATCAGAAGATCGACACTGAAGTCTTCGCCTCGTCCTTCGGTAAGAATGCCGTCACCCTGAATTCCGAATGGATTGAAGAACGCTTCAAACGCTTTCCGTTTGTCGTTGAAGGTATCGAGAAAGAACCCGACGTAGTCGTCCTGGAAAATGTTGTCGCGCTTGGCAACTGTCGCGCGAACCTTGTCGGGCTCGTCAATACATCTAAACGCGATGTAGAGAAACTTCGGATCGAAGCCGAGCAAGACTTCGGTTGGACGAGATGGCGGCGTATTGTCGCCGGGCTGAATCTGGTAGAAGTCTTTTAAGACAACTGCCTTCTGCCAGATCTCTTCATCGAGCTTGCCATCGATCACCGGCGCCTTTTCAAACTTCGGAATAACAATCGGTTTTGATTTCTCCGGCGGCAATGCAAAAGAGCCTTTCGCGGTGTTGCCTGGAGATGGATTTTGGGCAGAAGTTTGAGAGGGAACTGGCGTAGATTTCGCCGTTGCTTCAGGTGTTGGAGTAGCCACTGGGGGCGGCGCTGTCGTTTGGGCCTTCACGGAAACAGCAAACAAAACAAAACCAATGAAGACGTAGGGGAAATAGGGGCTCATAAGTTTCGAAAAATTTTCCCCCGCAAAGGCGCAAAGGCGC
>JBIOVO010000324.1:0-13040 GCA_044867735.1 Pyrinomonadaceae bacterium | reverse complement strand
CAATCACTGCGTCCATTGTCGAGCCGCCACTGGCGAGGGCATTAATGAAGTCTGCACGCGCGCCCTTGATCAGCGACGACTTGAGCGTGAAGTTCAGCGTCGTGCCGGCGTTTATCGACTCGATCTGGATGTTGTTGTTGCCGGTGCCGCTACCGTTAAAGCCGAAGGTCGTGCCGCTGATCGTGAGCCGGTTCAGCGTGCCCGTGGTGTTGATGACGTTGAGATTGTCTTCGAAGCCGCCCTGGATTATGCAGGAGGTAATCGCTGCGGTGCCGGTCAGGTTATCGAAATTGACTGCGCCCTCGTCGAGAGCAGCGCTGGTACCGGGGGTGCCATTGACCGTAGAGAACTCGAGCGTGAAGTTACTGGTACTGATACCGCGGATGCCGTGGTTCTGGTTCGTGCCGTTGATTGTCATGCGGCGCAACGTCACTCCGGTGGCGTTTTGCAAGAAGACGCCGTTACCTCCTGTCGCGCCATCCGCGCCGCCCATATTTTGAATCGTGCCGCCGGTGGCGTTTCCGCCAACGGTTGTGTTCGTGCCATCACCGTCTACCGTAAAGGTTCCGGTTGTGCTGGTGAGAACGATGCCATTGGCTGGATCAGGATTACCGTTGTTGTTGCCTGCGGAAATGCTACGGAACGTCGCAGTGAGCGCGCCGTTGTTCAGGTTGACAGGAGTACCGGCTGTGGTCGTGTTGCTCAGGATCATGTTTTCAGAAACCGTGAGACTCACGAAATTATTGCCGCCAAGACCGGTGCCGGTTGTGTCTTGGATCGTCAAACCGTGAACACGATTGTTCTGCGCCAGAACGATGCCGGCGCCGCCGCTGTTAGTAATAACCGGGTTCGTTCCGCCCGTTGCCGGCAACGCATCGCTGTCTACAACCGGCGTTACTCCCGAGAGCGTTTGCAGAGTGGATATTGACCCCTGGCCGATCACTCGCTGAGTGTTCTCAAGAGTCAACGAACTGTTGTAGCTGCCCACGCCCGTGAAAATGAAGAGATGATCGCCAGCCTCAGGACTGGTCACATCGCCGTTGACAACGGGAGTGACAGCACCATTGGCAGTCTCAAACGCCGCCAACGTCGAGAATGGATTGGTCAACCGGCCGCAAGTGCCGTTGATCGTCGTACAGGCGCCAGCCGAACTGTTCACAAACCAGATCATTCCCGCGATGGTGATGTTGACCGTGCCTACGTCGCTACCGGCGGCGTTTGCAATCGTGTAGTTGAAACTGTCAGAGCCTTCGTAGCCGGCCGGCGGGTTGTACGTAAAGGTGCCGTTGGCGGCGACAGTGACGTTTCCGCCACGCAGTGAAGTCGCGTCGTTGAGCGTCACCATAATGCCGGGGCCGACGTCGTTCGCCAGCACGCTAAAGCTGGAGCTTGACGTTGTCTGAATCCGAATGTTGCCAGTCGCATTGCGGGCGTCGTCGAACGCTTCGGGCTTGACGCCGAAGGTAAAGACGAAATCGGCAACCATGTTGTCCGGCGGATCGCCGGCGTCAGTGTCGGTGATTTGATTCGCGATTACGGTTACGGTGCAGAACACGCCTTGCGGCAGGTCAGCAATGGGATCCAACGTGATCGCGTTCGTGCCGGAACCGGAGACTGCGAAAGGCCGCAGGTTGCCAGGGGCCGGGCACTCAATGGTGAACGAACTGGTGCTTGCGTTCACGTTCTCACTGAAATTGATCAGGATGTTGGAAGTCTTGAAAACGTCGATAGCGCCGTTAGTTGGCACGGTTGAAGTAACTGATGGCGCCTGGTCGATCGTAAAGCTGAAGACAAAGTTGGCCACCATGTTGTCTGGTGGATCGTTCGAATCCTGATCCGCGACCTGAGCGGCAAACACAGTTACTGTGACCAGCTCACCGTTCGCAAAATCAGTATTCGGATTGATGGAGAACGTGGTTGGACCACCAGTCACCACCGTGTCCGCGACGTTGCGTGTGCCGCTCGTCGCTCCCACGATTTGGAACCAGTTGCCGGTAACGTTGACCGGTTCGGAGAACGTGATGCTGATGTTCGTATTGTTGGCTATTTGAACAGCGCCGTTGGTCGGGACAGTCGCGGTGACGGACGGCGCTGCGTCTATCGTAAAGCTGAACACAAAGTTCGCCGCCATGTTGTCCGGCGGATCGTTGCTGTCCTGGTCGGTAACCTGCGTTGCGACGATCGTCACCGTGCAGGATTCGGCCTGGGTAAAATCGACGTTCGGATTGATCGTGAAAGTGGTTGGTCCACCAGTCACCACCGTGTCGACAACATTACGTGTGCCGCTGGTGGTGCAAACAATCGTGAACCAATTCCCAGTTACGTTAACGGGTTCACTGAAAGTCACAGTGACGTCGGTATTCGCTGCCTGGTTAACCGCGCCGTTTGTCGGCGTGGTTGCAGTAACTGTGGGAGCTATGTCGACGGTGGTGAAACTGAAGACGAAGTTCGCCGTCATATTGTCGGGCGGATCTCCACTGTCTTGATCGGTGACCTGCGCGGCAGAGACCGTCACAGTGCACGTCTCGTTAGGCGAGAAGTCAGTGTTTGGATTGATCGTAAAGGTGGTTGGGCCACCGGTTACAACCGTGTCGGCAACGTTGCGGGTGCCGCTGGTAGCGCAGACGATCTGGAACCAGTTGCCCGCAACATTAACCGGCTCGCTAAACGTAATCGAGATGTTTGTGTTCAGCGCCTGATTCGTCGCGCCGTTTGTGGGCGTGGTGGCGGTCACTGACGGCGCCTGGTCAATCGTGAAGCTGAAGACAAAGTTTGCCGCCATGTTCTGCGGCGGATCCCCGCTATCCTGATCCGAAACCTGTGCGGCAAAGACAGTCACGGTCACGACTTCGCCATTCGCAAAGTCAGTGTTCGGATTGATCGTGAACGTCGTTGGGCCACCGGTGACAACCGTGTCGGCAACGTTACGCGTGCCGCTGGTTGCGCCGACGAGCTGGAACCAGTTGCCGGTGACGTCAACCGCTTCGCTGAATGTGATCGTGACGTTAGTGTTGTTGGCAATGGTGGTCGCGCCGTTGGTTGGCGTCGTCGCGTTGACGGTAGGCGCAACGTCCATCGTAAAGCTAAACACGAAGTTCGCCGCCATGTTGTCCGGTGGATCGTTGCTGTCCTGATCGGCCACTTGCGCTGCGAAGATCGTCACCGTGCAATTCTCGCCGGCCGTAAAGTCAGTGTTTGGATTGATCGTAAAGGTGGTTGGGCCACCGGTCACGACTGTGTCCACGACGTTTCGTGTGCCGCTGGTGGCGCAAACAATCTGGAACCAGTTGCCGGTCACGTTGACAGGCTCGCTGAAAGTCACGTCAATGTTTGTATTCGTTGACTGATTGACCGCGCCGTTTGTCGGTGTGGTCGCGGTTACGGTTGGGGCTGCGTCAGTGGTCTGGAAACTAAAGACAAAATTCGCCGCCATGTTGTCGGGAGGATCGATGGAGTCCTGATCCGAAACCTGCGCGGCAATGACTGTCGTGGTGCACGTTTCACCGGAATTAAAGTCGGTATTCGGATTGATCGTGAAGGTCGTAGGGCCGCCTGTCACGACAGTGTCGGCTACGTTACGTGTTCCGCTGGTGGTGCAGACGATCTGGAACCAGTCGCCAGTGACGTTTACCGCTTCGCTGAAAGTAATCGTAATGTCGGTGCTTGCTGACTGATTGGTAGCGCCGTTGGTTGGAGTCGTGGCGGTGACTGACGGCGGAGCATCGACGTTAAGAGTAACGGTCGCAGTGTCGTTAGGGGTCAATCCGTTGGTGACGGTGTAGGTGAACGTGTCCGTACCTGCAAAGCTGGCTGGCGGGTTGTAAGTGAAACTACCGTCAGTAGCGAGCGTGACCGTTCCCCCCTGGGTGGTTGCACCGCCGGCGATTGCCACGGCAGTGGGCGACGGAATGCCCGTGTCGTTGGTGAGCACGCCGGGCGCTCCGACCACGAGCGGCGTATCCTTGGCCGCCGCGAAAGTATCTGGATATGCAAGTGGAGAGACCTTCAAAGAGCCTGGGACGAGCGTAGTGTTGGCATCAATCGTGTCCTGGAAGTTGACGTCATCGGCGTCATCGCCGTTGTTAGTAATGTTGACGTCGTAGGTGATCGTCTCGCCTGGTGCAGCCTTGCCATCATTGTCTGGATCGGGGAACGAGTCGACCTTCGTAGCGCTGATGTCGGGCACGACCGGAGCCGAAAGAGCAGAAGGTTTCGGAGCAGAGGCCTCCGGAGCAACGGGCGCGATCTCAACGCGCTTGGAGACGCGGGTGGCAGCCGGAGCTAATGGTGCGAGTGGACTCAGAATCATCAATGAAATGATGAGACATGCAATGAAAGTTTTTGAAGTGCGATGATGGTCTGCAAATGCTGAGTGGTTCATCTGAGTCCTCTATTGAGTAAGTGATGGGTACAGCTAGAAGAAGCACACCTCTGTGAGTAGCTATGTCTAAGCAAGCGGATGATTGATTCCTAAAAGACGAACATGCAACGCAGGTTTGGTACGCGTTGCGGATTACGAGCGGACAGATCCGACTCTATTCCAAGGACAGACCGGGAGTCAACGTTTTTCTGAGGTTTTGTAGCAGTTTGGGTCTACATTAGGACTACTCGCGCCAAGGCGCAGAGGCGCAAAGGAAGACCTCCGGAAGCCAAAGGTCCTAACTTTGCGCCTTTGCGCCTTTGCGCGAGTAATCCTTACGGTACGCTCGAGCTCGACTAGATCAAAGAAGGCACGAAACACGCAAATTACTTGCGCGTTTCGTGCCTCTTCTCAATCACTCAAACCGGCCGCTAGCCTCGTGGTGGGAAAACGCCTTGCAGCGCGATATTGAAATAGAACGTCAGGTAAGGCTGCATATTGTTGTGAGGCTGATCACCGCCTGCCGGAGGTAGCGATTCAAAAGCCATTGCCGTGTCTGGTGCGCCCGCGAAATACATGTTGGCGCTAGCCTGCGCCAGAGCGCGTGTCGGGCCGGGGATAGCGGTACCGGACTGATCAATTGAGCACAGCAAGGTATGGCTGTGCGCTGGAATTTCTGATTCCAACAGGGTAACGGTCTCAGAACCACCCGTCTCGCCAAGGTCGTGAAGCGAAAGCCCTGGTCCTTGTCCGGGATGCATCGGGCAGCGGCCTTGCAAGTCAGGCAATGCAAAGTTTGACTTACCGTTGCCGCCATAGGTAGTTCCGAGCAATGAAAACAGTGCCGTATTCTGTGAGAGCGGCAGCAACTGTCCGTCACACCACGCCCAACCCTTCGGCGCGAAGTTGAATGGGAAAATGCGAATTTCAGCTACAAAAGGATCTGCCATGACAATCTCCTTGAAGGTTGACTCGAGAAAATCAATTTGTCGAAACTAGTCGACCACACATAACGCTGGCTACACCTCATCAGATCATGTCGGACTCGGGAAAATCCCGAACAGGGAAATAATGAAGTTGATGCACAGGTAGGGTTCAAAGTTAGTGTGCGGTTGACTGCCGCCGATAATTGAGATGTCCCCTGGGTTCATAGCCGCTCCCGGGTCATCCCCCGCGATGTACGGCACAGCGCCATTCGAGTTACTAAGCATGGCGCCTGCCACGTTGATTTGGTTACCGACTTCGGTCGAGGCGAGCAGCGGGTGAGAGTGGGACGGAATCTGACTGGTCGTAAGGGTGATCTCTTCCGCGCCGCCAGTTTCCGCCAGGATGAAGCCGTTCCCCTGATGAATCGGAATACGACCGCGTAAGTCCGGCAGCGCAAAGGTGCTCTCACCGTCGCCACCGTAGGTAGTTCCGATCAACTGAAAGAGCGTTTCGTTCTCTGAGATTGGGAGTAATTGCCCTTCGCAGAACATCCAGCCTGCGGGCGCGAAGTTACCCGCAAACATACGTATTTCTCCAACATATGGTTGTGCCATCTTTTTCTCCTTAGTTCGGCGACGGGAAAATGCCTTGCAGCGCGATGCAGAACGACAACGTCAGAAAAGGCTGCATGTTGAGGTGGGCCTGGCTTCCGCCAACGTTTCCGACCGATTTCGGGTTGAGTGAAGTCAAGTTTCCGACCGGGCTACCGCGGTAAACGGCGGTTGAACCAGCTAAAGCACCTCCCTGACCAGTGTTGACTGTGGCGTCACTGCCCTTGCCCATGAGGGTGTGAACATGCTCAGGCAGTTCAGCGATTGAGAGCGTGTGGGCCTGCTCGCCTCCTTTTTCGCCGAGCGTGTGTCCGCTTCCGACGTGGATAGGCGTTCGTCCCCGGCAATCGGGAAGACCGAAGTTCACGCGTCCATCGCCGCCGAAGGTCGTTCCTAACAAGGAAAAGAGCGCTTGGTTTTGGTTTATGGGCATGAGCTGCCCGTTGCAAAGAGCCCACCCTTTGGGGGCGAACTCAAAGCTCATGATTCTGATTTCAGATAAGAAAGGTTCGGCCATATTTAACTCCTCGTAAGTTAACTTCGAGAACTAAATTATCACCATGGCTTCCTGAGAAGATCGTTTTGGGTCAAGTTGTTTGGTGAACCATTTGACGCGAACGTCGAGAATCTCGGGAAGTCGAAACGGTGCTGAAATCCAAGGTTGGACCTTGGAATCCCTGCTTGTGGGGAACTGCAAAAAGAATAGCCGCGCCTGGAGCGGCGGAGATTCTACCCGCACACTTTGTGAATAGCAAGCTAAACCTTTACCGCTAGTCAGGTTTTCGCTCGATGTAACGATTCTTGGTCTGTGCAATTGCCTAGCCACGAATGAACACGGATTACAGATAAGTATTGTCAAGCTCCACTTAAACCAAATACACTGCGATCAGGTTGAACCATCCGGTCCAACTGCCCCGATCCCACCTTGCTTTTTAACCAGGTGTCCCCGCACCGGCCCCCAAGCTCCAACAAACATTCCCTACCTAGATACGAGGAGACCAATTCCACATGTCCGTTTCACGACGTAAGTTCATTAGCTCCAGCGCCGTTCTGTCCGCAGCTTTGTTTCTAAAGCCCGTCACCGTTGTCATGGCCCAGGATTCGTCGTTGTGGTCCAATCCCACGAAAACCAACTCCCAACTCTACAGCCGCGCTACGTTTGAGCCACTCGTTGGCGACACTTTTCGCGTGCGCGCTGGAAAGCAAACAGTTGATCTGAAACTGGTGGCCATCGCCGATATGAAATCGAATGCAGCGGGCATCACCACCGGAAGAACCAGCAGCACGGATTGCTTCTCGCTGCGATTCCATGCTTCGTCACACCTTCCGGTAACTGCCACTTTCCATAACCTGGAACACAAAACTCTCGGCAGCTTCGGCCTGTTCATGACGCAATCGGATGCAGGTTCCGGATTCCTGCATACGGCCGTTGTGAGCCACCGCGCTTAGTTGAGCGATCGCATGATCGCGAACGATTGAACTCCTATGCTATTGTCGGCAACCTAATTGCCGGCAGTTGCTGAAGGAGGTCAATTGGCAAACAACACTGAGACTTTTGAGCTGTCTCGCGGCGGCAAAGTCGAGCTACGCCCAGTAACTGACAGCGACGATCAATTTCTCTTGTCGGTCTACGAAAGCACTCGTCACGACGAACTCGCACAAGTCGAGTGGGCCGAAGGTCAAAAGGAACAGTTCCTGCGCTGGCAGTTTGATTTGCAACGAGCCGAGTACATGACGAGATTTCCGGACTCCGATTACCGCTTGATCGTGGTTGACGAACAACCTGCCGGAAGGATCTGGGTCGGAAGGGACGACGAGCAGATCCGATTGTTGGATATTGCCCTGTTGCCGGCGTTTCAGAACCGGGGCGTCGGCACTACGCTGCTGCGACATCTGATGGATGAAGCAACGAAGGCCGGCAAGCCGCTACGCCACATGGTCTTCGTGCTGAACAATGACGCCGAACGCTTCTATCTGCGACTGGGCTTTAACCGCATAGAAGACTTTGGCGCCTACAAGCACATGGAGTGGAAACCTTAGCTCGCAACGTCATCCCGAGGACGCTGAAGAAGGTTTCTCTTTGAAATAATTGAACACCGCTTCGTACCGGTACCCGTTTTCTTCCTTCGAGACTGGCACCAGGAATAGCTCGAAGCTTCCCATCCCCTCATGCTCGATCTCATAAGTCCTCTGGTTCAAATACGGCTGCGACGGGCCGGCAAAGAAAAGTGAAAAGCGTTCCATGCCGGATTCTTCGTTTTGCTTTGGCAAATAGCTTTTGACTTCCGTCAGTTCAAGTTCAATTGGCTGGTCGCCGGCAATCTTGAACTTCGTATTCACGTATTTCGAAAACTCTGCCTCGGTCAGTGTCGCTGCCATATTTAACCTTTGGGATAGATACACAAAGGAGCGCCCGATTGTGCGAGCGCTCCTTTGTGCTAGTGGTTACTGCTTGTTACCAATGATTGGACCATCACCGATTACGAAATAGCCTGCCGGTGCTGCTCCGTTGTTGGCGTCGGCGAATGCCTTGGCGGCGGCCGCCTGAGCCTGCACCGACGCGACGTTCGCCGGACTGCTGCTCTTCGGCACTACAACCGTGAAGGTTGCAAACGAAGTTTGTCCAGCGGCGTCGGTCGCCTTGACGACGATCAGGTAAACCCGTCCGTCGCCGGAGTTAACGCGTTCAGCACGCAGTCTCAGCGTTCCGCTCGCGAGGTCCTTCGCATCCGGCGAGAAGACTTCATTCTTCGCCGTCGCCGTTTGGTCGTCCTCGTCACCAAACACTTGCACGGTGACGGTCGGTGTTCCACATGGTCCATCCGTCGCAGTTGCCATTAACCCGACATTAAGCAGGTCGTGCGTGTTCTGCGGCAGTTGGGTAGTGGCGACTGACGCCGTCAATACCGGCGCCGAGTTGTTAACCGTGAACGACGCACCGGCCGAGTTATTACCACCGTCGCCGTCGGCAGGCGAAGCAGCGCTGACGCTTGCCGTGTTACTGATGATCGCGCCATGAGCGACGTTACAACCAATCGTTGCAACCACTGTCAACGTGGCCGTCTCACCGTTGGCCATACCGGCCTTGGTACAGGTAATCGTACCGTTGCCGCCGACCACTGAGTTGCAAGTCCAACCCGCCGGGTCTGTCTGCGTCGTGACGGTCAAGCCTGCCGGAACCGAGTCACTGAACGTGACGCTGGTGGCCGGGCTTGGGCCATTGTTCGTGACGATGACCGTGTAGGTCACGCTTGAACCCGCCTCGTTTGGACCAGCCGGAGCGACTTGCTTACTGATCGAGAGGTCCGCGTTGTTCTGAACCGCCGTCTGGAACGTATCTGAATTGTTACCAGTGTTCGGGTCAGCAGTGGCGCTTGCCACCGTGACAGTGTTGGAGATGATCGTTCCGTCGGCCAGGCCGAGGTTTGCATTCACCACCAACGTGAACACACTCGCCGGCGCGCCCGCTGCAAGCGACGCGGCCGTGAACGTGATGTTGCCCGTTCCGCCTACCGGCACTGCATCCGTCCTGGTCCAGCCCGCTGGGGTTGTGACCGAAACGAACGTGGTACCAGTTGGCACGGCGTCAACGAACGACAGGTTAACTGCATCGCTCGGACCACTGTTCGTGACAGTGATCGTGTAGCTGATGTTGTTACCCGGAGTGATTGTCGCTGGTCCAGTCTTATCAACAGCCACGTCTGCCGACGGCGTAAGCGTGTCGGTATCGGTAGCGCTGTTGTTTCCAGGCGTTGGATCAGTAACAGACGCCGTCGCCGTTGCGGTGTTCGACAAGTTTCCGGTGGCGGACGACGCGATGGTCGCATTCACCGTGTAGGTAACACTGCTACCGGCCGGCATGTTGACCGTGTCGGCGATGTTGCCTGCGCCTGCGGCTGTGTTTCCAGTCGCTCCGCCTGCGGCAACACTCGTGAACGTCACTCCCTGCAGGCTTGCCGGGAACGTGTCGGCCACGCTGACATTTGGGTCATCGCTTGGACCATTGTTGGTCACCGTGATCGTGTAGGTGATCGACGTACCAGGTACTTCGTCGGTAGCGCCGTCAGTCTTCGTGATCGACAGATCCGCTTCCGGTGTAAGCGTGTCAGTGTCGGTCGCACTGTTGTTTGCCTGGTTGGGATCAGTCACGCCTTCAGGTTCGGTAACCGTTGCCGTGTTTGTCAGGTTTCCGGTGGCCGATGCACTGATGGTCGCACTAACCGTGTAGGTCACACTGCTTCCAGCCGGCATGTTCAACGTGTCGTTGATGTCGCCAGAACCAGCGGCAGTGTTTCCAGTAGCTCCGCCAGCGGCAACGCTTGTGAACGTCACGCCGGTGAGTATGCCTGGGAACGTGTCTGCCACTGAAACTCCGTTGGCATCACTTGGACCATTGTTAGTAACCACGATGGTGTAGCTCGCTGAAGTACCCGGCACTTCCGTAGTCAGGCCGTCGTCCTTGGTGATTGACAGATCAGCCGTCGGCACCAGCGTGTCAGTATCTGTCGCACTGTTGTTAGCCGTGTTCGGATCGGTCACGCCCATCGGTGCAGTGACGGTAGCAGTGTTGCTCAGCTCACCGGTTGCTGACGACTGGATGGTCGCGTTCACCGTGTAAGTGATACTGCTGTTTGCCGGCATGTTGACCGTATCGGAGATGTTACCTGCTCCGGCGGCCGTGTTTCCGGTGGCGCCTCCCGCAGCCACACTCGTGAACGTTACGCCCGTGAGTGTTCCTGGGAAGGTGTCAGCGACGCTCACACCGTTGGCATCACTTGGACCGGCGTTCGAAACCACGATCGTGTAACTGATCGAGGTGCCGGGGATTTCAGTATCGGCTCCGTCAGTCTTGGTGATCGACAGGTCTGCCTCAGCGATCACTGCGGTGCTGGCGTTGCCGGTGTTGTTTCCGGGGACCGGATCGGTAGCGCCCGTGGTTGCTGCGGTCGCGCTGTTATTAATAGTCGAGCCGCCTGCAACGCTGCTGGCAACCTTGACCACGATCTGGAACACGGCGTCCTCGTTATTGGCAACAAGTGCCTTGCTGAAGACCACGTTGCCGGTGTTACCAACACCCGGATCCATGACGGACCATCCGGTTCCGGTCGTGACTGCTGCCGAAACGAACGTCGTGCCCGCCGGAGTCGCGTCGGTGACGGTGGCGCCGGAGGCATTCGGACCGTTGTTGGTAAAGTTAATCGTGTAGGTAATGTTGTTACCCGCGATCACCGGATCTGGTGTATCCAGCTTCTCGACTTCCAGATCTGCCTGAAGGTCGATTAGGGTGCAAGTCGGGTCCGCAGCTCCACCAACGGCCGGATCGTCTGTCAGGACGCTCGTGAAGTTGGTTCCGGAGACGGTGCCCTGGTTGCAAACCTGAGCTCCCGGTCCTGGGAACGGATCGTCAACAGTTGCATCGAAGGTGATCGTGATGGTCTTGCCGGCTGGAAGAACTCCGATATTGAGCAATACGTCAGCAAACGAAGTCGGCGGCGAAGCCAACACCGCGTGATGACGTCTCACCTTGGAACTGCGTGGCTTGTTCAACGAAGCGACCTGCTGATAGCTCTGCTGATCTGCAACGCTGGACTTGCTGGACGCTGCCACAGCCTTCTTTGATTTAGGAGCTGCGGCCTTAGCAACATCGCTCTTCTGGAATGCAGGCGCGCGCCGCGTTCCTGGCTCGAGCGTGCCTTCCATCAACCATGCCTGCGGACCCTGGAGTTTCGCCTTGGTGCTGCGAACCGAATTTCCGAATTGCCGCATGAGCACTGTTAACAAGTCGACACGTCCGTGTGCCGAGCTGGTTTCAGTTGTCTGGAGTTCCTTATCCGGGACCGCAACTTCAAACTCGTTGTCGTCAGACGGCGTGGCATCGAAGAACCATCCATAACCGGCTGCACTTTCATCGAGTGTGATCTTGGATCCGGTAGTCACCGCGAGCTGGCCTTCCGGCAGATCAGCGATGTCGAAGGTGAACGCTTGAATCCTGGCCATGCTTCTGGCCGAGAGACCGGCTTCAGCCCAACGTCCGATAGCGGCTTCAGCCATTGCGGTGAGTTCTGACGGCGTCAGTTTCACTACTCGCGGTCCACCCTTGATGTCGCCCTTGCTGACGTACAGGATGTCGCTGCTGCTTCCGGAATCGTCATCGCTGACGACGCCAGTCTTAGGCGAATTGACTGCGAAAGCACCCGCTGTACTTTCATCCGATGTGATCGGACCCGCAAACGAAGGAGCAGTACAAGCTGCACCGCCGATGAATCCGCCGCCTGTCGGCACCGTGTTCGCCGCCGCTGCGGTGGTCAACGTGTTGCGACCGCTGAGATAGGCGACCACTGCGGCGTTATCGTTATTAGCGCCGCCATAACCCGGCAGCCGTACTGTCGTCGCCTGTCGTTGACGCACGCGAACGTCGTTATTGTTCGGCGAGACTGCGCCCTTGCCGCCGCCCGCCACATTGTTTCCTACTCCAGCGCCACCGATGTCGATACAGCTGGTGAAACTATCAGCCGGAATATCGATGGTGCCGTGATCCAGATGGATGGCGTTGAAATTCGCCGCTGGATTCGCGTTTCCAGGTGTGTTCACCGTGTTGCCGGTTATCGTCACGTTGTTGACTGGTGCACCGCCCTGCTGGTCACCAATCGTCATGTGGATACCACTGTTGTTGTACTGGAATATCTGGTTGTTGGTGACCGCCGCAGTCATGCTGCTGCCGCCATCGCTGAAGATGAAGACGCCGAAGCTCTCCGACGATCCGGAGTTGGCTGTCCCAGCCAAGCCGATGGCGTTGTTACGCACGCGAGCATTGACGTTGCCTCTTAAGGCTCCGCTAATCGTCGAACGCACGCGAATCGCCTCACCCCTCGAACCCTTTATAGTGTTGTTGCGGATGTCGACTGTCTGCGTGCTCGTTGCAGTTGCCACCACACGGTTACCGCCGGCTGCCGAGGTCGGATGATTGTTCGGCGCCAGGTTGTCGAAGGTGTTGCCGTCTCCCACCAGCGGACCGCCAATCACTGCGTCCATTGTCGAGCCGCCACTGGCGAGGGCATTAATGAAGTCTGCACGCGCGCCCTTGATCAGCGACGACTTGAGCGTGAAGTTCAGCGTCGTGCCGGCGTTTATCGACTCGATCT
>JBIOVO010000323.1:0-8054 GCA_044867735.1 Pyrinomonadaceae bacterium | reverse complement strand
TACAACAACATGACGGGATTTTTTGTAGGGGTGGCCCTCCGTGGCCACCCGCGGTGAATTCAACGAAACCGCGCTTCAATCTGATCGTATCGATTCCTTGCCTCGACCAAGGCGTCGGACACGCACGGAGTAAACCTTCTCGCTTTGACTTTACTCGCGACGTATTGCCGACCTTCCGCCAACGACGAGAATCGCCCGGCCGCGATTCCCTGGACCAGGACGTTACCGATCACCGTGGCTTCAACTGGCCCCGCCGTGACCGGAAGGTTCGTCGCATTCGCGGTCATCTGATTCAGATAGTCGTTACGACTGCCACCGCCGACGATCTGCACGCCGCGTATTCTTTGGCCGGTCAACGACTCAATCGTCCTAAGAACCGATGCGTATCGAAACGCCAACGAGTCGAGAATCACCTTCGTGATTGTTACCGCATCATTCGGTATCCGCTGGTCGCTTTCAGCAAGCTGTTCGCTCAATCCGTCGAGCATGCTTGCAGGTTTGAAGAACCGTTCATCGTCCGGAAAAATCAACGCCGGGTATCCATCGATCTCGCGAAGCCGCGTTAAGAGTGTGTCGTAGTCAGCATCAATCTCGCGCCACTCGTTGCGACACGATTCGAGGATCCAAAGACCCATGACGTTCTTCAGAAACCGGATCGTTCCAAACGCGCCACCCTCGTTAGTGAAGTTGTGTGCGAAGACACGCGAATCGATCAGAACACTATCTCGCTCGACACCGACCAACGACCACGTACCGGATGAAATAAATGCCCAACCTTCTTCCAGCGGCGTTCCCACAACCGCACTGCCGGTATCGTGCGTCGCCGGCGCCAACACCTGTGTATCTTCAAGACCAGGCGCTTCTCTCAAAGACAGTGGGCCAACAACGTCGCCTGCGGAGATCATTTCCGGCATTAGCTCCACCGGCAAATCGAGCTGGTTGAGAAGCTTCGTGTCCCATCTTCGGCTCGCGGCGTTGATCATCTGCGTGGTCGTTGCGTTCGTGTATTCAGTGACCGGGCGTCCAGTCAACGACAGATTGACGAGATCCGGAATCAGCAACAACCTGCGCGCGTCTCGCGGAATGCCTTCCGACGCGTGTGCAAACAACTGAAACAAGGTATTGAAGGGCATCAACTGAAGCCCGGTGCGCTCGAACACTTCCTGCTTCGTGATGCGCGCAAAAACCTCGTCCATCACCCCTTGCGTGCGGGGGTCGCGATAACAGATCGGGTCTTCGAGAAGGTTTCCAGCAGCGTCGATGAATCCGTAGTCGACGCCCCAACTCGCTACGCCAATACTGCGAACGCGCTGACCCAGTTCCCGCGCTCGTTCTCCAGCGCTGCAAAGCCCTATCTTTATCTCGTCGAGAATCTTTGCGAAGTCCCACCGCAGGTGCCCGTCACATTCGCGCGGCGGATAATGAAACCGCTTGATTTCCTGGAGCAGTAACTCGTCTTGCCCTAAACCGCACAGGAATACGCGACCACTACCAGCCCCAAGATCGACTGCGATGAAAAGCGCATCATCCATCAAACGATTCCGACGGTCGCCTCGATTTTCGTCGGGCGTTCGTCGGCTTTGGCGCGCCTGTAGCCGCTGGCGCGAAACGTTGCAATCGGATCGAGCGCGCCGCCGGAGCGTTGTCGCGCTACCGCGAGGATCGGCGAAACGTCAGTGGTGAAAGCTTGCTTTAGAGTTGCGAGCGCAAGCAGAGCGTCGCAATTGTCCTGCGCTTCCGCCAGTGCAACTCTGTCAACTAGCTGCGATTGAATGTAGGCACGCGTGACTTCGACCGCGCTCATCGCCAGTGACTCGATTGGATCGGTAACGTTGTGCGACTGGTCGAGCATGTAAGCCGGATCAAAACCAGGAACACTGCTCTGTTCAGCGTCAACCAGTTCGTTGAAGATCAGAAAAAGTTGGAAAGGCTTGATTGAACCGGCGTCCAGGTCGTCGTCACCGTACTTGCTGTCGTTGAAATGGAAACCTCCGAGTTTTCCGAACTGAATCAGCCTCGCGACGATCATTTCAATGTTGACGTTGGGTGCGTGATGGCCGAGGTCCACCAGACAAGCGGCTTTCGGACCGAGTTCGCGCGCACAGTAATAACTCGTTCCCCAATCGTTGATGACGGTTGAGTAAAACGCCGGCTCATAAAACTTGTGCTCGATAAACACACGCCAATCGTCCGGCAGGGCTTTGTAGATCTCGTGCATACTCTCGAGATAGTTCTCGAGCGTCTTTCGGAAGTGCTGTTGCCCGGGGAAGTTTCCGCCGTCGCCGATCCAAACCGTGTGTGCTTTGGAACCGAGTTGCCGGCCCAAATCGATGCATTCAATGTTGTGCTCGATCGCCTGTTGTCGCACGCCAGGATCGGAATGGGCCAGGCTGCCAAACTTGTAAGACAGTTTCTGGTCCGACTGATCCTGAAAGGTGTTTGAATTCATCGCCTCGAAGTAGAGTTCGCGCTGACGAGCCAACAGCAACAGGTCGTTGACGTTCTCCGGCTGGTCCCACGGAATATGAAGCGAAACTCCGGGTGTCGAACGCACCAGCTTTAGCAAAGTGGCGCAGTCTTCAAGCTTCTCGTAAACGTCGCGCGGTTCACCGATGCCGGGAAAACGAGCGAAACGCGTCCCACCCGTGCCGAGTCCCCAGGACGGGACGGCAACGCGGAACGACTGCGCTTTCGAGACGAGGTCTTCGATATCTATCTGCCTGCGCCGAAGCGTCCTGGCGAGATGCTCGTAATCTTCATCGATCCATGACTCGAGCTTTTTGTTCTCGCCGGCGATAAAGCCGTCGTCAATTTCAAATTTTCTCTGCATGTTGGTCCCCGCGAGAGTCTGGTTCCCTTCTTTCCGTCTCTTGCTCGGCCTTGCAACTTGCCTAAGTGCTCCGGAGGAGCACAATGTTTATAGCCTCAATACCCTAGTGGCGTTGCGCTCCATCGGAGCGCTATGTACTTGAGGTTCAATTTACATTCCGCTCCTAACGGAGCGGATGAATCTTGGAATTTATGGTCTATAAACATGTTGCTCCTCCGGAGCAATAGCTTCGGTATCGTTGCTCTCTGGAGCAATAACCTCTCTGTGCCATCGATGGCTTTGGGTAAAGCTGCCTACCTCATGAATCCGTCCTGCAAACCGCCATCAACTGGGAAAACATGGCCCGTTGTTTTCGTCAGGCGTTTGGAGATCAGGAGAAAGATTGCTTCAGCCTGGTCTTCCGGCTCGACCGGGCTTTGCGTGAGCGAGCGCCGCGCGTAGAAGGCTGCCAGCTTGTCGCGCAAGTCTTCGTCAGAATCATCGTCGCTGAATGGGAGTTCATACTTTGTGAGCGAAGCCATGACGCGGTCGCGCGGAAACATCGTACTTCCCTTCACCACTGTTGCCGGCGCCACTGCATTCACACGCACCAGCGGTGACATCTCAATTGCCAACTCACGCACCAGATGATTGGCCGCCGCTTTGCTCGCGTCGTAAGCCAGGCTTCCCTTCTTCGCTACGACTGCGTTCGCGCTCGTCGTCAGCACGATGTTTGCCGGCAGATTCTGCTGTTTGAAGATCCTGTTGGCTTCATCCGCAACGATGTACGCGCCAATGACGTTGATCTCGAAAGTCCGTGTCCATTGGCGATCCTCGATCTGCCCGTTCTTGTCCGGTGACATAAACACGCCCGCCGTAACGACAACAGCGTCTATGCCTCCGTAAGCAAGAATCGCGTTCGTGAGCATCTCCTGCACGCTCTCACGATTCGTGATGTCACAACTCAACCCGATTGCCGGACCGCAGTTGCTCAGCCCCGTACCAGCAACACCTATCCCGGGACCGTACCGTGCGATGATCTCGTCGGCCGTCTTCTTCGCGGCCGCTTCGTCAACATCCACGCAGACCACGTGCGCGCCCTCGCTCACTACGCGGTGTGCCGTGGCTTTGCCGATGCCCGCGCCTGCTCCGATAATCACAACTACCTGGCGATCCAACTCCTTTTCCGGAGGTTGGCGTCTGAGCTTTGCTTCTTCGAGATCCCAGTATTCAATGTCGAAAGCTTCCTGCTCGTTCATCGCTTCGTAACAATCGATTGCTTCCGCACCGCGCATAACCTCGATCGCGCAGTTATAAAACTCAGCAGTGACACGAGACTCGCTCTTGTTCTTTCCCCACGCGATCATGCCGAGTCCGGGAATCAGTACGACTGTCGGATTGGGATCGCGCATCGCCGGAGACTTCGGGCGTTTACAACGTTCGTAATATGCCTTGTAGTCTTCACGATATTGCGCGAGGCCGGCGGAGATCGAAGCTTTCAGTTCCCCAAGTGTCGCGGTGTGAGGATTCCAGTCAACGAACAACGGCTTTATCTTGGTGCGGAGGAAATGATCGGGGCATGACGTGCCGAGTTCTGCGAGATGCGGCCCGTCAACGCTGTTAACGAATCGAAGCATCTTTGGATCGTCCTGAACAGTCCCCACAAGACGCTTCCTTGTCGAGAGTTGTCCTCTCAACCACGGAGTTATTTCGGCGAGTAGTTGTTGTCGAGTGTCTTCCGGGAGAGGCTCGTAACGCACGCCGCCGAAAGTCATCTCCCCCTTGTCCCGCTCTTCAATAAACCGCGCCGCACGATCGATGATCTCCAGGGCCGTCTCATAGCATGTCTTGTCGTCGTCGCTCCACGAGCTCATGCCGTGATGGCCCAGCAAAACACCTTTGGCCTGAGGATTCGCCTTTATCAACTGTTCGATCTTCAGCCCGATATCGAATCCCGGCCGTTGCCACGGCACATAGATCACTTCGTCACCAAAGATCTCTTTGCACAACGTCTCCTGATTGACTGACGCAGCGATCGCGATCACCGCATTCGGATGCAGGTGATCGACGTGTTTGTATGGAACGAGTGTGTGCAGCGGCGTATCGATCGAACAGGCGCGGGGATTGAGGTTGAAGACGCAATGACTGTACATCGGATACATCGCATCTTCGATCTCCGTCTTCGGTCCGCGTTCCGGATCGTTGAGATAGAGCGACTTCATCGCGCGGATCTTGTCGAGATAGAGCGACGCGAAACCGTCACGCCTGGCCGTGCGCAGATCTCCTCCCGACCCTTTTACCCACAACACTTCGACGCTTTCACGAGTAAGTGGATCCGTTTCAATCAGTTTGGACGAAGTGTTACCGCCGCCGGTATTTGTTAGCGTGAGATCCTCGCCGAGTTTGTTTGAGCGATAGACCAGGCGATCGAGGCCGTCCAGTTTATCGGCGACCTCGTCCTGCCAGAGGTATTTCACATACTTAAACCGTTCCGCCTGTGGCTGTTCCTTACTCATGCTATCGGAAACCAGAGAGACCATTTTAGGAAAGCGTTTAACTTGCAGCCCTCGAAAAGCGCTCCTTCGCGAAGTGCTCCGGAGGAGCACCATGTTTATAGCCTTAACACCTTAATAGCTGTGCGCTCCAGCGGAGCGCAATGTGCTCTTGCTGTTTGAATTACATTCCGCTCCTGACGGAGCGGGGATAAATAAAGGATTCAGGGCTATAAACATTTTGCTCCTCCGGAGCAAGAACCATAAATTTGCCGCTCCTCCGGAGCAAGACACATTTTTAGTTTGTGCGCGGCGGCCCAGTCGAACTGCGTTTCACCAAATAAGTCGGAATGTGAACTTCCTGGCCCTCTTCGCGCGGGTTCTCGATATTGTTCACCAAAGCCTCCACGGTCCTTTGGCCCAACTCCACACGCGACAGGCAAACCGTCGTCAATGGTGGTTCGGTAAGTTCGGCGAACGCGATGTCGTCGAAACCAACCAGGGAAACATCAGCAGGAATTGATAAGCCCGCTTTGTAAAGCTCCTTCATCACGCCGAAAGCCATCATGTCATTCGCCGTGACGATTGCTGTCGGCAGTTCGTCCCGGTCCAGTATCTCGAGAGCTGCGCGTCGTCCGCCCTCAAACTTGAAGTCGCCTTCGTAGACGGCCGTTTTTGCCTCAGGGATGTGGCGCGCCACGGAATCAAGAAAAGCGTCACGTCGAACATTGGTGGCGTTGAGCCTGCTTGGACCGGCGACGTGAACGATATGCGTGTGACCGAGTGAAGCCAGATGCTGCACGGCTTCTTCCACTCCCATCGCATAGTCGATCACGACATTGCTCATGTGTTCGCTGACCCTGCCGAAGTTTTGACTAACGACGGAAATGTTTTTTCGAATCAGCTCTTCAATCAACTCGGGATCGAGTTCGGCGGTCATCAGCGCCACGCCGGCTACCTTGAGTCCAATGAGTCGCCGCACGTAATCGGCCGCACGATTAGCGTCGTAGTTTGTGTTCAGGAGGATCGTGTTGAAGCCACGTTCGAAAGCAGCGCTCTCGATGCTCTTGACCAGGTCGGGGAAAAACGGATTGGCGATGTCTGAGACCAGCAGACCGATCATGTCCGTTCGCCCGGAAGCAAGGGAGCGCGCCTGCGCATTTGGATAGTAGTTACACTCCTCGATCGCCTTCAAAACGCTCGCGCGGGTGCGATCCGTCACATATTTTGTCTTGTTGATGACGTGCGAGACCGTGGCCGTCGAGACTCCCGCCTCGCGCGCCACATCCTTGATCCGAGGAGTTTTTCGAGCGCTCTCTTCCAAGCCAGTTTCCCTACCCAGCGTACATCTTCTTACTGTAGGCGGCAGTTTTTTGCAAGTGGTAAAAATTAATAGAACCAGCAAAATTTCTAAGAGTTAACCGATTGACTTATTTCTTCCGAACCTCTACAAAGGGACGATTATGCGAAGCCGCTCCCGAAAAACCATCGCCGCCCTTCCCTTTGCCGCCCTGGTGGTTCTGATAGCGGCAATCCCGATTGCAGCTCAATCCAGTTACTTCAAAAACTGGCCTGCCGGCGCCTCGCCGAAAGAAGTCGGGACGCGTGTGGCGCAAAACTACCTGGCCCGACAGTTTGAGTACCAACAAGGCAAGCGGCAGTACGTCATCTATCCGGAAGTGTGTGCCGGGTATGGGTCTCTGACCATTGCCGAACTCACCAAAAACAAGGAACTCAAGAGTCAGCTTCTGCAAAAGTTTGACACGCTCTGGAGTGCCGAAGGTCAGAAACACGTCTCATCGCAAGCGCATGTGGACTATCGCGTGTTCGGAGTTGTGCCGCTGCAGCTCTACCTGCAGACCAACGATCAGAAGTACCTGGACGCCGGCAGGAGCCTGGCCGATCAGCAGTGGGGCAAGACCACTCCCGATGGCATCACCGCTGAAGCGCGTTATTGGATCGACGACATGTACATGATTACTGCGGTCCAGGTGCAGGCCTACCGTGCGACCAGGGATCACAAATACATCGATCGCGCGGCGGTAACGATGGCCGCCTATCTCGACAAGTTGCAACAACCGAATGGGCTCTTTTATCACGCGCCCGATTCGAAGTTTTTCTGGGGTCGCGGAGTGGGCTGGGTGGCAGCGGGCATGGCCGAGCTGCTTCGCTCGTTACCGAAGAAACATCCGAAGCGTGCGCGCATCATGGAAGGCTATCGACAGATGATGGCCGCACTTCTCAAGCACCAGGGGCCGGATGGTTTGTGGCGTCAACTGATCGATCAGCCCGAGTCATGGGCCGAAACGTCCAGCACGGGCATGTTTACTTTTTCCATGATCACCGGTGTGAAGAATGGCTGGCTCGATGCGAAGTTGTATGGACCTGCGGCACGAAAGGCGTGGCTGGGCCTCGTTAAGCAACTGGACCAGGACGCGAACGTTAAGGATGTTTGTGTCGGCACGAACAAGGGTTTCACGGTGCAATACTATCTTGACCGCGAACGACGAGTTGGCGATCTACACGGACAGGCGCCGTTGCTTTGGAGTGCTTCCGCACTGCTCCGCTAAAGCCTTTGACAGGATTGCAGGATTGGTCTGACAGAAAGAACATCCTGTTTCATTCTGTCAATCGTGTCCACTCTTTTGACAGGATTACAGGATTGTCCATGACAAGAACAACATCCTGTTCCATTCTGTCAATCCTGTCCATTCTTTTGACAGGATTACAAGATTGTCCATGACAAGAACAAC
>JBIOVO010000322.1:0-6162 GCA_044867735.1 Pyrinomonadaceae bacterium | reverse complement strand
ATTTGTAGGGGTGGCCCTCCGTGGCCACCCCATCTTTTCGTAACTCTCGGTTCTTAACCTTTGTGCCTTTGTGCCTCTTTACGGCGCGCCTTGAAGCAGTACACTGGTAACTATTCCACCCCACTTCGCGGATTTTTAGCCACACAAAGAAGCGCATTTCACAGCGTCTTCAGCGCGCCCCAACGGTTGATCGCTATGGCACGAAGTGTGCACTAAAGAATTTGTTTTGATCGTTCGTTCGGGAAAGAAGCACTCTGCGAAGAACCGCGCCGGTGGAAGTGTCTGCGTTGCCAATCAAGAAATCCGGTCAGGACCGCGTTACGGTACTGACCTCAATAGATCAAGGAAGGGGAAGTCATGGCAAAGGAAGGAAAACAGCAAAAAGGAACACGTTCAACGCAAGAAGACGATAGAAGTCGTTCACAACAACAATCACAATCACAAACAGCTCTTTCGCGACGTCAGAAAGCTATGCCGGGGCTCATCGCGAATCCGTTTAGTTTTATGCGTCGCTTCGGCGAAGGCATGGAGCAGCTCTTTGCTGACTTCGGCGGTGGCGGCATGATGCGCGGGTTTGGTGACTTGGCAGCGTGGTCACCGCAGGTCGAAATGTTTGAGCGTGAAGGACAACTGGTCATTCGGGTTGATTTACCGGGTATGAAGAAAGACGATGTGAGAGTGGATCTGCGCGACGATTCAATCGTTCTCCGTGGTCAACGACAGGAAGAACACCGCGAAGAACGAGAAGGTTTCTATCGCACTGAGCGCTCTTACGGCTCTTTCTATCGCGAGATTCCGTTACCCGAAGGTGTCGATCCGGACGATGCGGCTGCGAATTTCCGCGACGGCGTGCTCGAAATCACCATGCCGATCGAAGAGACCGAAAGACGGGGACGTCAGTTGGAGATCCAGGAAGCTTCGCGTGGCGAGCAGGATAAGCAGAAGACGCGCGCAGCGGGCGCTGGTCGTTAGTGAAGAGTGAACAAGGGGGAAGGAGGAAGAACGATGTTTGCAGTTTATGCGGGTAGTTGGTGGGCGTTGGTGTTGCGTGGCATTGCCGCAATTGCTTTCGGAGTACTGGCATTTGTCTGGCCGGCCATAACGCTAACTGCCCTCGTGTTTCTGTGGGGCGCCTACGCATTGGTCGATGGAGCATTCGCCATCGCCGCCGGTGTTAAAATTCACGGTGAAAACAAACGATGGTGGGTTCTCTTGCTCGAAGGGATTCTCAGCGTCGCGGCAGGTGTGTTGGCATTTGCGATACCGGGCATCACCGCGCTCGTGCTCCTGATCCTGATCGCGGCGTGGGCGATTGTTACCGGGGTGTTCGAGATAGCAGCAGCTATTCAGTTGCGCAAATACATTACGGGCGAGTGGATGCTCGTGCTGGCCGGAGTTGCTTCGGTGTTGTTTGGTGCGCTGTTGTTCTTGAATCCGACTGCTGGAGCACTTGCGGTCGTCTGGCTCATCGGAGCATATGCCATCGTATTCGGAGCCCTGCTTATCGCGCTGGGTATTCGACTCCACGGCATGATTAAGACAGCGGGTCGAATGTCGCCGCGCGCTGTATAGGAGACTCGAAAAGGGGACATCATGAGAGCAAGTTTAGTGAGGCGCGATCGGATCCGCGTCGCGCTCGTTTTAGGCCTCGCGATTGTTTTGTCAGGCGTGGTCGCATGCAGTCGTGGCAACAGAGACTTTCAGCTCGCGTCAGCGGACAGTCCGGGAACAAATCCGGGCGGCCCGAACACACCGAGTACGACTCCGATCGCGGTAGCGTCGTATGCTGATGTGGTTGCTAAAGTGGCGCCGGCCGTGGTCACGATTCATTCGTCGGTGCGAGTGCGGCAACCGCAACAGTTTCCGTTCATGAACGATCCATTCTTTCGCCAGTTCTTCGGCGAGCGTGATCTTGACCAGCCGCCTGCCGCGCAAAGACGTGAGGGGTTGGGGTCAGGAGTGATCATCGATGAGAACGGTTACATCCTGACCAATCATCACGTAATCGACGGCGCCGATCAGATCAAGGTGGATCTGGGCGACAATCGAACACTCGATGCTCAAGTTGTCGGTTCGGATCCGCCGAGCGATCTCGCCGTGTTGAAGGTCAACGCGAGTAACCTGCCGGTCCTCATACTCGGTGATTCCGATCGGGTGCGCGTGGGCGACGTCGTGCTGGCGCTCGGCAATCCTTTGGGCATCGGACAAACTGTCACGATGGGCATCATCAGCGCCAAGGGACGTCAAACAGGACTGAGCAACGGAAGCTTCGAAGACTTTCTGCAAACTGATGCGCCGATTAATCGCGGCAATTCAGGTGGTGCTCTCGTTAGTACGGCGAGTGAGTTGATCGGAATCAACTCGCAGATACTGTCGCCGTCGGGAGGCAGTATCGGCCTCGGGTTCGCGATACCGTCGAACATGGCGCGCAGCGTTGTGGATCAGTTGGTGAAGTCGGGCAAAGTGCGTCGCGGCCAACTCGGAATAGTCGTTCTCAAAATACCGTCGGAAGAAGCGGCGAGGTTGGGCGTCCGAGAAGGACCGGGCGTGGTCGTCTACCAGGTGCAGTCTGGTAGTGGGGCTGATCGCGCCGGGATTCAGCAAGGCGACGTCATCACTGCGTTGAACGGAAATGCAGTCAACGACCCGAATACGTTTCGCAATCAGATCGCCGGCACGGCTCCGGGAAGCGAGGTGACGTTGACAGTCAAGCGTGACGGCAAAGAGCAACAGGTGCGTGCGACGTTGGGAGAGTTCACGCCGCGAGCTGAGCGGCCGAGTGATGAGCAGTGAGACGTGCGGTGCTTAAGGAAGTTTTCGCACGCAAAGGCGCAAAGGCGCAAAATTCAGACCTGCGGCGCCCGAAGGGTCATAACTTTGCGCCTTTGCGTCTTTGCGCGAGAAAATCTTTTTTGGGACGATACGCTACGAGGAACAAACAATGCAGAAACGAAAACTTGGAAGCCTGGAAGTCTCGGCTCTTGGTCTCGGTTGCATGGGCCTGAGCTCTGGTTATGGTCCGGCAACCGACAAGCAACAGGGAATCTCGCTGATTCGCGCAGCCGTCGAACACGGCGTTACGCTCTTCGACACCGCTGAAGTCTATGGCCCATTCGCGAACGAAGAACTCGTCGGCGAAGCGCTTGCTCCCTTCCGCGCTCAAGTGTCGATCGCCACGAAGTTCGGTTTCAAGATCGGTCCCAAGGGTGAACAGATCGGCGTCGATAGTCGTCCGGAACACATCAGGGAAGTAGCCGAAGCTTCGCTCAAGCGACTCAACACTGACACCATCGATCTGCTCTATCAGCATCGCGTCGATCCGGAAGTGCCAATCGAAGACGTTGCCGGAGCAGTCAAGGATCTGATTGGCGAGGGAAAGGTGAAGCACTTTGGACTCTCAGAACCCGGTGTGCAAACGATTCGTCGCGCACATGCAGTGCAACCGGTGACTGCGATTCAGAGCGAATACTCTCTTTGGTACAGAAACGTCGAAACTGAAGTGTTACCCGTGTGCGAAGAACTCGGCATCGGTTTTGTCCCGTTTAGTCCACTCGGCAGAGGTTTCCTCACCGGCAAGATCGACGAAAACGCTACCTTCGCTAGTTCCGATTTCCGCAACATTCTTCCTCGTTTCTCGCCCGAGGCTCGCAAAGCCAATCAGGCCGTAGTCGATCTGCTACGTGAAGTCGCAGCACGTAAGAATGCGACACCAGCACAAGTGGCGCTGGCGTGGCTTTTGGCGCAGAAGCCGTGGATCGTTCCGATCCCAGGCACCACGAAGTTGCACCGGCTTGAGGAGAATATCGGCGCGGTCTCGGTCGAACTGACTGCCGATGATCTACGCGAGATCGATGACGCTGCTTCGAAGATCGCGCTGCAAGGCGCCCGTTATCCCGAAGAAATGGAGCGGCGCACGGGTCTGTGATCACAGATCTGTAGAAATCCCAACCAAAACTTAAGACAAAAACGAGATTGAAGTGCGTCGTCGCACGAATAGCGTGTCATCTTACCCCTAAGATTCCGAAATCCTTTAAATCAAGGGGGGAACGATGAAAGCCAAATCGAAGTCTATTCGGCTGCGCCTCGTGATCGCATTCGTGTGCACGGCGGTCACGATGGCATGCGCCTATGCACAAGAGAAACCACCGCAGGAAATCAAAACCACTCAGGAAAGAGCGGTCAGTACCAATCCACCTAAACCACAGCAAGTAAAGCGCGACGTTCCATATGTGCCTACGCCGCAGGCAGTAGTGGACGAGATGCTTCGCCTCGCGAATGTAACTAAAAACGACGTCGTTTATGACCTTGGGTGTGGCGACGGGCGGTTAGTAATCACGGCGATACAGAAGTTCGGCGCTCAGCGCGGTGTCGGTGTGGACATCGATCCGCAACGAATCAAGGAAAGTAACGAAAACGCGAAAAACGCCGGCGTAACCGATCGCACCACTTTCGTTGTCCAGGACCTCTTTCAAACTGACTTCAAGGACGCAACAGTGGTCACGCTGTATCTGCTTCCGGAAGTGAATATGAAATTGCGTCCCAAGCTTCTGCGCGATCTGAAGCCGGGCACACGCGTAGTGTCACACGCCTTCGACATGGGCGACTGGAAACCGGAGAAAGAAGTCACTGTTCCCGGAGGAGGTCAGCGAATCTTTCTCTGGACGATCCCCGCCACCGCTTCGAATCGAAGAACGCCGTAGCTCGTTCGCGCGGGAGGGGAAAATGATTGACAGAATCAGGCTGAAGGCGGGCAGCCAGGGCAGCCCTGTGCCGACGCTCTCGCTGAAGGACGCGATTGCGATCACGATAGGTATTGTTGTCGGAGCGGGAATCTTTCGTACGCCGTCGATGGTGGCGGCAAACGCCGGTAGCGAAACCGCAGTGTTGCTGATCTGGCTCGCAGGCGGGTTGGTGACGTTGGTTGGTGCGCTGTGTTACGCGGAGCTCGCAACCTCGTACCCGCATCCGGGTGGTGATTACCACTATCTCACTCGGGCTTACGGCAAGCCGCTCGCATTTCTCTACGCATGGTCGCGGATCGCCGTTGTGCAGACCGGCGCGGTCGCACTGCTTGCGTTCGTCTTCGGCGACTATGCTTCACAACTACTCAATCTCGGTGAATACTCCACATCGATCTACGCTGCTCTGGTTGTAGTTGCGTTGACCGCGTTGAATGTTGCGGGTGTTCGACAAGGTTCGCGTACACAGAACTGGTTGACGACCGTCGAGGTGCTCAGTCTGGTGCTGGTTATCGTTGCCGGATTTGTTCTAACGGCGGCGAGCGATACGCCGGCGCCGGCTGTGCAACCAACAACGGCGCCACCACCGGCAGTGTCGTTTGGACTCGCGCTCGTCTTCGTCTTGCTGACTTACGGTGGCTGGAATGAAGCCGTCTACGTGTCGGCGGAGGTGAAGCAGCCGCGCAAGAACATCGCGCGTGCACTACTCATCAGCATCGCTGTCATCACCGGTCTTTACATGCTCGTTAACTGGGCCTACTTGCGCGGTCTTGGACTCGACGGTCTCGCGGCTTCGGAAGCTGCGGCAGCGGATCTGATGCGACGGGCGATGGGAGAAGGGGGCGCGAAGTTCGTGAGTCTGCTCGTCGCAATTTCCGCACTCACGTCTGCCAACGCGACTGTCATTACGGGCGCGCGCACGAATTACGCCCTCGGCCGTGACTTCCGGCTGTTCGACTTTCTCGGGCGCTGGCACTCGGGTGCCAACACGCCGACTAACGCGTTGCTGGTGCAGGGCGCGATCGCGCTCTTGCTCGTGTTTGCCGGTTCATTCGCGCGTGAGGGGTTTGTAACGATGGTGGAATATACGGCGCCGGTGTTCTGGCTCTTCTTTTTTCTCGTCGGTCTTTCGCTGATCATTCTGCGAGTGAGAGAGCCGGAAGTTGAGCGTTCATTCCGTGTGCCGTTGTATCCGATCACGCCGCTGCTCTTTTGCATGGCATGCGCGTACATGTTGCAGTCGAGTCTGCTCTACACCGGCGCCGGAGCATTGGCTGGTGTATTAGTGTTGCTGGCGGGAGTGCCGGTGCTGCTGGCCGCCCGGCAACGTGAGCAGAACGTCGAACCACGCGCCACTGGCGCGTTCGCATATCGCAGTCTCAGCAGTACACGAAAATGAAGCGTCTCATTGGAAGAAGGGGTG
>JBIOVO010000321.1:0-12170 GCA_044867735.1 Pyrinomonadaceae bacterium | reverse complement strand
CCCATTTGAATTCCTCACTTGGTCCGTATTGATTATCCAGAAGGTATTTGTACTGGACGTTATATTGCTCAACTCCATCGGCCAGCAGCGTTATTGAACTCAGTTCTCCCAGGCCGACTGAAGGTGTTCCCCACGGTACACTCCCATGGTCTTGAGCGTTATAGCCGAAGGTGTATTTGATCGGCCCACTTTGTGATGGCAGACGAATCTCGGAAACGGCCATTAGCGTACCTAGCTGTTCTGGATAACCGTTGGGATTTGGTCCAACGACAGGTTCGACCGTTTTGTACTCCTTGCCTCCAACCTGCAAAGTCTTCCAATGAACTTCCTGGGCCAGATCTACGCCGCCAAAACCGAGGTTGTGAATAGTGTCGATGTAGTTACCGCTCGCCTGTAGCACAATCTGACGACTCTGCTGATCTCTAACGGCTAACGCAGGGTTGCCGTTATAGGTGATGCCGACTATTTCGACGTAGTTTCCGTTTCGATCCGTAATGCGCTGTGGCTGGGTTGGACTCTGTGTGACTTTCGTTCCGTCCAAGAATGATGGCGCAAGCGGTAAGGCTGGGCATTGACAGTCGAGTAGGCATGAGTCGTCTCCAGTGAGATTGTTTGAGGTTATTGATCAAAAGCCCCGTCATCGAGGCGAGGGCCGAGGGTTGAAGAACCTATCGTGAAGACGAACCTTGATATGCCATTTTCAATTCGCTCTATTCGGTGAGGGAGGCGCTGATGATCAAGGCTTCTCCAATCACTCAGGCGTACTTCGACTTTTGTCGTCCCCCTTTGATTTGTGCTTTGGTAAAGCACTTGTTCCAACAGGAGAGTGTCAGAATTGAAATAATAGAACTTGGATCGAAGCTGCGGAGTTGAGGCGATCTTTACCACGTCGGTGAGCTGATAAACGTCGTAGTATGGACCGCTATAATCGGGAGTCGACCCATCGTCGAGCCGAATTCTGCTGCCAATGGATCGGGTGGCCTGCTGCTGAGTCTGGCTCCAAAAGAAGTGTTCAGCCGAATCGTAAACAAGGGTTTCCAACAAAGCTTCGTCAGCCTCGCTTTGCTGGGAAGCAGCACCCGAGCGACTTGCGTCGAATACAATTGTCCTCATGTCGCCGCCGTGGGTGAGATTAGCGCGCAAGCGATCTGGAAATTCATTCAAGAGGACTAATGAATAGCTTGTCGCGTCGTCGCCGTAACGAAATGAACCGCTAATGGCGGCCCGCTCCTTTCCGGGACGTTCCACACGGTCACCAAGCTGCTTCAGCGCCCAGCCCAGTCTCGATTGTAGAGTCGAACGACTAACATATTTGCTTCTTGTGACAGCCCGTTCAGTTGTTGGCCCTTGCTGGAATGACAAGGTCTTACTCTCACTGCGTCGATTCGCTGCGAACAGCGTCACCGCTAGACCAATCGCAAGACTCCCAACAACGAGAAAAATCGTTCGCTTCTGTTTTTGCATGGAGCTACTCCCTCCCGAGCGGAATCTGCACTTCCGCAGGTCGATGAAATATGCGGTCACAAGAGCTATTTCTCTTAAGATCTCGTTCGCAGGTTATTGAGCAATTTGTCGAGGTACTTGGAGTTCGGCTTAATCCACCCTGGGCTCGTCCGTTGAACTGCAGGTTGAGGCTTCTTTACGTGAGCTCTGGGTGCACACGTAAGATTAAAGACGTGTTCAAGTGGGCGCACTTTATCCCTTGGTCTGTTATCTGTCAAACAAAATTTCGTTTAGGTTAACGCTCGGATCTTGATTCGATGAGATGTGCCCCTTGCGGGCAGGTCTTGGAACAAGCAGAATGTAGGACGTCTCAATGGAAATCGCCTACTACGTTTACTGCATAGCCGAGAGTTCAGCGGTGACGAGTCTGCCTGCCGCGTCGCTGCCCGCAGCGATCGAGGATGATTCGAAACTCGAGTGGGTGACGGTCAGCACGCTTGCGGCGCTGGTGAGTCGTGTGCCGCGCGAAACGTTCAGCGAAGAGAATCTGGCGGAGCATTTGACGGATGCTACGTGGACCGCGATCCGCGCTATGAGACATGAGACCGTCGTCGAGTACGTTGCCAAACGGATAAGCGTCGTTCCTCTGCGTTTCGGAACGATCTATCTCGAGCGCGAAGGAGTCGAGCAGATGCTGGCCGCGCGGACGCGCGAGCTCGAAGAGATCATCGAACACTTGCGCGGCCGCGAAGAGTGGGGAGTGAACGTCTACTGCGATCGATCCGTGTTGCTTTCGAGCATCACGACGGTGAGTCCGGTTTTAAGAGATCTGGTTGAGCGTGCACAGCAGGCGCCGCCGGGACAGTCGTACCTGATGCAGAAGAAGATTGATGCGCTGCGTGTGGATGAAGCGCGCGCGGCGGTGAACGTGATCGTCGAGCAGATCGAAGAGAAGTTGAAAGAGCAAAGCGAAGACGCGCGGCGGTTACGAATCCTGAAGGTTGAAACGACGGAGCACGGCGAGTTGAAGGCGAAGTTTGCGTTTCTGGTTAATCGAAAAGATTTCGAAGGTTTTCGCGAGGCCGCCGAGCGACTGGCGCAGGAACACCAGAGCGCAGGCATCCGCCTTGAGTTAACCGGGCCCTGGCCCGTCTACAACTTCGTGCAGCTATAATCTGCGTAATCATGAACAGTTCTGATCAGGAAGTTATCACCACTACTATCATTGACGAGTGGGACGAGACTGATCTCTCGCTGCTCTAAACACTCGATCACGTGCTCAATCGCGGTCTCGTGATCGCGGGAGAGATAACGATCTCCGTCGCCGATATCGATCTAATCTTTGTCGGCTTGAATGTTCTGGTGAGTTCGGTTGAGACGGCACACGAAGTATTGCGCAAGCGCGGAACCGAATGAAGTTATACGTCTATTGCCTCGCTGAGGGAGTCGAATCGATCGCGGAAACAGTGCGTGGTGTCTCGAATGCGCCGGTTCGTTTGCTGAACATCGAAGGTCTCGCGGTGCTGGTCAGCAATCTCGAAGCCGATACCGTTCCGGTGAACCGCGAAAACGTTCTGGCCCATGCCGCCGTCGTGCGCAGCGTGATGGACCGCACGACACCGCTGCCCTTTCGGTTCGGAACCCTCGTCACGGATGCACAACTCAGAAGTTACCTTGAAACAGGCAAGCCGGCTCTGGAAACCAAACTCGCGCACGTGCGTGATTGCGTTGAGATGAGTGTGAAGATCATCTGGGAACTTTCTACAGAAGACCCAGGCGAGCAGCCTGCCGCTGCACAGGGGACCGGGACCGCCTTTCTCGCAGAGAAACGCCGCGAGATCCTGGGTGACGAACGCCACTCCGCTGCGGCAAAAGAAATCTCAACGTGGTTGCATCAAAGCCTCAGCGGCCTGACTCGAGATGAACAGGTCACCGTCAGGCCGAACGAGAAATTGGTTGTCGCGGCGTCACACCTGGTTGAACGGCCTCGGGTCAAGCAGTACCAGGACAAAGTGGCGGAAGTTCATGAAAGCCGGCCAGATTTGCATTTCTTGCTAAGTGGACCGTGGCCGCCGTACAGTTTTGTGAATATTGGGCTTGAGTTTAAAACGCAGTTCGGAGTAAGCTGATGGAGCTTTCCCCCGAAAATCCCCTTTCGGCTGAGCCGAAGATCGAAACTTCGCACGTGGAGGAGTTTGTGGAGCAACTTCGTTGCGTCACAGACACCCTACCCTCGCGCATTAATATAGATGCGCAAAGTGTCGAACAAGGTCTGGCTAAGCTGGTGCTAACTTTAATTGAGTTCATCCGCCGTCTGCTCGAAAAGCAGGCGGTTCGCCGCATGGAAGGCGGGGATCTCTCACCTGAACAGATTGAAGAATTAGGGCTGGCACTAATGAAATAGGAGGCCAAGCTCCAGGAGTTAAAGACGCAGTTCGGATTAGCTGATGAAGACCTCAATCTTGATCTAGGTCCAATCGGGCGCTTGATTTAGCAGTTAGCAGTCTTGCTCGGCAGGAGTTAAGTGATGGTGGCGGCCATCTAAGCTTTTTGAGTAAAGCCGCCCCCTGATAGTGGAGGGCGAAAGTGTCCAGCGAGCGGTCTACCCTTATAACGGCTCGTCCCCCGGGCCTGGTCGATGTTCTCGATCGCATTCTTGACAAGGGACTGGTGATTGCGGGCGACATCAAGGTGTCGTTGGCCAATGTAGAACTACTCACGTTGCAAATCCGGCTGCTCGTTTGCTCGATCGATAAAGCTGAGCAGATCGGCTTGAACTGGTGGCGCTACGACACCAATTTAACGACGCGCGCAGAGCGTGCTGAAGCTGAAAATCTGGAGCTGCGTGAACGACTTTCCGAGTTGGAACAGGAGATTCGAAGGCTCGCAGCCGCCGGTGCCGCAGCCACTGTCCGTGAACAGAATCAACTTGCAAACAATCGTCAGCGTGCGGGGCGCAAGGCGAAAGCCAAGCGTCGTAATCAGTAGTTCGGTTGAATTTGAAGACGCGTTTGAGAAGAGCAGTCGGCGCCGTCAACCCTCGCGCAGTATGCTCGTTTTTCAAAACTTATAAAGAAGGAACCGAAGCAAATGGCTGTCGAAAGAGCACCAGGCGGTACCAGTTTAATAGACGTCCTTGATCGCGTGCTCGATAAGGGCATCGTCATCGACGCGTGGGTGAGAATCTCGCTGGTGGGTATCGACTTGATTACGATCGAAGCCCGTGTAGTCGTTGCCTCAATCGATACATATCTGAAATACGCTGAGGCGGTAGGTTTGACCCCGGCAGTGTCGCGACCGGTATTGACGCCAGGAACAGAAACAGTTGAAACCGAGCGGCGACGCGTAACAGTTGAAGTCGACAAGAAGTGATCGGATTGCCAAATGCCGGTTTGTTGAAAGTGGCGATAGCTTCCTAAATCGGCAATCACCAATCGGCAATCACCAAATGAGCTTATGGGAGAAGCTCCCGCAGAATTAACCTTTCGTACGACCCCTTCCATTTCGGAATCCGAGCGGGTTAGTCCATACCTGCGCCAGTATGACGTCTTTGTCGAAACCACGACTCAGATGCTGGCGACACCCAAGTTGCAGGAGCGACTACTTCTCGCACTCGAAGGCATCCATAATATTTTTGGGCATCGCCAGGCTGCGATCGCGATCATCAACGAGCGAGACGCAGAACTGCGAGTTCGAGCTGCGGTCGGTTTTGAGAGTGATTCCACTCGCGTCGAAATGCCGATTGACTCGAGCGCCGCTTGTGTTCGTGTGATCCACGAAGCCTGCCCGCTTTGGATCCCGATGCAGGAAGACGAAGCGTCGCGCACGTTGTTCGACAAGATGCGTTGGGAGGAGGACGTGCTGGCGCTGCCGCTTTTCGGCATTTCCGAGATCTCCACCAAACCAGGTCGCGAGCGTGGCAGTAGTGGACGACTTCCAAATCAGTATTGGACTTTCGAGCCGGGTTCGCGACTCGGCGTGCTCTACATCGGCGCCACCGAGAGCAACGTCGAACCGTTTTCATTGAACCTGCTCAAACAGTTTGCGGATCGGGTCGGCGTGGTCGCTTCGCTCGCGATTCATCAGGAACGACTTATCGGCACGGTTACCAAACTTCAGCGTGAACGGCAGTGGATTGAGTCGATCATGAAGTCAGTGGCGGATCCGATCGTGCTTACGGATCTAGACAACGAAATCCTGCTACAGAATCGACGCGCTGAAGACTTGTTTAGTGGTTCCGCCAACGCCGGTGAAGGAAAGCGGCGCGCGCTGAAGATGAACGACCTGCTCTTCTCGGCCTACTTATCAAGCGCCACCGTTTCCTCGTCGGAAGTTATTCAACGAGACATCACGCTGGTGGATCCGATCGAGGGTTCCGACATTCACTTCGAAGTCATCTCCACGCCTGCTGCTAATGCGCGTGGCGAACCGTTGGGACTCGTGTCGATCTTCCGCGATGTCACGGATCTGCGCGAAGCAAATGAAGAGCTGGCGAGAAACTTCGTCAAACTGCAACATGCTGAAGCTGAATCACGTCGAGAACGCGATCGGCTCGATCTAATCATTGAGAACGTCGGCCATCCGATCGTCGTGTGCGATTCGGCTGGTAACTTCATCCTCTTCAATCGACGTGCGGAATTGTTGTTTCAGGAGAACGCATCTTTCCGAGCATCAGCCCCTGCGGCGGTCCGAACCAACGCCGTCAAACTCACCTCGTTTATTTCGGGACTTGCTTCGGCATCCGAGACAGGCAGACAGGCTGAAATCGAGTTGATCGATCCTGACGGTGGCAGGTCGCTACCGATGGAGATCACTGCGCGCGAGGTCCTGGACCCAACCGGGCAGGTTACGGCCGTAGTTTCGATTCTTCACGACCTGACTGAGATTCGCGAGCTCGAACGACGACGCCTCGAACAGCAGTTGTTTGAATCTGAAAAGCTCGCGGCCGTCGGACGGCTCGCCGCGTCGATCGCACATGAGGTCAACAATCCTCTCGAAGCGATCAAAAACGCTCTGTACCTGATGCAAACAGCTACCCCGGACAACAAGAACACACGTTTTCTGGAGATTGCGAGAAAAGAAACGGAACGAGTTTCGCACATTATCCGGCAGATGCTTGGATTTACTCGCCGTCCGGGCGAAGTCGATTGGGTTGACGTCAATCAGTTGTTGGAAGAGACGCTCGTGCTGATGGAAAAGAAGATGCGCCAACTGCGCATCCGCATCAACCGCTCTTTCGACGAATCGCTGCCGAAGATCAGGGCGCGCGCCGATCAACTGCGGCAGGTGTTTTTGAATCTGATTATTAACGCGCAGCAGGCGATCACTGGTGACGGCGAGATCGTCATTTCCACGTCTCGTTACGAGCAGGCTTTACAACCCTCGATTCTTGTCCAACTGAGCGATAGCGGAGTAGGTATCGCTGAAGACGACCTCAACCGTATCTTCGATCCTTTCTTCTCGACCGGAAAAAAGGGAACTGGTTTGGGGTTGTGGGTCACGCAGGATATCGTGCGGCAACATGGTGGACGCATTGAAGTAACCAGCGAACTCGGCCGTGGCACGGTTTTTAGCATCGTGCTCCAGGTCGAGTCACCGATTCTCGAAGATCAGGAAAGCGAATCGCAGTCACCAAAATGAGTCAGCAATTCGATTCCTCAGGAAGCAATTTGACGTTGGACGATAGCGGTCCGTTTGTCGCGTTTCTTACTGAAGCGCGTCTGCTCGTGGTGGACGACGAAGAGAGTCTGCGCATCACTACGGCCGCGATCTTCGAGCAGGAGGGGTACATCGTCGATACCGCGTCAAGTGGCGACGAAGCAATCGACCTGCTCGGCCGGACTGACTACGACCTCGTCCTTACAGACCTCCATATGGAAGGCGGCGACGGCCTTTCCGTCTTGAATCAGATTCGCCGGCACGCGCCGTTTACGATCTCAGTTGTGCTGACCGGCTTTGCCTCAGTTGAATCAGCTATCGCGGCTTTGCAGGAAGGCGCTTACGATTATCTCGTCAAGCCGTGCGACATCGAGAGCATGAAACATACGATTCGCCGGGGCGTCGAGCACCGGCGACTCATGCTCGCGGAACAGAAAGCGCGCGCGGATCTGAAGCAGTTGAATCTCGATCTGGAGCAGAGAATCGAAGAGCGCACCGCGGAACTCAAACGCCTCAATGTGGAACTGGCCGAAGCTAACCGCGCCAAGGACGTCTTTCTCGCAACGCTTTCTCACGAACTACGCACACCGCTGACTCCCGTGGTTGGGTGGATCAAACTGCTTCGGAGCGGAACACTCGATGAGAAGAGCGTGGCGCAGGCACTCGATGCGATCGAGCGCAACGCCTGGCTTCAGTCGCGACTCATCGATGACCTGCTGGACACTTCGCGCATCGCGACCGGAAAACTTCACTTCGAACCCAAGCCTACGGATCTTAACATCGTGGTTAAAGCCGCCATCGATACCGTGCGTGCGTCTGCTGCCTCGCGAGATATCGAGCTAACGACGTCGTTGTGGCCCATGAGTCTGGTGGTGATGGGCGAGCCGGTTCGTTTGCAGCAGATTGCCTGGAACCTCGTTTCAAACGCGATCAAGTTTACCGATCCCGGTGGCAAGGTTCAGGTCATTACCAGATTAGAGGGCTGCGAAGCGCATCTCGAGGTTGCCGATACGGGTGTCGGGATCGCGCCGGAGTTTTTGCCGCACGTGTTCGATCGTTTCCGGCAAGCTGACGGCTCGACTTCGAGGCGCCATGGAGGATTAGGTCTGGGACTGGCAATCGCCGATGCGCTTGCGAAGATGCACGGCGGACGACTGGAAGCCTATTCCGGGGGCGTTGGTCAGGGCGCGACCTTCACTTTGCGAATGCAGGCGGCGCCGATGGGAAATATCACCGTTGAGAAGCCTGTCGAGAAGGTTCACTCCCTGAAGGGACTCGACGTTTTGCTCGTCGAGGACTCTCAGGATACCTTGAGCCTGCTCAGCATGATCTTCGAACGCGAAGGGGCGAATGTAACGACCGCCTCGTCGGCCGCCGAGGCCCTGAGCCGTGCGGTAGCAAAGCGTCCAAACATCATTGTTTCCGACATCGGGATGCCCGAGACCGACGGTTATCAACTGCTCGAACAACTGCGCCTCCTTCCGGGCCTGAGTGAGGTCCCCGCGATCGCGATTTCCGGCTACGCCAGCGAGGAGGACCGCGAACGCGCCCTCTCAGTCGGCTACCTCGCCCTGGTGCCGAAACCGATCGACGTCGACATCCTTTTCACCCTAATCCACGACCTCAAATCCCCCGTCTCCTAGTAGCTGCCTGAACGGTTTTGAACCACCAAGACACGAAGGCACAAAGTCTTTTTATTTGGTTTTCAATTAGTGTCTTTGTGTCTTGGTGGTTCAAAAGTCCCCGTTGAAACCTTCCCTAAACCACCGCGTATCACAAAGTTGACAAAAACGAAATTGTAACTATAATGGTTACAAAAAGGCGGCCAGCGGCTCGTAAATGGCTTTGATATGTCGACAAATAGCAGGTTTGCGGTTGCAGTTCATGTTTTAAGTTTGATGGCCTGGTCAGGCGAAGAACCCCTTAAATCCGAACAGGTTGCAGAAAGCGTAAACACTAATCCAGTCGTAATCCGGCGCATTTTGAAAGAGCTGGCAGAGGCGGGTTTGGTTGTTTCTCAAACTGGGTCGTTGGGTGGTTCCCGGCTGACTAGCGATCCCGCAAACACTACTCTGCTCGACATTTATCGCGCACTTGAGTATGGCGGCGTCTTTTCGCTGCACCGGCAACCTCCCAGTCGTGACTGTCCGGTCGGCGTAAACATTGAAACTGTTTTAGGGGAAGTGCTTTTAGAGGTCGATTCTGCCGTCGAGCAGGTGCTCGAAAACATAACAATTAACGATGTCGTGCAACGCTTGAAACCCTGCGGGGCTGCTGCGACATCGAAGACGTTAGGGAAAAACGGAAGGATTGAAAAGAACGGTAAGAGGAAATATTACGACCAGAAGCAGGTAGCTTTGCCCCAGTTGCGTGCAGGTGCAAAGAGCAGGAGGAACGGATCCTCCGAACTGCGTTAAATAGACCGCGAGAAAGGAATACAAATTTGGCCAGGCTTGAAAAAGATCAAAGCGGTATCGAGCTCATGAATTCGGTTCCGGGCGAGTTCGTCAACCTCAGCGAGGAGCTGACGGACGACGCCGTGTCGATTGAAGATATCGACGAAGTTCTGCAAACGCTCGAACGAGCGACCAGTAGTGAAACCGAGATCGAGGAGCCTTTGATCGAGGAGTCCTCGTCTACGGTTGAGTCCGATGAAGCCATGAGCGAGGAGGTCGAGCTCGACCTCTCAGCCGGCGAAATGGATAAGACTTCAGATCCCATCCGCGTGTACATGCGCGAGATGGGTGTGGTGCCGTTGCTCACACGTGAGCAGGAAGTTTCGATTGCGAAGCGCATCGAGCGCGGGCAGAAAAGAGCGGAGAAGGCCATCGCGCGTTCGCCGATCGCTGTAGTTGAACTCTTCAGAATCGGCGACGAACTCGCCGCCGGCGCACTCAACATCCGCGACGTCGTTGCGTTCTCGGATCAGATGGAAACCGAAGAACACGAAGATCGTAGCGAAGAGTATTTGCAGTGGACGATCGAAGGTCTTCAGAACATCCGGCAGCTTTACAAACGCGGCTTGAAGGAGTACGACAAGTTCGCCGATGAGCTGAGGATTTCACGTGGTAAGCGTTCGAAGAAACTTCTGCGCTACAGGCGTAAGCTTGCCCGCACACGGTTGGAGATCGCCACGGAGATTCGTAGTCTTCATTTGAAGGAAGCTGCCCGTCAAAGACTGATCGCCGCGATTGGAATAGTGTTCAAGGAGGCGCGTGGCCTCGAGCGTGAAATCGAAAGCAACTCAGAAAAGCTGAAGCGCAAGGGACTCAAGGCCGACAAGCAGAAGGAATTCAGAAAGCATGTGGCTACGGCCAAGAAGCGTCTGAAAGAGATCGAAGTCGAACACCACTTGTCGGCGCTCGAGATCAAACGTTCACATCAGATGATTGCAGTCAGCGAAGCGCAGACCGCACAGGCGAAGCACGAGCTGACCGAGGCGAACCTGCGTCTCGTGGTTTCGATCGCGAAGAAGTATCAGAACCGTGGTTTGCAGTTTCTGGACCTGATTCAGGAAGGCAATCTCGGTTTGATGAAGGGTGTCGATAAGTTTGACTGGCGTCGTGGTTACAAGTTCTCGACGTATGCGACGTGGTGGATCCGCCAGGCGATCACCCGTGCAATTGCCGACCAGGCGCGCACGATCCGCATTCCGGTGCACATGATCGAAGTGATCAACAAGTTGAAGAACACTTCGCGTGAGCTGGTGCGTGAACTCGGCCGCGAACCCACGACCGAAGAGATCGCGAAGAAGATGGATACCTCGGTCGATAAGGTCCGCAAGGCGCGTAAGTTGATGCAGGATCCGATCTCACTCGAAACACCGATCGGTGAGAACGGCGACTCGCAACTCGGCGACTTGATCGAAGACAAATCAAGCGAGAGTCCGGCAGCGCGTGTGATCACTTCAAACTTGCGCGAGATCGCAGGCGACGTTCTGCAAACACTGAGCCCGCGCGAAGAGCGTGTGATCCGTCTGCGGTTTGGACTTGATAACGGCGGTCACGAGCGTACGCTCGAAGAAGTGGGGCAGAATTTTAACGTGACCCGCGAGCGCATTCGCCAGATCGAAGCAAAGGCGTTGCGCAAACTGCGTCATCCGTCACGTGCACGTTTACTTAAGAATTTCCTCGAAGGCGAGGGGCAATAACAGAACCGAGCGCGATAGCGCCGGGTGAGACATTTAGTAGGAGACTAGGAGCGATTAAACATGAGTGAATTTGTGAAAGATGTGAGCGACAGCTCGTTTGAGACGGATGTATTGGGCGCAGGTAAACCAGTGCTGGTAGATTTCTGGGCGGAATGGTGTGCACCTTGCCGCATGTTGGCGCCGACCGTAGCGGCTGTTGCTGAGCATTATGGCGAGTCCGCGAGCGTAGTGAAGTTGAACGTGGACGACAACCCCTCAACCGCACAGCGTTACGGCATCAAGGGAATTCCGACGCTGATTCTTTTCCGCGATGGGAAAGAGGTCGAACGCGTCGTGGGCGCGACGAGCAAAGAGTCGATCACGAAGATGATCGAGAAGTATGTAGTTAAGGCTCAAGCTTCTTAGTGGTTTTTCATCGATCTCAGCTGGCCGGGTGCTTCGCGCACCCGGCTTTTTTGTTGTGGTGAGCACGGTACTCAATCATCAGTCTTGAATCCTATTTGCCTGGTTGACGACGGCGGCTTTTCAGTCAGCTTCTTCAACTCATCAAAGACTACTCTGAAATACTTGTCGTGCGTGGACAGCTTTCGAATCACTGCCTCGAATTTGCGATTGAGTTCCTCGTTTGTTTCCAGCAACTGTCTGAGTCGAACGAACGCTCGCATGATCGCGATGTTTACCTCAACTGCTTGTTCACTATTCAGCACACTCGACAATATCGCCACGCCTTGTTCTGTAAAAGCGTATGGTAGATAGCGACGACCACCGTAACTCGATCTTGAGGTCGCAATTCGCGACCTCAAGTTTGCGTTCACACTTGAGATCACAAATTGTGATCTCAAAGCTTTCGCTTCTTCCTTCGTTAGCCGGAACATGAAATCCTCAGGAAAACGCTTCTTGTTCCGCGAAACCTGCTCGT